>JBMFHI010000004.1:0-24897 GCA_049976905.1 Syntrophobacteraceae bacterium | reverse complement strand
TGTTTTCGCGTCTTCGCGTCTTCGCGTGAGCTAAATGGAACTACCTAAACGCCAGTACCCCCGCGTTCTTTGCGTTCTTTGCACCCTCCCGCGCTCTTTGCACCAAATTGTACCGCCTCTATTTTTCTTCCTTTTCCCTATCCTTTTTGGCGAGCTCGATTATCTTTTCCTGAAGCGGCCCGGGAACTTCCTCATAATGAGAAAACCTCATTGTGAACATCCCCCGGCCCGCAGTCATCGAGCGAAGGTCAGGAGCATACTTGAGCACTTCGGAAAGGGGCGTGTTTGCTTTTACTATCTGTTTGTTGCCCTTGGTTTCCATCCCCAGCACCCTGCCCCGCCTGGAATTGAGATCTCCTATGATATCTCCCATGGCGTCGTCTGGAACGGTGATCTCCATTTCCATGACGGGTTCGAGCAAAGTGGGCCTGGCTTCCATAACGCCCTTCTTAAAGGCCATGGAACCCGCGATCTTAAAGGCCATTTCGGAGGAATCAACCGTATGGTACGATCCGTCTACGAGGTCTACTTTGAAGTCCACGACCGGATGGCCCGCAAGCGGGCCTTCGTTTAAAGCCTCCACGATTCCCTTTTCCACCGCCGGTATGTACTGCCTGGGGATGACTCCGCCCACAATCTTGTCATAGAACTGGAACCCCTCGCCTCTGGGAAGAGCTTCAATTTCGATCCAGCAGTCGCCGTACTGACCGCGCCCGCCGGACTGTTTTTTGTATTTTCCCTGGACGCGGGCTTTGCCCTTGATCGTCTCTTTGTAGGATACTTTGGGCAGCTTAAGGTTGACCTCGACGCCAAACTTGCGTCTGAGCTTTTCCACTACGGCCTCTATATGAATTTCTCCCATCCCGGAGAGAATCATTTCGCGGGTCTCGTCGTTTCTTTGCAGCTTTAAGGTAAGATCTTCTTCCATCAGCCGTGAGAGGGAAGAAAAGATCTTTTCCTCATCTCCCTTGCTCTTGGGCTCGACCGCCAGGGAATAGATAGCCGGAGGGATTTCGATTGCGGGAAAGACCACGGGGTCTTTTTCCGAACAGAGTGTATCCTGCGTTACGGTTTCCTTGAGCTTTGCCACTGCCACGATATCGCCGGGACCGGCCGACTCGATGGGTTCCTGGTTCTTTCCCTTGATCCTTAGAAGCTGCCCGAAGCGCTCCTTGACGCCCTTGTTCGCATTAAGAACCGTGGAATCGGGGGTAAGAGTTCCTGAAAAAATCCGCAGAATGGAGAGCCTCCCCGCATAGGGGTCGCTAACGGTCTTGATTACTGTGGAGCTAAAGGGCGCGGCCGCATCGGGCTCTCTAAGGGCTTGAGAATCTCCTTTGAGCGTGCGCCCCATAACCGCCCCCCGCTCCAACGGTGAGGGCATGCATTCACCGATAAGGTCGAGCAATGGCTGAATGCCCTTATTGGTCATTCCCGATCCGCATGCGATGGGGATCAATTTGCCGCTCATCACGGCATCCCGCAGCGCTGCCGTTATTTCCTCAGCCGACAGTTCCCCGGCTTCGAGGTATTTTTCCAGCAATTCGTCATTTGTTTCGGCCACATGTTCGACGATCGCCTCCCTGTACTGCTCGGTCAGGCTCAAAAGATCTTCGGGCATATCCTTTACTTCGAATTTTCCCGAGTCGTCCCCGCCGTAGACATAGGCCTTGCCGCCAAGGATATCTACAACCCCTTTAAAGCTTTCGGCAGCGCCGATAGGTATTTGCAGCGGCACGCAGTTAGTGCCGAAAACATTTTGAATCGCCTGCACCGTTTTGGCAAAATCGGCCCGTTCCCGGTCCATTTTATTTATGAATACAATTTTTGGCTGCTTGAACTCGTTGGCAAACTCCCAGACCTTTTCGGTCTGCACCCGAACGCCGTCAACGGCGTCGGCGACTACGACCACGGAGTCGCCCCCCTGCATGGAGGTCTTGGTTTCTGCGATAAAGTTAAAATCCCCGGGAGTATCGATCAAGGTGAAGGGCTGTTTTTTCCAGGTAAAAGAATAAACCGAACTGCTTATGGTCGCCTTGCGCTTGATCTCTTCAGGCTCAAAGTCCAGGACCGAGCTGCCTTCGTCCACTTTGCCCAACCTCGTCGTAGCGCCTGCGCCGAAAATCATGGCCTCGGCAATAGAGGTCTTACCCGCACCGCCGTGCGAGATTAATGCGAAAGTACGAACCCTTGCGACGTCCTCTTTCATGTTTAGTCCTTTCTCCTCAGATTCGACCGGGGGAGGGCTTGCTTTCCCCGGACTCAAGCGCAATAGCCTGCCGCTTGCGGAGGACCATTTGCAAATGATCGCGGCAGGAACCCTTCCTGAATGGAGGCAGCCCCTCGCGCTCCCTGACCGCCCCGGTGGAAGGCGACGGGGTGGGCCGCTTGGGGCAGCGGCAGGGTCTTGGAATCGAGCCCTAAGGCAGGGCGTGCGATTAAGCGGGCACAATGGCGGACTGCAGCCCCCCATTTGCTTTAAGCAACAACTTTTTACGCCCCTGGGAAAACGCCGCTGCTTTAACGCCTTCCCATCCGATAACTTTGCAAGGCAGCAAATCCGATACAAGGCCCAGATAATTTTAATTATTTCAATTGGCCCGCAAAGTCAATACACCGTTATCCAAAGGGCAGTCCAATCGCGCGTAATTCTAATTGACAAGGTGAAGGATTCTTTCGCGGTGGACGCCGCAAGCGTTGCCGCTTCTATTGCCCCTTCTGGTTTCCGCTCCCGCTTGCCGCTTTTGGTTGCCGCTTGGCGCTTCAAAAAACCGCATGCTATAAGCTCCGTGGGACCGGAGCGTCCTCGTCCGATCGGCCTGTGGCAGGACTCATTCGGTGACGCTGCTCTTTAAAAAATGAATAAGCTGTTAAGAAATGCTTAAAACACACCGAACATTCCAAGGGTGGGCACGGCATATCTTCGGTAATTAAGGAGGGTCTTAACGCTGTTCCCACGCTGTTAGTTTGCTGTTCCAACGCTGTTTTTTGGACCTCACAATCCTTAAATATCTAATCAAATCAATATCTTGCTTAATCAGACCCAAAAAATTCCCTGTTTTATCAGCGAAAACAGCGAAGACCCCGTTATAAAAGAGGAACACAAGCTTCCGTGGTTCGGTTTGGTTGCGGCTCACAAGCGCCTTGGGAATTTCATCCACTCGCTCTGGCTAAAAGGCGTCCTTTACCGCTATTGGTGAAAGAACACAACTTCAAGGGAAGTGACACCTTCGAAGCGGCATCGGCTGGATTTAACTGTTAGCTGGCATGCTTGTTACTAAGAAATGCACAAATAACCGAACATCCCAGGGTGGGCAAAAGCAAAAGCGAAAGCGTTGCCCACCAATGATTTGTGGGCACGGCATAGGTTCGGTAATTAATGACGGTCTTAGTAAGCCTGTCATAAACCTTCCTGAGCATCCAGGCCTTGACAACTTCCGCGAAATCTTTGCCGTCCATGATTTTTGAAAAAATGTCCTGGTTTTGATCCATGCGATCAAAGAGTTTGGAGAGGGGAGGCATACAAGGCATGCCTCCTCTCCAATAATCGCCGGCGAGCCGTCACAGGGGCAATTTCCCCTCGAAAAAGGGGGCTACTTCCCGCCGATCTCATTTAGATACATGCGTATGGATTCAAAGGAACCCTCGGGGGCCGCGATGAGGTGTTCCTCGATGCGCTGGCCGCCAAGATAATCGCTTAAATGAAAGTGGCTGCCGTCAAGCCGGTGTATCTTTCCGCCCGCGGCTTCCAAAATAATCTGCGCGGCGGCAAGGTCGCGATAGGACACGTTGGCCAAAAGCGCGCCTTCCGCCCGCCCCGTGGCCACATAGAGGACATGGGCCGCCGTCGATCCCAGGTTTCTGATCTTCCCCGGAAAAGTGGAATGGTAATGGTTATGGAAGCGCGAATAGGTCAGCAACACCGATTCGTTGCTGATCTCACCCGTATCGGGAATCTTGATTTCCCGCTCGCCCCAAAAGGCCCGCTGTCCCACGGAAGCATAAAAAAGATCGCCCGTTACGGGCATGAAAGTAACCCCGAAGACCGGCCAAAAGTTCTCAAGCAGAGCCAGGGAAATTCCCCAGATGGGAATTCCGGCCTGAAAGTTGGCCACTCCGTCCAGGGGATCGTATATCCAGAGATATCTTTTATCTCCGTGGACGTAGTCTTCTTCGGGAAGCCGGTCGCCAAAGATTGCGTGGCCTGGAAAAACCGAATTGAGCCTTTCCTTAAAAAACTCCGTCAATTCGAGCTCGGCCGAAGTAACGAGCCTTTCATCGAATTTGACTGCCGCATCGCCTTTTCCATACATGCCAAGGGCTTTGTCGCCGGCGCCCGAAACCACGTCCCTGGCAAAAGCAAGCAACTTCTCGACAGCCGGGTTACTATCTTGCAACATCATCTGCGCCTCCTGGAATTCATTGAGCTACGCCTCCGCTGTGGATAAAAAACAAGTCTTGACTCGTTAACCAGATCCTTATCAGAATAGCGTAAGTTTTGCCATTTCTTTAGTAACCATTTTCGCGGGAGGAAAAATCCTTTGGCTTCCCCGGTGATCACCCTTTTAAGCGATTTCGGGCTCCAGGACCAATATGTGGGCATAATGAAAGGAGTAATCCTCCAGATTTGCCCCGCGGCCCGCCTGGTAGATATCTGCCACCTCATCGGCCCCCAGGAGATCCGTTCGGCGGCTTTCCTTCTCTACGCCTCCCACACATATTTTCCCCCCGGTACAATCCACCTCGCGGTCGTCGACCCCGACGTGGGAACCGATCGGAGGGCGGTGGTCCTAAAGGCGGGGGGCTGTTTTTTCGTAGGACCCGATAACGGCCTTTTTTCCCTGATTTTAAAGGGGAAAACCGATTGGGAGGCAAGAGTTCTGGAAAATGAGCAATTGAGGCGAAACCCGGTGAGCAGCACATTCCATGGACGGGATATCTTCGCGCCCGCGGCCGCTCACCTGGCCGCCGGGGTTTCCTTCGAAAATTTTGGGGCCCCGTGCGGCCTTATTTCCACTTCCTGGGGCGAACCCGCCCTGGGCAAAGACACCATCGAAGGCGAGGTGATTCACATCGACCGCTTCGGAAACGCGGTTACCAATGTAGACATCGCTATTTTGCAAAAAAGGGCTCCCGCGCGCTCCTGGACCGTCCGCACCGCGGGAGTATCGGTTTTGCTTGCAAAAACCTACGCCATGGTAAAACCCGGTGAAGCTCTGGGCCTGGCCGGGAGCGCCGGTTTTATCGAAATAGCCATAAATCGGGGAAACGCGGCCTCAAAACTGGGACTTCGTCCAGGAACGCCCGTGAAATTCCGCCTTTTGAACCCGTCGGGCTAAGATTACAGAGCATAGCTTTACTTTTTGTGAATTAGTCTTACATTTTGACGTAATTTTCCATTCAGGACTCAAATCTTAAATGAAGATAGAATTTATTTGATCTAGTTGGACACTTCAGTGCATGATAGGATTTCCAATCTGCGCTTCGGGTTTATTTCCTCTGGAATACTGTTAATTTATAATTATATATGCGTTTTATCAGGTTTTGTAATTGACAGTTTCACTGCACAATCAAAGGAGTAATCACATGACCACTCGAATAGCTCTCAACGGGTTTGGACGCATCGGGCGAACGATTTTTAAAATCATCAAAGACAGAAAACTTCCCCTGGAAGTTATTGCGTTAAATGACCTGGCAAGCCCCTCCGAACTGGCCTATCTTTTAAAATACGACTCGGTCCACGGCGTCTGGCCCACCGAGATCGAGGGAACCGACGATGAATTGATCGTGGAGGGTAAACCCATTAAATGCCTCAAGATAGGCGATCCGGCCCAAATGCCGTGGCGAGAGTTAAAGATTGACGTTGTCTTGGAAGGAACGGGCCGATTTACAAACCGCGACGACGCTAAAAAGCACCTCGACGCCGGGGCTAAAAAAGTTATCATAACGGCCCCCGGAAAAAACATGGACGCAACATTCGTCATCGGGGTAAACGAGGAGTCCTACGACCCACGCACCCACAATATTGTCTCCAACGCCTCCTGTACCACCAACTGCCTTGCCCCCGTCGCTTCCCTTCTCCACGACAGGTTCATAATCGAGCACGGCCTTATGACCACCATCCATGCCTACACTATGGACCAAAGGCTGCACGATTCGATGCACAAGGACCGCCGTAGATCGAGAGCGGCCGCACTGTCGATGATACCAACGACCACCGGGGCGGCGCGGGCGGTAGCCGAGGTCATCCCGGATCTTAAGGGCAAGCTGGATGGTCTGGCCATTCGCGTTCCAACGCCCAACGTCTCCCTTGTCGACCTTGTTTGCCGGCTGGGCCGCGACGTCACTAAGGAGGAAGTAAACAAGGTGATGGAGGAGGCGGCCAACGGGCCTCTTAAGGGGATCCTCCGGTATGTGACCGAGGAGCTTGTCTCGGTGGATTTCAACCACACCTACTTTTCGTCCAACTTCGATTCCAAGCTCACGACCGTTATGGCGGGCCGCATGGTAAAAGTATTTAGCTGGTATGACAACGAGTATGGATATTCGAGCAGGGCGGCCGACCTGGCGGTAATGATGGGCCAATCGCTGGAATAAATCTTTTAGGAGGAGGGGTGTGGTGAAAAGCCTTGATGAACTCGATCTCAAGGGCAAGCGCGTGTTCATGCGAGTCGATTTCAATGTCCCTTTGGATAAGGAGCAGCACGTAAAAGACGATTTACGCATTCGCGCGGTGCTGCCCAGCATACGGAAGGTTCTGGACTCGGGCGCCGGGCTCATTCTCGCTTCGCATCTGGGAAGGCCCAAAGGCAAGGTCCTACGCGAATATTCGCTTGCTCCCGCGGCCGAGCGGCTGTCCCAACTCCTGGGGCAACCCGTGGTTCTTGCCCCCGATTGCGTTGGCCCGGAGGTTGAAAAGATGGTCTCGCAGCTTAAAGCAGCAGAGGTGCTCCTGCTTGAGAACCTGCGTTTTCATCCCGAGGAAGAAAAAAACGACCCCGAGTTTTCAAAGCTGCTGGCAGGACTGGCCGATATTTACGTTAACGAGGCTTTCGCGGCTTCTCACCGCGCCCACGCTTCCGTTGAAGGAATAACCCGATTTGCCCGCGTCTGCGCGGCCGGCTATCAACTCGAAAAGGAAATCGATTATTTCAATAAGGCCATGAAAAACCCCAGGAGGCCGCTGGCCATAATTGTCGGCGGAGCAAAGGTTTCAACCAAGCTGGGGCTGCTTGAAAACCTCATTGCCAAAACCGATTACCTGCTTATCGGGGGAGCTATGGCTAACACGTTTTTCAAGGCCCGGGGCCTTGAGACGGGCAAATCCCTCATTGAAGAGGATTTCGTCGAAAAGGCCGCGGCGCTGCTCGAAGCCGGAAACAAAAGAGGCGTAAAGATACTTCTGCCCGTCGATGTTGTCGTGGCAACCGAGGAGGCAGCAGGTGCGCGGGCCAGAGAGGTTTCGATCCAAAGCGTGCCTGAAGACATGAGGATTCTTGACATCGGCCAAAAGTCGGTGGAGCTCTTTGAAGCGACTCTAAAGAGTTGCGGCACTATCATCTGGAACGGCCCGATGGGTGTTTTCGAATCTCCCCCCTTTAACAAGGGCACCTTTGCCATTGCCCAATTCCTGGGAACCCTCGGGGCCCTTACCATAGTCGGCGGAGGCGATTCGGCGGCAGCGCTAAGACAGGCGAAGGCTGAAGACAAGGTCAGCTACATTTCGACGGGGGGAGGCGCTTTCCTCGAAATGCTCGAGGGAAAAGAGCTTCCCGGGGTTGCAGCCCTGGAAAAATGCTAAGCCAGGTCAAGAAATTTGCGGAAGGAGAAAAAATGAACCCCGATAGGAAAGTCCTCATCGCGGCCAACTGGAAAATGCACAAGACCCCGTCTGAAGCTATCTCTTTCATGGAAACGCTCCAGAAGCAAACCGGGCCCTTAGACGACCGAGAAGTGCTCGTTGCCCCGCCTTTCACGGCACTAAAGGCGCTAAGGGATGTTTTGAAGCAAAAGGGCTACAGCCTCGGAGCTCAGAATTGCCACTGGGAGGAAAAGGGCGCCTTTACCGGCGAGATTTCAACGGCTATGCTAAAGGACCTTGGATGCTCCTACGTAATTGTGGGACATTCCGAGCGCCGTCAACTCTTCGGTGAAACCGACCAAACCGTGAGGCTCAAAACGGCCGCGGTCATAAAGGCCGCGATGACTCCCGTTGTGTGCGTCGGAGAGGTGCTTGAGGAGCGCGAACGGGCAGAGACCTTTGAGGTTATCGACAAACAGCTTAAGGGAGCGCTAAATGGCTTGAGCGCGGAACAGCTCTCCGGGGTGGTAATAGCCTACGAACCTGTTTGGGCTATCGGAACGGGCAGAACCGCAACTCCCCAACAGGCCCAGGAAGTGCACGCACACATTCGGGGCACAATTTCAGCGATTTTTACCAGGGCCATTGAAAAAACTGTAAGAATATTATATGGTGGATCGGTTAAGCCGTCTAATGTGGACGCACTTATGGCCCAACCGGATATCGACGGAGCTCTGGTAGGAGGCGCAAGCCTGGAGGTCGATTCCTTTAAAAGCCTCATTCAATTCAACGTCTAGGCGAAAGAGAATTTTAAATTGTTTACTACATTCGTAATAGTGATTCACGTATTGGTCTGTATTTCGCTTGTCGTAATCGTTTTGCTCCAATCGGGCAAAGGCGCCGAAATGGGGGCGGCCTTCGGCGGGGCGTCACAAACACTTTTCGGAGGCTCAGGGGGCAGTTCCTTCATGAGTAAACTGACCACCGGAGCGGCGGTCGTGTTCATGATAACCTGCATTCTGCTTTCCATGGCTACCAGGCACGGTGTGCGGGAAAGCAGTTCGCTTATGAACGTCAAGACCCCTGTGACACAGCAGACAAAGGCAAAGGCGCCGGCCCAGCCTCAGGTTCCCGCGGCCCACCCGGTGAGTCCGGCTCCCGCCAAATAAGAAAGTCCAAACACCCTTGGCTTAAGGCCGGGCAAGCGTGAGCAAGCTTTACCGGCCTTAAGAAGTTTTTTATACCTTCGTCTCGCCAAAACAACAACGATGGAGATCCAGTTAAAAACCTTCCATCGGCTTTGCCCCTGAAGGAGAAAAAGATGACGGATCGTCTTCTCGATATTATGTGCGCAACTCTTGAAATAAAGGAAAAAATGAAATCTTTCTATTCCGATGCGGCCGGCAAATGCGGCGACCGGGTTGGAACGGAAACTTTCCTGATGCTAAGGGATATGGAACAAAAGCACCTCGAAAGACTTCAGCAGGTCTACAGCGATCTATCCAGGGGAGAAAGCGGCGTGGATGCGTGCCGTTTCTACGATATTGACGCCCCGGAAAGGTCCGAGGTACTGCGCAAGCTAAAGCAAAAGCGCGAGACAATCCCCGAGGCATGCCTTAGCGACATCGCAGCCATCGAAGGCGGCATGGAGCTTGAAAACAAGGGCATAGACATGTTTGTGGCAAGGCTTAAGGACGCGGTGGAACCCGCCGAGCGCGAATTTCTAAACCACATGATAGCCGAGGAAAGGTCCCACTATATTCTTCTAGCTGATCTGAAGTTCTATTATTTGGATACCGAGCACTGGCTTATGGAAAAATCCAGGTCCGGCCTGGACGGCGCCTGATTGATGCGTCTACGCCAAGACATCTTACCCTGGCCAGAGCGCAATCCCCCCTGCCGGGCCGACCGGCCCGGCTTTTTATAGCCTGCGGTCCGCATTATAATATATAGATCTAAACCTTGAACTTCTCTGAGATGTAAACGGATCCTGGCGATGAAACCTTTCCTCTTAAAAAGCCAGTTCGAGCCGATGGGCGACCAGCCCCAGGCTATTGAAAAGCTGGCGGCCAACATAGCCCAGGGGGTCATGGAGCAGACGCTTCTGGGGGTAACGGGTTCGGGCAAGACCTTCACGATGGCCCAGGTAATAGCCAGGCTCCAAAGACCCAGCCTTGTGATCGCGCCAAACAAAACCCTTGCGGCCCAACTCTACGGAGAGTTCAAATCGTTTTTCCCGGAAAACAGCGTCGAGTATTTCGTATCCTATTACGATTATTACCAGCCGGAAGCCTATATACCGCAAACCGACACATACATTGCAAAAGACTCCTCGATAAACGAAACCATCGACAAGATGCGTCATTCGGCAACGCGTTCGCTGCTCGAGCGCCGAGACGTCATAATAGTGGCGAGCGTGTCGTGCATATACGGCCTGGGTTCGCCCCAGGCCTACCGGGACATGCTTCTGCAGCTAAAAATCGGCCAGAACGTCCCGCGAGAAGACGTTCTTCGAAAACTTGTCGACATTCAATACGAACGAAACGACTATGATTTTCATCGCGGCGTTTTTCGCGTAAGAGGTGACGTCATCGAGGTTTTCCCCGCCTACGAGGAAGACCGCGCTATACGCATAGAGTTCTTCGGCGACGAGGTGGACTCGATAAAGGAAATCGACCCGCTAACGGGCAAGACCTTCCGCCGGATGGACCGGGCCGATATTTATCCCGGAACCCATTACGTCACTTCCCAGCAGACCTTGGAGCGGGCGGTAAAATCCATAAAGATTGAGCTTAGCCAAAGACTCGAACAGTTCTACCGGGAAGGAAAACTCCTCGAAGCCCAGAGGGTGGAAGAGCGCACCCGTTTCGACCTCGAAATGCTTATGGAGCTGGGCTTTTGCCACGGAATCGAAAATTATTCGAGGCATCTGGACGGCCGTAGCGAAGGCTCGCCCCCCTACACCCTGCTCGACTATTTCCCGCCCGACTGGCTTTTGTTTATAGACGAAAGCCACATCACGGTGCCCCAGATTCGAGGCATGTACAACGGCGACCGTGCGAGAAAGGAAACCCTCGTACGCTACGGTTTCCGCCTGCCCTCGGCCCTTGATAACAGACCTCTTAATTTCGAAGAGTTCGAAAAGCGTCGCAATCAGGCGGTCTACGTTTCCGCAACCCCCGGGCCCTACGAACTGGCCCATACCAAAGGCCACGTGGTCGAGCAGATCATCAGGCCCACCGGTCTGGTAGATCCGCCCATCGAAGTCCGAAGGGCGGACTTTCAGGTCGATAACCTCATCGGAGAAATACGTAAGCGCGTAAAGGAGGGCCACCGGGTCCTTGTTACCACCCTTACCAAGAGAATGGCCGAGGACCTTACCGAATATCTCGCGGAACTCGACATCCGGGTCCGCTACATGCACTCGGACATCGACACGATAAACCGCATCGAAACGGTGAGAGACCTGCGGCTGGGCCACTTCGATGTCCTTATTGGGATAAACCTTCTGCGCGAAGGCCTCGACATTCCGGAAGTCTCCCTTGTAGCCGTTTTGGACGCCGACAGCGAAGGTTTTTTAAGATCCGAGCGCTCGCTGATTCAAACAGCGGGACGGGCGGCCCGAAACGTCATGGGAACCGTAATCCTTTATGCCAACAAAATTACCGACTCCATGCACCGCGCCATTCAGGAAACCGACAGACGCCGTGAAAAGCAGCTCGAATACAATAGTGCAAACGATATAGTCCCAAAATCGGTGGAAAAGGATATCTCGGATATCCTTGCCGAATACCGGATGAAACCGCGCGACTCCGAATTTGTATTCCAAGCCCAGGCCGAGTTTGATTCAGACTCCATCGTCTCACCCGACCAACAGATCGAGGCCCTTGAAAAGGAAATGAAGGAAGCCGCGGGCGGCCTTAAGTTCGAAAAAGCCGCCGCCCTGCGCGATACGATCAAACGACTGCGTGAAAAACAGTTGATGCTCCAGTAAAGTTTTAAACAGCTTCTCTAGTCTGCTATAGTGTCAATTGCAAGGCTCATTGGCTCTAACTTTGCGTAAGGGGGAGAAAGATGGGTTTTCAAATGATCAGCGGGTTTGCGGCAACGACCGGAGATGACTACCAACTGAACACCATCTCGGTTTTACGGCATGGATCGGCGGTCTATCCCGAGGTGGAAGTGGCGTCGCGGCGGGAAGACGGGTCGATTTTCAGGTATTCGTACAAAGAGGCCCACGAGAGGGTGTGCCGGCTGGCCAACGCTCTGGAAAGGCTGGGAGTAAGGCCGGGGGACCGCGTAGGCGTTATGGACTGGAACACCTACAGACACTTCGAGCTGTATATGGCTATCTCGGGCCTCGGCGCGGTAATGCTGCAGATGAACCCAAGACTGGCCTCCGAAGAGATCGCCTACATCGTAGGCCACAGCGAGGCGAGGTTTATTTTTGTAGCCGATTCGCTGCTTCCCGTGATCGAAGCGATCGCGGAAAAAGTGAGCACCGTCGAAGGCTTTATCCTCATTACGGACCAAAACCTGGAGAGCATTAAGACCTCTATTTCCCCGCTTTGGAGCTATGAAGAACTGCTCGGCATCGAAAGGCCCGACTACCCCTGGCGGATGATAGATGAAAAGAGCGCCTACAGCGCCTGCTACACATCGGGTACTACAGGTAAGCCTAAAGGGGTATATTATTCCCACCGCTCGGTTTATCTTCACACAACCAGTGTTGCCCTCACTTTTGGCATAAACCCTTCCGATGTGCTGCTCCAGATGGTCCCCATGTTCCATGCCCAGGGGTGGGGTTTCTGGCTGGCCGGCCCCATGACCGGGGCAAAACTGGTCTTTAGCGGCAGATATACCCTGGAGACGACCCGGAACCTCCTGGATTTGATAGTGTCGGAAAAAACCACGGTTACAGCCGGAGCCCCTGCCCTGTTCATGCCGATGCTTCATCATATACGCACGATGGAAAAAAAACCCGACCTTAGCCGATTGCGTATCGCCTCCGGGGCAACCGAACCCCCTTTGTCCATGATGAGAGAATTCTCCGAACTTTGCAAAGCTGAATTCATTCATGCCTACGGCGCTACCGAAACCTCTCCGATAGTTACAGTAAACCAGCTTAAGCCCTCGCTTCGCGGCTGGTCAAAAGAGCGGCAATGGGAAAACCAGAAAAAACAGGGACTTCCCGTACCTGGGGTCGAAATAAAGATCGTGGGCACAGACGGCCTTCCAATCCCCCATGACGGGCAGAGCGTGGGCGAGGTGCTCATAAGAGGACCATGGATCGCAACAAGTTACTACAACGATCCGCGCACGGCCGATTGTTTCAGGGACGGCTATTGGATAAGCGGAGACGCGGGCTCCATCGACGAACACGGTTACATAAAGATAACCGACAGGGTCAAGGACATGATCAAAAGCGGAGGCGAGTGGATATCTTCCATTGACCTGGAAAACGCGATAATGGCCCACCCCGACGTCCTGGAGGCAAGCGTGGTCGGCCTGCCCCACCCCAAATGGCAGGAAAGGCCCCTTGCGCTTGTGGTCCTAAAGCCCGAGGCAAAAGAGAAGATAACAACTCAAACCATCCTGGAATTTATAGGGACGAAATTCGCCAGATGGCAACTGCCCGATGCAGTGCTCTTTGTCGATTCCATCCCCAAGACCAGCGTTGGAAAGTTCAGCAAGAAAACTATGCGCGAACTCTACGCCGATTTTTTCCAGTCCCGGGATGCTAAAGCCTCTTAGGCGACCCGCTTTTAGCTCTAAGACCACGCATCTTCCACGATGAAGATTACTGGGCGGGCAAAGTGATGCTTTTGCCCGCCTGGCTTCTATTGGCACCCGCCAGTTCTTCTTCGGCGTATCTGAGGGCGGCCTCCAGCAGTTCGGCCCGCGGATAGTCGTTTTTGTCTATCAAAGCGGCCAACATGCGATATTTGTCTCCATTAAAAGGCATCGCCACCGCATAATGGTCCGCATTCGGGTAGCCCAACAGGACCGAACCGGGGATTATCGCATCCGAGCTTATTACCATGCCGTCGTTTAAGGGATCGGTGCGCGCAAGGATATCGTAGAAGGGCCGCAGAATCCGCGATGTATTATCGCGGGTGGTAAAGGCTGCGAGGGAATAATAGCGGACGCCTTTAGGCAATATGTGCGTGGAGAGCCAGGAAATCCTCACGCTTCGGCGAAGGCTGCCAACGGCCTCGGCCTCCGTACCCGGCCCGCAGGAAGAAAGCGGGAATTGGTCGAGAAGGTTCTGAAGAAAATCCGGAAAAGCAGCGGCCAGGGGAGAGCCGTCTATCGCACCGGAAAAGCTTATGACAGCGGCCGTGCGCTGCGCTAGATCAGGATATTGCGCCAGGGCTTCAAGGGTGTCCACCGCACCTTTGGAATGGGTGACAAAAATTATCTTCTTACCCCCAACCATTTTCATAACTTCATTTCGAATGAGTACAGCGTTATAACGGCTGCTTCGCCGACCCGCAGTCTGGAGGTAGTAAAGGTTGTAGCCCAGGGTTTGCAATCTTTTTCGCGCATCGCCAAAGACCGTGGAAACCTGCGAGACGCATTCGGCAAGAAGCCCCGGAACAATAACTATGCAATAATCCGGATTCGGCCTGCCAAGCACGACGGGCTTGCCCGTAGCAGGCGGTTCGCCTGAGAGTCTCCAGAGTGTTGTCGTATCATCGAAGGGTTTTCCCTTGCCAGATTGGGGCGATCGGGCGGCCAGCACAGCTCTAAAAATTTCACGGAACCTGCCGCGCCCGTCAATGATTCCAGCCCGATTTACCGGGACCAGAATGGAAGGGGCCGCATCTCCGGCTGAAAAAGCGGCCCTGCGCGTCGAGCACGAAGCGGCCAGAAGGGCAATCGCCACAAGAGCGATTATGGGAATAGGGCAAAATCGAATCGAAGAGAAACCATTTCGAATCTTGCTTAAATACATCGTCAACCTCAGCAGTAGTTATTGTGGTAAATAGTAACTTGTGAATCGTACAAGACGAAATGGTTTATCCACCACCCACCCTGTCCTGCTCACCCGGATCCGAAACGGCCCGATTATGGCATCGCTAAAGTGGATTTGCAATACGGCAAACAGATGGACAGAGTATTGGCTAACCGTTTAAAGGACATTAGGAAATTTCTAGCATATTTTTTGCTCATTTAGCAGAATCTCTGCGACGAAGTAAAAAGTGTTAGACCTGAACACTCTTTTGGCAATGTTTTGTGAAACATTTGGCCCCTATTAGGTGACAAAACATGTCAAAATTCCGTCTCTAATTCGCGGCAGGAGCTCAGGGGCAAGACGCATCTTTCCCCTCAGGTACGATCGGTTTTCGAGTTTGCAAGGAATTGATCATGGGACTGTGGAAGAAGATCTGTGGAGCAGCGCTTGCCGCCGCCGCAATTGTTTTTTGCCTCCTCTCGGTCTGTTATGCTCCCCCCGAAACCGGCTACAAAAGACCTCAAAAGATTACAGTCGTATCCGACGACAAGTACCCTCCCTATATTTACCGTGATTCCAAGGGTAAACTACAGGGAATCATTGTGGATCGGTGGAAGTTATGGGAAAAACAAACAGGGGTAGCGGTAAACCTCGTCGGAATGGATTGGGCAAAAGCCTTGCAATTTATGGCGGCGGGCAAAGCGGACGCAATAGATTCAATATTCCTAACAAAGGAACGCACCAGGCTATTCGATTTCTCAAAACCCTATGCGACCATACGGGTCCCGATCTTTTTCCACAGAGGCATCAGCGGAATCAGCGGCGCGGAGTCACTGCGAGGTTTTACCGTGGGAGTAAAGGAAGGCGATGCCTGCATCCAATACTTAAAAGATCACGCAATCAATACGTTAAAGGAGTATCCGAGCTACAAGGAAATGATAAAAGCCGCTCAGGCGAAGGAGATCCGGCTCTTTTGCATGGACGAACCTCCCGCTCTTTACTATCTAAACAAGTTAAATATTGAAAACGAATACCGGGAATCTGAGCCTCTGTACACCGGGCAATTGCACTGGGCCGTGGCAAAGGGAAAGCCCGAACTGTTCGCCGTTATCGAGAAGGGCTTTTCCAAAATTCCACCCAGGGAATATAAAGCGATTTATAAAAAATGGATGGGCTCTGGAGTTAGAAAGATAGGTCCCTCATACGCGCGATATCTCCTCTATTCATCTACCGGCACCACTTTTCTAATATTGACATTGGTTCTATGGAACTACGCCCTGCGCAGAAAGGTTACTGCAAAGACTTCACAACTCCAGCTTGCCTTGGACGCGCTGCGGGGAAGTGAAAAACAATACCGGGAACTGGTTGAAAACGCCAACAGCATTATCGTCAGGATGGACGATCTTGGCAATGTCACATTTTTCAACGAATTTGCCCGTGGTTTTTTCGACTACACCGAAAAGGAGATAATTGGCAAGAGTATGGTCGGCACCATAGTTCCTGCCATGGAAAGCACAGGCCGAGACCTTGCGGCCATGTTAAAGGAGATCGCGCGCGATCCGTCCAAATTCAACAGCAACATCAACGAAAATATGCGCAGAAACGGCGAAAGAGTCTGGATCGCATGGACCAATATACCGATACGTTACAAAGACGGTCGGGTTGCCGAAGTACTATGCGTTGGCAATGACATCACCGAAAGAAAGCGCGCCGAAGAGCAGCTGAGACTTAGCGAAAGACGCCTTAAAAAGGCCGAGATAGCCGTCCGCTCGGGTAACTGGGAATATATTGTAGCAAGCGATAAAGTGATCGCCTCCGAAGGCGCGAGGATCATCTACGGGGTGGAGGAATGGGAATTGCCCATGCCGCAAGTGCAATCATTTACCATCCCCGAACATCGAGAAATTATCGATAACGCGTTAAAAGGGCTAGTCGAAAACGGCGAACCCTATAATATCGAGTTTAGAATTCGAAGACAAAGCGACGGACAAATCATAGATATCCATTCCATAGCGGAATACTTCCCGGAAGAAGGCAGGATATTCGGCGTCATTCAGGACATCACCGATCGCAAACAGGCCCAGGAGGCCTTGCAACAAAGCGAGCGTAATTACAGGGAAATATTTAATGCCGTAGACGACTCCATCTTCATTCTCGATGCCGACACAGGAGCCATCCTGGATATTAACGATTCCGTACCCAAACTCTTCGGTTATAGTCGTCAAGAAGTCTTGGGGGACATGACGGGTAGTCCCAGCTCAGGTGTAAGCCCTTACTCGGCAGAGGAATCTCAGTATTGGATAACCAGGACAATGGCGGAAGGACCACAGGTTTTTCATTGGCAATCCCGCAAGAAAGACGGCGAGCTTTTCTGGGTGGAAGTGTCTTTAAAAAGCGCGCAGATCAGCCGAGAGCGCCGCGTACTGGCGGTCGTGCGCGATATTACCAAACGAAAACAGGTCGAAGAAGGACTAAGGGAAGCCGAGAAACGCTACCGCACCTTGTTTGAGGGGGCAAATGACGGCACAATCATTCTGACTCCTGAAGGAACGATAACAGAGTCCAACCAGACCGCCCTGAGGCTGTTCGGATTAGAAGAGGCCGGCGAGTTCCGCGGGTGCACGGTTTGGAATTACAGCCCGTTGACCCAACCCGACGGAAGGGATTCAAAGGAAAAAGGCCTGGAGCTGCTAAATGCTGTGGTGGAGGGTAAGCCTCAACGCTTCTACTGGCAGCATACAAAAAAAGACGGGACCCCCTTTGATGCCGAAGTTTCCTTAAACTACATCCAGCTTGAAAACATCAGGCTCATTCAGGCCATGGTAAGGGATATCACCCAGATCAGGCAGGCTCAAAACGAGCGAAAAAGTCTTGAGGAGCGCTTGCAGCGCGCAGAAAAGATGGAGGCCCTGGGGACACTGGCCGGCGGGGTGGCCCACGATCTAAACAATGCCCTTGGCGTAGTGGTCGGGTATGCGGAACTGCTTGCTTACGAGCTTGACGGGGTCAACCCTGCAAGAGCGAAGGCCCTGCAGGTTTTAAAGGGAGGGCAGAAAGCGGCCGCCATCGTTCAGGACCTTTTGACCCTGGCAAGAAGAGGGGTATCCAACAGAATGGTGCTAAACCTCAATAAGATCGTAGCCGATTGCAAAAGTTCAGCGGAATTTGCCGCTATCTGCGCCAACCATCCCGGGGTATCGTTGGAAACGGACCTTGAGGCGGACTTGCTAAACCTTTCAGGCTCCTACGTTCACCTGGAAAAATCTGTAATGAACCTGGTCTATAATGCCGTTGAAGCCATGCCCGGAGGGGGTGTGGTAAAAATGAGCACCAGAAACCAGTACCTGGACAAGCCCGTTTCAGGCTACGACGAGGTAAAGGCGGGAGATTATGTGGTTTTCACCATCTCCGACACGGGGGAAGGGATATCGGCCGAGGATCTAAAACGGGTCTTCGAGCCGTTTTATACCAAAAAGGCGATGGGAAGGAGCGGAACGGGCCTTGGCCTGGCGGTAGTGTGGGGGACAGTCAAAGATCATGACGGTTACATAAATGTCGAGAGTTTGGAAGGCAAGGGAACCACACTTACCCTCTATTTTCCCGTTACCCGCCAGCAGGAACCCTCGCAGAAGGCCTCGCCGTTAATCGCCGAGTACATGGGAAAGGGCCAATCCATACTGGTCGTAGATGACGTCCAAGAACAACTCGAGCTTGCCTGTCTTATGCTAAGGAAGCTCAATTACTCCACATACGGTGTGGGAAGCGGTGAAGAAGCAATCGAGCGCCTCAGACACAACAAGGTGGACCTCGTAGTTCTGGATATGATCATGGACCCGGGTATGGACGGTTTGACCACCTATACTAAAATACTTGAAATCCACCCCGGCCAGAAAGCCATAATCGTAAGCGGTTTTTCGGAAACCGAGCGCGTGACCCGGGCACAGGCGCTGGGGGCAGGAGCCTACGTGAAAAAACCCTATATATTGGAAAAGCTCGGGACCGCCGTCAAAAAAGAACTCGAGCGAAGATGATTGCCGGCTCAGATAAGGGCGCTCAACAAGATGACGACAAACATGGTGAGAGGATAATAGGTAGCCCGGTTAAACAGTGCGCAAGCCTGGCTGGAGGTCTTTGCCCGATAGAGGTCCCAGGCGGGTAAAAGCAGCAGAAACAAGGCAGCCGGGATCGAACCGGCAAAATAGAAGCGGCTGAGACGAGCAGGCGTTAACCAGAACAAAACCATGCTCATAAAGACCGCAAAGGCAAGGGAGCCCAAAACGATCCGGGCCGACCCCTGAGGGCCGAACCTTAGCGGAACCGTCGCAGCCCCCGTGCGCATGTCTTCTTCCATGTCGCTCCAATCGTTTGGAACGTTCTGGCCGCCGATTTCCCAGAAGAAAAACCAAAGGAAAAAACCGATAACGAAAGAAGGCGTGGTTTTGGGGCAAACCGCGTAAATGGCAGCAACGCCGCCGGCACTCTTTACCGCACCACTTACCAGAGTTCTTGTCCAGCTGACTTTGAGCATCAGGCAATAAACCGTTTCGGCAATACACCCAAGGATAAAAATGAGCGCGCAGAGCGGGTTTAGAAGCCAGGCGCCAACGAGTGCGAGAGCGCCCCAGGCCGCTGTCCACACCATGGACTGCCCGAGGCTTAGCATGCCCAGTGCAAGGGGATGGCGCACATAGACAGCGTCGAGATCTCCCGCCGAGCATTTGAGCGCGCCGCACTCGCGGATTTTTTTTTGATCCGAGCGGTAGTCGACCAGATCATTTAAGGCATAAACGGCCGTATAGCCGGCAAAAGCCGTAATCAGGCCGATAAATACCACGTAGAGCGACGGGATCGCGCCCAGCCAGAAAAGAGCGGCAAGGGCCGGGGTGGTCATGTCGAGAAGGCCATGGGGCGTTCTCGACAGGGCCATAAAAAGTTTTATGCGCGACAGAGTCGAAACCGTCGGAGCGGTTGTTTCCATGCAGGGCTCACCTTCCTACGATGACCGTTTTGACATTTACAAACTCTTTGAGCCCATAATGGGAAAGCTCTCTGCCAAATCCCGACTTTTTGACCCCGCCGAAGGGAAGTCTCGGATCGGACTTGACGATGCAGTTTATGGCCACAAACCCTGAGTCAATGTCCCGTGCAAGCCTTTGGGCTTTTTCGATATCCCTGGTCCAGACCGCGGCCCCAAGCCCCAGGTCGGTTTCATTGGCAACCCGCAACATCTCGTCCTCGCCCTTTGCCGAAGCCAGAACGGCTATGGGTCCGAAGACCTCCTCTCTCATCACCGACATGTCGGAGGTAACGTTGGATAAAACAGCCGGGCGAAAAAAATAGCCCCTCTCAGGCGGCTTTGGCCCCCAGGAGACCGTAGCCCCTTTTTTCAAGGCGTCGTCGAGTTGTTTTTGAAGGGTCTGGATAAACTCTTCTTTGGCTACGGGCCCTATATCGGTTGCGGTATCGAGCGGATCGCCCACTTTCATGGCGCTAAGAGCCTCGAGAAATTTATCTTTAAAGACATCGAAGACCGGTTGCGCCACGATGAGTCTTTTGGCGGCAATGCAGCTTTGACCGGCATTGCCCATCCGGGACCTTACGGCCGCGCGGGCCGCCTTTTCGAGATCGGCATCCGCAAAGACCATAAACGGATCTGAGCCGCCAAGCTCAAGGACCGATTTTTTGAGATTTTTTCCCGCAAGCGCCCCAATGGCCGCGCCCGCGGCAACACTTCCGGTAAGGGAAACCCCATCGACCAGGTTTTGTTCTATCAAAACTTCGGCGCTTCGCGGACCGATCAGAAGAGTTTTAAAGACATGCTCAGGAAAACCGGCCTCGCAAAATATTTTCTCCATTTCGATGGCCGTAAGAGGGACATTGGACGCATGCTTTAGCAAACAGACATTGCCTGCCGCAAGCGCCGGCACGGCCCAGCGGGCCACCTGCCAGAAAGGATAATTCCAGGGCATAATGCCAAGGATCACCCCAAGAGGATCAAAGACCACGTAGCTTTTGGCCGCATCGGTTTCGATCGCCTCAGGCAGGAGAACCTTTTCAGAGTTTTGATGATAATAGTCGCAGAGCAGAGCACACTTTTCTATTTCAGACTCGGCCTGCCTGACAGGCTTGCCCATTTCGACAGCGGCAATGCGCGCATATTCTGTCTTTTTGCGCCGAAAAATCGAAGCCAGCCGTGCAACAGGTTCGAGCCGGGCGGCAACCGGGAGTTTTTTCCATTTTTGGAATGCTCCGCGCGCCTGACTAACAGCCTCACGGCAAGCGTCATCGCTCATGGCATCGAAGTGTGCCGTCAATTCCGCCGTGAATGGATTTATCGATTGAAGCTTCATGGTATTCCTCCGCTAGACATTTATGATCGGCAGAGGAGAAATTTACAAGGTAAATAGACTAATATGCAACCCACTTATTCACTCGCCCGATTGTGGAAGCTTATTTTTTATTTCCCGCTTCATGAAATTGATCGACTTCGTGATGGGAATATTCTTGGGACACACCCGGGTGCAATCGAAATGATTGACGCAGGGCCACACGCCGTTGGGCGCATTTAGCTTTTCAAGCCTCGCGGTAAATGCGCTGTCGCGCGAATCATAGAGAAATCTATAGGCCCACACGAGGGCTGCGGGGCCGACGTAATCCGGATTTTCCGCCATCACGGGACATGCGCTCGTGCAGCAGCCGCACAGGATGCAGCGAATAGCTTGCTCGACCTTCGCGTGCTCTTCGGGACTTTGAAGACTTTCCTTTTCCGGGGGGGCTTGATCCCGAACCAGATAAGGACGCATGGAGCGAACCCGGTCAAGGAAATTGTCCATATCGACTATGAGATCCTTTTTGACCTGAAAAAAAGGCAGCGGCTCCAGGGTGATTTCCTCCGCGCCCGCGTAGTCCTTGACAAGCTTCTGGCATGCAAGCGCGCACACGCCGTTTATCCGCATGCCGTCGGAGCCGCATACCCCGTGGGCGCAAGACATCCTGTAGGCAAGCGTGCCGTCTTGCTCCCACTTGATTTTATTCAAGCAATCGAGAATACGCTCGCCGGGCCCCGCATCGACCTCATAGGTCCTGTACCACGGCTCCTTATCCGATTCGGGGTCAAACCGCAATATCCTGAATTTGAGCATTGCCCTTTTCCCTCTCTTAATATGTTCTCGGTTTGGGTTCAAACCTGGTGATCGTTACCGGTTTTTCGCCAATCGACACGCCCTGCCCGGTCTTTCGGATAAGAGTGTGTTTTAGCCAATGCTCGTCATCTCTTTGCGGATAGTCTTCGCGGGAATGCGCCCCGCGGCTTTCGGTCCTGTTTAGAGCCGAAGCGGCTATCGCCTCGGCAAGAGGCAGCATGTTAAGCAACTCCAAACCGTCTATCAAATCGGTGTTGTAGCGCTCTGACTTATTGTCGATAGAAATGGAGTTTGCTCTTTGTTCCAGTTGCCCTAAAGTCTGAACGACTCTTTTAAGACCCTGCTCCTCTCTAAAAACCGAGCAGCCGTCCATCATGACCTGCTGGAGCTCGCGCCGGATAACTATCTGCCTTTCACCTTTTTTGTTTTCCCGTATTTGCCTTATACGCTCTATCGAATCACGCTCGGGAGAAACGGGCGGAGCCATCCAGGGGAGGCGATCGAGATTTTCAAGGATATTCTTGCCCGCCCTTCTGCCAAAGACCACGAGATCGAGGAGCGAATTGCAGCCAAGCCGGTTAGCCCCATGGAGCGAGATGCAGGAGCATTCTCCGGCTGCATAGAGACCGGGAACGATCCCGTTTTTTTCATCGGTTACATTGCCCTCGGTGTTTACGGGAATCCCGCCCATCATGTAGTGGCAGGTCGGCTGCACCGGAATGAGATCCTTTGCCGGGTCCAGACCAAGGTAAATCTTTACAAAGGAGGAAATATCCGAAAGCCTTTCGGCCAGTTTTTTTTCACCCAGGTGGGTAAGATCGAGATGAACGTAGTCAGAGCCGTTTATTCCCCGCCCCCTGGCAATTTCGGTATAGATGGCCCGCGACACCATGTCCCTGGGGGCGAGATCCTTAATGGTCGGGGCATATCTTTCCATGAAGCGCTCGCCATCGGTGTTTCTAAGCACCCCGCCCTCGCCTCTTGCCGCCTCGGTTATAAGAACCCCCAGTCCATAAATCCCGGTTGGGTGGAACTGGACAAACTCCATGTCTTCCAGGGGAAGCCCTTGTCTGTAGACCAAAGCGGGGCCGTCTCCGGTGTTGGCAAAGGCATTGGAGGTAACCTTGTAGACTTTGCCAAATCCTCCGGTAGCCAGCAGCACCGCCCTGCTGTGGAAAAAGTGAACCTCCCCGGTAGCCAGCTCATAGGCCACAAGGCCCGCAACCTGTCCGTCCCGCAAGATAAGATCGAGCACGTGAAATTCCGGGTATATCTTTATCCCCTTCTTTACCGCGTCGAAATAGAGCGTATCCATGATAACCCGGCCGGAACGATCCGCGGCGTAGCATATGCGTTTAACCGGCGCCTGGCCGAAATTGCTCGTGTGGCCCCCAAAACAGCGCTGGGCGATTTTTCCTTCCGTGGTGCGGTTGAAGGGAACACCCATATGTTCGAGTTCATAAACGGCTCTGATGGCGTCTTTGGCCAGGATCTCCGCTGCGTCCTGGTCCGAGAGATAATCGCCGCCCTTTACCGTATCGTACATATGCCATTCCTGACAATCGGGCTCCTCGTTTCCAAGCGCCGCGGCTATGCCGCCCTGGGCCGCCCCCGAATGGGATCTGGTGGGATAGACCTTGCTTATAAGGGCCACATCGGCTTTTCCCGCCACCTCGGTGGCGGCTCTTAGCCCGGCAAGGCCTGCCCCTACGATCAAAACGTCATGTTTAAAAACCATCTAAGTCTCCTGGGCTGAGGGGGACACCAGCGCCCGTCGCGTTACAGTCTTTCCCACAACGGCCGGCTGTCCAGCGCTTCAACATATCCAGAGGAAATAAGCTCACGTTTTTTTCACACAAAGCCGCGAAAAAAAGGGTCGGAGCGCCACCTAGCCCCTGGCCGACAACGGCTCGTATATACACCCGACCACCCCGCAGTAGTTACCGATGTATTCGGCCTCGGGTCTATAGAGAGCGGGCTTATCCTGGGCCTCGGCGAATTTTTCCTCGATAATGTGGGCACACCACCCCGAGATCCTCGATATGGCAAAAACCGGGGTCATTATGTCGGTAGGAATTCCCATTGAGGCATACACCGAGCCGGAGTAGAAATCGACGTTTGTGCTGATGCCGGTTTTGCCGCGCGCGGAAAACTCCTTGATGCCTTCTTCTTCAATCCTTACCAGATAGTCGTACCATTTGAGGTGACCGGCCTTTTGCGTAAGCCGGCGAGACATCTCCTTTAGTATCTTCGCCCGCGGGTCCACGGTTTTGTAAACCGCATGCCCCATGCCCATTATCTTTCCGCCCGCTTCGATCCTGTTTTTGACCCAGGGGCCCACCTCATCGACCGAGGGGAGTTCAGACTCGAGCTCTAGAAGCATTTCCATCACACGCTCATTTGCCCCCCCGTGAAGACTACCCGAAAGCGCCCCCACGCCCGCGGCAACTCCCGCGTAAATATGGGCGTTGGTGGAGACGACCTCACGGCAGGCAAAAGTCGATGCATTGAAGGTATGATCGGCGTGGAGCACAAGGCACAGATCGAGGTCTCGCGACATCTGTTCATCGGGTTTTTCCCCGGTAAGCTGCCAGAGGAAATTGGCCGCATGTGACAAAGAATTGTCTGGAGCAAGGGCCTTTTGGCCGTTTCGGATCCGGTTCCAGGCCGCGATGCTCGCCGGAATTCGGGCTATAAGCCTTACGGCTTTTCTGACATTGGCTTCCCTGGAATCGTCATTTAGCTCGGGGTCGGCCATAGCCAGCATGGGAACGCAGGCCTGGAGCACATCCATTGGAACTGTGCTTTTGGGAAATTTTTCCATGCTCTCCAGGATAAATCCCGGAAGCGCTCTAGCCTCCAGCACCTGATTTTCGAAACGCTCGAGTTCGCTATGCTTTGGAAGATGGCCGTTTAAAAGCAGAAAGGCCGTTTCCAGAAAAGTCGAGCGTTGGGCCAGTTCTTCTATCCTGTAGCCGCGGTAGATAAGGACCCCG
>JBMFHI010000003.1:0-74547 GCA_049976905.1 Syntrophobacteraceae bacterium | reverse complement strand
GGACTGTCTTACAATATCTTGCGATTCATCGGCCAGATCGGACTTGTCGATGGAGAGACCCCGGTGCGTCATCCCGCCAAACGGCGTCGGATCAAAACCGTGATGCAAGAATTTATGTATATGGCCGCACGACTGGTCAAGACGGGCCGCCGCCTGAAACTGGTCTTCAGCCGCCATTGCCCAGCTTTTCAGGCTTTCCGAACCGTTCAAATGCGCCTGTCCAGCGCATAAAGGCCGAGAGGGCGGGTTGCAATGCGGATATTTATCTAAGGCGAGTTATTCGCCAAGGAGATCTATTCTCCAATTACCACCGATACCGTGACCTTTCGCCGGAGGGCGTAGAAAAATGTAGCCAAACCAATTTTTTCATAGCAATTTGTTGATTTTGGCATGAGGCTTTTCCTGAAATTGGACAAAAAAACTCATTGCAGCATTGCCTTCAATTTAGGCTCACGGATTCAGGTTCGGGAAAAAATTATTTCGATTGCCGCACCATCGCTTAAAAGCAGAATTCCTTTTATATATAGATAGATATATAATAGTCATATATGATTATCAATACCTAAGAAATATTGTTTTTATATAATTATCATGGCACATAATAATGCGTGTTTAACGTTTTTAACGTACTTATACTATTTTTATTTGGACAATCACCTAACAATAATCATTGCGCATCCTACCTATGCAAGTGATAATCTTTATCAGACTACATTTACTATCTGATAATAACTTTTCTTTTGTATATCTAATTACACAATTTTATCAATCATATTCATTAACATATTATTTCATTTTAAATTGTGTCATTATTTATCTGTTTTATGGATTTATAGCATCTTTTCGTATATAAATACACTCACACGCTACTATATATAATTTCATGAGCGACCAGTTATGGAAGGATTGCCCTATGTCTGATATCGCCACTCGATACGATATCCAGGAAACTTCCATGAGGGATTTCTACAACATCCTTTTCAGGCACAAAAGGCAGATGAGCATCTTTTGGCTTTGCGTGATGACAATCGTTGGGATTGGGGTATTTATAGGCCCCAGGCTCTATGAATCACAAGCCCAGATGCTGGTGCGAATCGGCCGGGAGAATGCGACCGTGGGCCCGACCGTGGTAACGGGAAAGGTAATAAACATAAATGCTGACAGGGAAAGTGAGATCAACTCGGAAGTGGATATCCTCAGGAGCCGCGAACTTGCTGAGGAGGTAGTTGACCGGATCGGAGCGCAAAGGGTTCTAAATGGCGAAAAGGAAACCCTTCCGGTGGGTGCGCCGCTGCCGGCAGAGCTGCGCTTTTGGGCAAGGCGGACGCTAGGCTATCCCTTCAGAGTGCTCGCGGGCCTTCTTTGCTCCGGCTCTTCCTCAACGGTTGCGGGCCGCATGCTGGAAAGGGAACTGGCGATCCTTTCCTTTATGAAACGACTCGACGTGGAAGCCCCCAAGAAAAGCAATATGATCACAGTTGCATATCGGGCCAACGACCCGGCTCTGGCCCAAAGAATTCTCGAGCGGTTTTTGGGCTTCTATCTGGAAAAACACATAGAGGTGAATCGCACACCGGGCTCCTACTCATTTTTTAAAAGACAAAGAGATCAGCTTAGAGCATCGCTTGCCCGGACAGAAGAAGCGCTAAAAAGCCTCAAAAACAGAACGGGAGTGGCATCGGTAAGCGAGCAGCGCCACATCCTCCTTGAAAGAATAGCGGCGATGAAAAGCGAGCTTGAGGGCATCGAGTCTTCGGCCGGCGGGGCCCAGGCCAAGGTTGCGGACCTGGGGGCAACGCTTGCGCGTTTGCCCGGCACGGTGCGAATAGGTGAGACAAGGGGGTTTGCGAACTCGGCTGCAGATGAGTTAAGAAAGCAGGTCTACCAACTGGAGTTAGAAGAACAGAAGCTTCTTTCCATCTATACCGAAACCAGTGTGCCCGTACAGACAATTCGCCGCCGGTTAAAAAGGGCCAAAGCTCTTCTTTTGAGGGCGCGGGAGCAAACACAAAGCACCACAGGCGTAAATGAAAACTACCAGAAAGTCCAATTCGAACTGCTTACCGAGAAGGGACATTTTGCCTCTCTTCTGGCAAAAAGCAGAACGCTTGGGACCCAGCTAAAAGACGCGCGAATTCAACTCCAAGCTTTAAACGAGGCGGAGATGCGCTTTGAACAACTTGATCGCGACCTTGCCACTCAGAGGGCAAACTACCTGAAGTACTCGGAGAGTCTTGAGCAGGCCCGGATAGACGAGGCACTCGATATGCAGAGGATATCCAATATCAGCATAGTCGAGCCGGCAACCTATTCGATCCAGCCGGTTGCCCCCAAGACCTTTCTTATTTTAGCCCTGGGTATGTTTCTGGCAATTTCGGGAGCCTTTGGAATAGCCTTTTTGTGCGACTTTCAAGACCATTCCATAAAGGAACCCAAAGACATAGCCAATCGCCTGCGCCTTCCAATGCTGGCCACGCTCCCCGAGGTTTTCCCCGAGAGAGTTTTGCGAGACGGCAGACTCAGGGGGCAAGCGATACTGCTGGAGCAAACAAGCTGTGATTGGATACTGGGAAGCAATGCACACAGATCGGCGATGGGAGAGCTTTTGAGGGTTTGCACGAATGTCCATGGCGCCATCGGCCTTGTGGGATGCCACGGTGGGGAGGGTGTAAGCACGGCTGCTTCGCTTCTTTGCCGGCAACTTGCCAAACAACACGAGGGGCGGGTATTACTAATTGATGCCAATTTGGCCAGGCCTGATCAGCACAACAGGTTTGGAGCAAAGCCAAGCCCCGGGCTTACGGATTTTGGATCGAGCCAAGGACCAAATACTTCCTGCATTCAGCCCGCAAATGTAGACAATCTCGACATACTAAGCGCCGGAAGTGGCGCAGAGGATTTTACTGCGCAGGCATTCAGGGCTTTCTGCGAGGTTTTCCCGTCCCTGCGGCAGGAGTATGGCTTCGTTATATGCGATCTGCCTCCCCTTCTGAAACATAATAGTGCAAGGAGCATAGTCGCCATGATGGACGGGGTGGTCATGGTGGTCGAATCGGAAAAAACCCGATGGGAGGTAGCAGACATCGTAAGGGAGGCACTGGCCAGGGGCAAAACGGATATCCTGGGGGTCGTTTTGAACAAAAGACGGTTCCATATTCCCAAATGGCTCTACAAAAGGCTTTAATGAAGTAAACACACAGGGAAAACCGAGGATATAGAAAGAGAAGCGCTCTATGTTGAGACCCTCCAAGGCCCTGATAAACCAAAAGTCCCCCAAAAGTGGCGCGCCCAACCCTCACGGGTTCGGCGCGTAGCGATACTAATCACCGCTCGTTTTTTGGGGGGCGGGTTTACCCTTTTTCGCCATGAGGGTCTTATAGCCTCCGCTAAGGCTCTTAACGTCAAAGAGATTATGGGACAAAAGCCTTGCGGCGTAGTAGGACCTTTGCCCGACCTCGCAATAAGCATAGATCTCGCGGTCTTTGGGCAGTTCATCCAGCCTGGAGCGCAGTTCGTTTAAAGGAATATTTACTGCCTCATTAAGGTGTCGTCTTTTAAATTCGGATGGATCGCGAACGTCAAAGATAAAGGCATTGGAATTTTCGAGCTCTTCCCACTGAGCGATGCGGGTATCGCCCCGCAGTATATTGGCCGCGATCATTCCAGCCATATTGACCGGGTCTTTGGCCGAGCCAAACTGAGGAGCGTAACACAATTCGGCCTCTTCCAGATCGAAGACCGATCCGCTTTTCTGGATCGCCATAGATATAACGTCGATTCGCTTTTCCACCCCCTCCTGGCCGACGGCCTGAGCACCAAGGACACGGCCATCCGTTTTGGAAAAGATGAGTTTCAAACTGATTGGCTTTGCGCCAGGGAAATAAGTCGCGTGGTTTGCGGGGTGCAGGTAGACTTTCTCACATTCATCCCAAAGCCCTGCCTTTTTCAGAGCTTTTTCACTCGAACCGGTTGAAGCAATCCGGAGGTCGAACACACCGCAGACCATGGAACCCTGCGAGCCTCTGAAGGCCATGGCTTTTCCAAAAATAACATCTGCTGCAATGCGTCCCTGGCGGTTTGCAGGACCGGCAAGCGGCACAAAGCTCCACTTGCCGGTAACGAAATCTTTAACCTCCACCGCATCGCCTACGGCCCAAATCCTTGGATCGTTTGTCCTCATTTGCTCATCTACCCTGATGCCGCCAAGCTCTCCGATATCAAGGCCGCAGTCACGGGCAAGTTTAGTCTCGGGCCGAACGCCAACAGCGATAATGACCATATCGACCTTTTCCGTATCCCCCGATTTCATTGTTGCACGCAGGCAACCCTCGCTCATCAACTCAAAGGAGGCAACGGCATCTCCAAGACGCAGCAAAACGTTGTTTCTCCTAAGCTCCTCATGAACCGGACCGATCATCTCGGAATCCATAAGGGGCATGACCTGCTGCTGCATTTCAACCAGGCTCACCTCGATTCCAAGCCTTACGAGGTTTTCGGTCATCTCCAGGCCTACGAAGCCCCCGCCCACCACCATCGCCCGCCCGGCTTTCAATTTTTCCATCCAGGCCTTGATCTGCCTGGTGTCGGGAATGCTTCTCAGGGTAAATATTCCCGGCAGTTCAACGCCGGGAACGGGGGGTACTACGGGCGTAGCGCCAGGAGAGAGGACAAGGGCGTCGTATTTTTCGCGATATCTTCTTCCTGTTTGGACCTCAAGGATTTCGACCTCGCGGTTTTCCCTGTCAATGGAAGTGGCCTCTGAATTTAGCCGCACGTCGATATTGAAGCGGTTTTTGAACAAGACGGGATTTGCCACAAGGAGAGCTTCTTCCCGCCGGATTACCTTTCCCACGTGGTAGGGAAGACCGCAATTGGCAAAGGAGACGTAGGGACCTTTTTCGATCATAATGATCTCGGAGTCTTCAGAAAGTCTCCTTGCCCTTGTGGCACAAGACGCCCCGCCGGCAACGCCGCCGATAATAATTACACGTTTTCCAGACTTCATATTTCTCCTACCCTTGCGGCGACAAAAGCGGCCAGGATTTTTTCTGTAAAGCCCTGGCCAGGCGATGCGGCCCTTTTAACTATTTGGAAGATTGCCGGTTTCGAAGTTGCTCCAACACGGCGAATGCAAGGCGACGCTGATTTTCATCGTAGAATTTAATGTAATGAGCCGCAGAGGATTCCTCAAACCCACGTATGGTCTTGTGCTCACCGCCAAAACCCGGGTCGAAGGTCCCCAAGCCCTTTTCGATTGCAAAGGATATCGGGTAATAATAGCAGGTGGCAAAGTGGAGAAAGGGCACATCCCGGAAAGCCCCCCAGTATCTGCCGTAGAGCCTTTGAGCCTTTGTGAAGAAAAGGGCCATTCCGACTTTTTCCCCTGAGGTTTGAGCTACACACAAAGCGCACCTTCGCCCGAAATTCTCCCCCAGCAGGCGAAAAAAGGCTTCATTAAGAAAGGGTTTTATCCCCGAACCCATATATTTTGTCCAGGTGCGCCTGTAGAGCAGATAGAGGTCATTATAGGCAGAGGCGGGGGCATTTAGGCCCTCAAGCATACTCAACTCTATGCCCTGGTCTCGAATGGACCGGTATTCACGCTTAATTTTGGTTCTTCGGCCGGATTTAAAGGAGAGCAGGAAATCCTCAAAAGTGCGATACCCGCGGTTAAACCAGACCAGATGAGGAGTGCTAAGCCTGATGTATCCGTGCTGGACCAGAATGTGGTTAAGGGCAGAGTTTGGGGAGACGAAATAAAAGCGGCTTGTTGAAAGAGCGCGCTCCATTGAAATTTCATCGACTTTTTTTAAAATGGAGTCAAAAACCGCAATCCGGTCAAGGCCCGGGGCAAGGAGGAAATCGTATCCGGGCACCGGCGTAAAGGGAATGCTTCCGACCAGACCCGAACCGAAAGGAAGGCCTGTTATTTCGGATAAGAATTCAAGCATGCCCCCATCGCCGAACTCGACGAAGGCGCGCTCGCGCAGATAGAGCGGGGCAAGGGCCACGAGGGACGAATCATTATAAAGGGCAAGGTGTGCGGGTTTGTAGCCGCCGGCCGCGCAGATCGCCCCGGAGGTCTCAAGCGCATGCAGATATTCATATTCAAGCATGGGCGCAGAATCAACGGCCAAATCATTCCAGCGCCGAGAGTCCACCTCCTCGATTTGCGATATAATTTTTTCCACTATTTCCATCTGGCGGGATTCATTCTCCTATACTATTTTATTAACCACTTTGCATTGTATCACAACTTAAAAGAGGTTGCGTTCAAGATTGGGCGCAGATAAGGGCGGTCTTTCTTTGAACGCAGTCCCGAAATTAAAGGAGAACGAGTATGCCGCGGGATCGGATTTTTTCCTTCACTCAAGATCACATGCAGACCTTTACGCAAGAACTCATACAGTTTTTATCAATTCCCAGCGTTAGCACCCTTAGCGAACATGCCGAAGACGTTTTAAACGGCGCCCGGTGGGTACTCGATCAACTCCAAAAGTGCGGCATGAGCGGCAAGCTCTACCCAACGCAGCGCCATCCGGTCGTGCTGGCGCGCTCCCCCGAGGTTTCCGGGGCGCCGGTCCTGCTCATCTACGGTCACTATGACGTACAACCCCCTGACCCTTTGGAGGAATGGCAAACCCCGCCATTTTCCCCAGACATACGGGAGGGCTTTATATACGCAAGGGGGGCAACCGACGATAAAGGCCAGTTGCTTACCTATATAAAGGCAATCGAATCCGTGCTGGCGGTTGAGGGAAAACTTCCGATCAACATTATCGTTTTGGCCGAAGGCGAGGAGGAAATCGGCAGCCCCAACCTCGAAAAATTCCTTATCGACCACAGAGACGAACTAAGAGCCGACGCCGTGGCAATCTCTGATGGCTCCCAACTCGACCACGGAATTCCGGCAATAACTTACGGCCTCCGAGGCCTTTGCTATCTGCAGCTTGATGTCAGAGGGCCACGCTTTGATCTTCACTCCGGCGGTTTTGGAGGAATCGTTTACAATCCCGCGCAGGTGCTTGCAAACATCCTCCAAAGGCTAAAGAACCCCGATGACACAGTGGCAATCCCCGGCTTTTATGATGACGTCCTTGGCTTAGAGCAGTGGGAAAGAGAAGAAATGGCCGGTTCGCCTCTGGATTTAGATGCTCTGAAAAATTATCTGGGAGTTTGCGAGTTCACGGGCGAGCCTGGCTATTCGCTGGTCGAACGTAGCAGCGCGAGGCCGACATTGGATATAAACGGAATTTGGGGCGGATTTTCCGGGGAGGGCGCAAAGACGATAATCCCCGCCAAAGCGGGGGCAAAAGTGAGCATGCGGTTGGTTCCAAACCAGCTCCCACACAAGATCGAGGCTCTGTTCACCCGGTATGTAAAGGGCCTTTGCCCCCCAGGGGTCAGCATTGAATTTTCGGGTCTTCATCATGCGGATCCTGTTTTAGTAAACAGAAACACCCCCAGCATGCTGGCCGCTCAAAAAGCGATAGAAGCCGGATTTGGGCAAAGGCCCAGGTTCAAAAGAGAAGGCGGCTCTATTCCCGTGGTAAACCTGATCAGAAAACATCTCAACCAGGAAAATATACTATTGCTTGGCTGGGGAAGCCCCGATGACGGCCCTCACTCTCCCAACGAACGCTTTAACCTTGAAGACTTTGGCAGTGGAATAAGGTCCGCGGCGGCACTGTTTTATGAAATGAAAAATTAGCAAGCTACTCCGGGGGTTTTAGAAGCCATTTGAGATTTTCGGGAGGCTTTTGAGTCTTTCCCGCGCAGAAGAGTATACTGATTCGCCGATTTCTAGGGTCATCCATGGGGAACAAGGGCATACGATCGGCATAACCGACGACTCGGCAAATCCTTATGGGATTTATACCGTCCATTTCGATCGCCCGTTTGGCAGAAAGAGCCCTGGCAACCGAGAGTTCCCAGTTAGACATCTGGCCGGCCCCCGAAGGACTTGAGTCAGTATGCCCTTCCACCGCAATTTTATTGGGGAAATTAATAAGAATATTAACAACCGATTTGATGATTTGTTTTCCTAAATCAGTGATTTCAGCGCTTCCCGGCGGGAAGATCGGTGTTTTTGCCGTATCGACTATCTGAATTCTCACTCCCTCGCGGGTTTCTTGTATAAAAACGTGCTTTTGAGCTACCGACACCGGTCCACCCTGGATGATGCCGGTCATAAGGCGCCTGGCCATATCGTCGTTTGTGATACCACCGCTGTCGTTGCCCTTGTCGATAACGACCTGGTTGCCAAAAGATTCGCCAACCGGCCTGGGCCCCCCTTTGTACATGAAGGAAGTGCCGCCTTTAGTAAAAAGGCTAAAATTTCTGAAGTACAGGGCCAAAACGGCCCTTTTTTCCTGTGAGGTCATATTGAGGAGCCACATAAGCAAAAAGAAGGCCATCATCGCAGTTACAAAGTCGGCATAGGCGACCTTCCAGCTTCCGCCATGGGCTCCCGCATGACTCTTTTTTACCCTTTTGATTATGATTCTTTTCGATTTGCCCTCATCCATGTCATTTCTTCCTAGACTGTTTTACCAGATTCTCAAGTTCCAAAAAAGTAGGCCGGAGTTCTTCGGGGACAACTCTTCTTGCAAACTCTATGGCCACCTGCGGAGAGGGGGTGCTCATAAAGGAGAGCAGGCCGGCCTTTATGACCGTTAGAAATTCCTTGTCCTCGTTGGCGATGTTTTCCAGATTTTTTGCCATCGGCCCAACAAAACCATAGCACATAAGAACGCCTGTAAAGGTGCCAACCAGCGCCGCGCCGATGCATTCACCCAGCACGGCGGGAGGGGCGTCGATTTTTTTCATCGTAAGCACAATCCCAAGAACGGCAGCCACGATACCCAACCCCGGAAGAGCATCAGCCACATTGGCGATGCTTTTGGACGGGATCAGGGCTTCCTCGTAATGGGCCTCAATTTCATAGTCAAGAAGTTCGCCCATTTCATGGGCTTCTATATCCGTTATGGTAAGAGTGCGCAGGGTATCGGTAAGAAAAGCCAGTGCGTGATGGTTTTTGATAAAGGATTGATGATTTTTAAAGATCGGACTTTTTTCAGGAGCATCGAGATCTGCTTCAATAGAAACCAGGCCTTCTTTTCTTATCTTGTAGAATATATCACTCAACAGCAACAGGGCCTCGCGGTAGTCTTTTTTGGAATAGGCCCGGCTTTTAAACATACGGATAAAACCCGCCTGAACGGCCTTTATCACCTTTAGAGGCGATGCGATGACAAATCCGCCCAGGGCGGCTCCGAAAATGATGATGTATTCGTGAGGCTGAATGAGAAGGCTGATGTTGCCATTCTCACCCAGATACCCGCCCAGAACTCCACCCACGACTATTATCATTCCTATAATTACGAACATTAGGGCGTATGGCTCCTTTTTTTTCGTATTAGCTCACGTTGCTTGTGAAAAACATATTTGGCAATATGTTCCCGAATGTCGTCGTCTATATCGGTAAATTCAATACAAAGCTCGTACACATCACCGACTGTTTCGCAATTGACGACCTTTCCGTAAATATAGAAGATCATCGAAGGGGCGGTTGGCACTATAAGCTTGATTTCCACATCGGAATTTGGCTCATAACCGGCGGGGGAATGGATTCTGATGCCGCCATCACTAATATTAACTTTGGCCATGTCCATCTCTTTGCCACAAGACTCAAAGGAAAGCATCCTGATGATGGAATCGAGCTTGGAGTTTAAAATTTTAAGACAGGCTGAAAGAGCCTGGTCCCCGATTTCAGGAAGAGACTGCGTCTCGAAGCTAACGGATTCGAAGACCATTCTCGAGACCAATGAAAGCTTTTCAGTTTCCGTAACGGCACGGATACTTACCGGCAGATACCCTGTCACCCTGGCGTATTCCCTCAAAGAGAGATATTCCCTGTCATCCTCGAAATCCTCAAAACAATCCATGTTACAAAAGACCTCCAAGTTTGGATACAGTTGGAAGCGGGGAAGCTGGGCGCAAACGGCTTGGCAATGCACGTCCTCGTCCTCAACCATCAATTGGACAATCGGATCTTTTGGGGTCCGCCATGAGAAAAAAGTGCACCAATTAGAGGCGTTGCTGCGGAAACTTCCCGCCGGCAAACCTGGCAGTCTGGAAGCCATTGATTTGTGGAGGAAAAGAGATCAACCGAAATGTGCCTTGTATTCCCCGTTGTGATAGCTTTGAAGCCTTTCTCACTTCAGTGCGCCACACGCAGGCTCCCCTGGAAAGCTCCCGGCTTATGGTCCTCCGGGGCGGGCTTTGCAGGGGAGCGACCGGAAATTTAAGCTAAATGTTGGTTAGATATTCAATTTTGGTAGTCTTGGCTATCTGGGCAAGCCATGTGCTCCAGAGCACATGACGTTTCTGCCGCAGGATCGTTTGGGCGATCTGAGCTACCTGCTCCTTAGAGGGAGCGGTTGCGATCTTTTGGCTCTCGTACCGGCAAACCATAAAGCTTGAACCTATCTGGATCGGGTGTTGCGGAAATGGCGTGGCAGGTCCCAGCATTAAAACGCTGTCAAGGTTTGTACCCTGAAGCAGTTTAAGATCTTTATCAGGGACCTTTCTTGAAAAGTAGGCGCTCTGCAGGACAGTCACATTGGCGGCTTTGGCGGCGGTCTCAAGGCTATTTTTTGCCCTGGCGCTCTCAAGAAGAGCTTTTGCCTGCTTTAGCGCAAGCTTATTTGCCTGCGCCAGGCGAAAATCCTTTGTGACCTTGTCTTTTACCTGGGCAAAAGGAGCTGGTTGCGGCGCTTTTACAACCTTTACCTGGGCAACCATGTAGCCTCCGGGAATATCGAGCATGTCGCTGACATCGCCCTGAGTCAGTCCAAAGAGTTTTTGTATAATCGGTTTGGTAAGCGGAGCAACCGCCGGTTGGTTTAGGGTAATCCAGACCGGGTCCGAGGCCTTCATTTTTAGCTCAAGCGCTGCTTTAGCCAGATCCTGTCTTGCATAGGCAAGATCTCGAAGATGTTGGGCCTTCTTATAGGCAAGATCGCGGGCCTGCTGCGTCTTTAGCTCCTTTATTATTTTATTTTGCACCGCGTCAAGAGGAGCGAGCCCAGCCTTTTTCACCTGCTCGACCTTAATAATGTTTAAGCCGGAAGGAGTACGCACGATTGCGCTAACCTGCCCGGGCTTGAGGGCAAAAGCCGCACTGGAAAAAGCCGGAGACATTTGTTTATAGGAAAAGAAACCTAACTCCCCTCCTTTTTTCGCGGTCGTCTTGTCCTGCGAATACTTTTGGGCAAGGAGGGCAAAATCCTTTCCTTTCCGCACCTCAGCGAGGATCTTTGCCGCCTGAGCGTTCGCCTCCTTGATTTGCGCAGCCGAAGCCCCGGGAGTGAGCCGCAAGAGGATGCGGCGCGCGCTCACCTGTTTTTCACCCGTAAACTCGGCTGTATTGTCGTCGTAATATTGCTTGATCTGCGCCTCGCTGGGATTAATATCTTTTTCCAGGTCGGAAACATTTAAAAGAACGTAGGTTATTTCACGCTTTTCCGGTTCCATGTATTGATTTTGATGTTTTTTATAAAACGCCTCGAGGGCGGGAGCATCCAGTTTTACACCGCCTTCAAAGGCGGAGGGATCAAAGAGGGTGTAAGCCACTTTTATTTGATCATTGTCGAAATGATAAGAAGCCAGGATTTCACTTTGGGTAACAATCGCCTGACCCGTTATAAAAACCTGAGCATTGGACATGGTTATGTCGTCGGCCATTTCCTTTTCAAAACTCTCAGGCGTCATATGGTGCTGCCACAAAATAGCCCGGTAGCGGCTCATATCGAACTTTCCACCGCTCTGAAATGCGGGAATCTTCAGTATGGCGGCTCTCACCTCATCCGGGGTAGCCTGCAGGCCAAGCTCTCGAGCGCCTCTAACAACGAGATAGCGACGCACAAGCGAGTCCAGGGCCTGTTTTTTTATATCGAGAGCCTCCATGAGTTTTTGAGGCGCGGAACCGCCAAACTGGTTGCGAATGGCCTGGACCATATTCTCATAGGCCGTGGAGTACTCTTGCTGCGTGATGTAGTGCTCGCCCACCCTGGCGATGTCGTTATCGTGGCGGCTCTGGTAGAGGTATCCGCCCCATCCGATAAAAACTATGATAAGAGCTATCAGAACAGCCTTTATAGCCCAGGACCTCGAATGTCTTCTTACCAGATCGAGCATTGTTAACCTAATCCTTGTAGCGTTTTAAAAATCAAAGCGGCTCAGTATGCCGCCGTACGAGCGCAAAATAGACGATTGCACCCAAAAAGGGAAGTGTGGCAACCAGGGCAAACCAGATAACTTTCCATTTTGTCCTGGAAAACCGCCTTTTTGGCAGATCCACTATCGCCCAGAGCGTAGGAAGCAGCGGGATCAGCAACAAAACAAAAACAATTAGCATATTAAAAGGGTTAAAGGACATCTAAGAACTCCACGCCACCTGTTTTGCCCCAGGAGCCAAATCTCTGGAGCGCCAAATTCTTTTGCTTAACAGTGATTTATAAACTTTTACGGACGGCCCCGCAAGTCGGAAATGGGAAAGCATTACGGGAGATTGTATCTTGGAAGCAATAGGAAAAAGGAGACCCACAATGGGGCCTCCCTTTTTTCAATCAGTTTAGATCAGCTCAAATCAGGCTGAAAGGCGGTTTTTTAGCAGATCGTCAACTACTGCGGGTTCGGCCAGAGTAGAAGTATCGCCAAGGTTTTCGACCTCGTTTGCGGCAATCTTTCTCAAGATACGCCGCATAATCTTGCCCGACCTTGTCTTGGGAAGTCCCGGCGCCCACTGAATGGAATCAGGAGAAGCGATCGGTCCGATTTCCTTTCGCACCCACTGGATCAAATCCTTTCGGAGTTGATCGCTGGGTTCGATGCCGGCCTTTAGCGTAACGAAGGCATAGATCCCCTGGCCTTTGAGATCATGGGGGCAACCAACGACCGCCGATTCGGCAACGGAGGGGTGCGAAACAAGGGCGGACTCGATTTCGGCCGTTCCCAGGCGATGGCCCGAAACGTTTATAACGTCGTCAACCCGACCGGTAATCCAGTAGTAGCCGTCTTCGTCCCTGCGCGCACCGTCGCCGGTAAAATAGAGGCCCGGATAGTTGGAAAAGTAGGTCTGTTTGAAACGGTCGTGGTCACCGTAGACCGTTCGCAGCATTCCGGGCCAGGAATCCTTCATAACCAGGTATCCCTCGCCGGCGCCTTCTATGATTTGACCCTCGGGGGAAATAATCTCGGGTTGGACCCCGAAAAAGGGTCTTGTGGCCGAGCCCGGCTTAAGGTCGGTCGCGCCCGGAAGCGGAGTGATCAATATGCCGCCGGTTTCAGTCTGCCACCAGGTATCAACTATGGGGCAGCGCTTATCGCCCACAACGTCGTAATACCAGACCCAAACCTCAGGATTGATCGGCTCGCCAACCGTGCCAAGAATCCTTATGCTCTTTCTGGAGGTGCGCTTTACCGGTTCCTCTCCCTGGCGCATGATGGCGCGGATCGCCGTGGGAGCTGTGTAGAAAATATTTACGTTATGCTTATCGACTACCTCCCAGAACCTCGACCAGTTGGGGTAATTGGGAATGCCTTCGTACATCAGGGTGGTCGCGCCGTTAGCAAGCGGGCCGTAGACGATATAGCTGTGGCCGGTTACCCAACCGATATCGGCCGTGCACCAGTAGACCTCGCCTTCCCGGTAATCGAAGACATACTTATGGCTAAGAGAGGTGTAGACGAGGTAGCCTGCGGTGGTATGCAAAACGCCCTTGGGCTTGCCCGTCGACCCCGAGGTGTAGAGGATGAAAAGCGGGTCTTCTGCGTCCATATGCTCCGCGGGGCAATCCGCGGAAGCCTTGCTCATCAATTCGTCCCAGTCGAGGTCGCGGCCAGGCACGACCGCCACGTTGCCCTTAGTGTGCTTTACCATAATAACTTTTTCAACCGTGGGGCATTTTTCTACCGCCGCATCGGTATTTTCCTTTAGGGGGACCTTTTTGCCGCCCCTCAAACCTTCATCGGCTGTGATTACAAGTTTGCCCTCGCAGTCCTGGATGCGCCCGGCCAGGGAATCGGGAGAAAATCCCGCAAAAACAATCGAGTGAATGGCGCCAATTCTTGTGCAGGCGAGCATCGCAATGGCCAATTGAGGAATCATTGGCAGATAGATAGTTACGCGATCTCCCTTTTTTACGCCAAGAGACTTCATTACATTTGCGAATTTGCAGACTTCCCTGTGCAATTCCGAATAGGTGATCTTTTTGCTAACCGAGGGATCATCGCCTTCCCAGATAATGGCGACCTGATCGCCTCGTTTGGCCAGATGACGGTCCAAGCAGTTATAGCTCACGTTCAGCTTTCCGCCCGAAAACCACTTGATGTGGACCCCGTCGGTAAAGCCCCCTTCCTTCACCTTAGTCCAGGGTGAAAACCAGTCGATTCCTTTGGCCTGTTCGCCCCAAAATCCCTCGGGATCGGTGATCGACCTTTTGTACATGTCGAGATAGCATTGATTATCGCAGTGCGAGCCTTTCGTCCAGGCTTCCTGGACCGGAATCTTCGTGGACATGGAACCTCCTAAAAATTGAGTGAATAAAGGATTGCGGTTTTGTCCAGCTTCGGCGAAATACGACAAGGGAATGCAGGATTAAAGAGAAGAGGAAGAACTGTTTCGCGTAATCAGCGGACCAGTATTTTCGGGTACGATTGAATATCAGCAAATTCGCGCCTTGTCAATAGCGCGATAAAATAATCGAAGAGAAATGCACGGTCTGCCTGCTCCAGGCAAAAGCACCGCAGACCCTTCTTCTATCGGCCTGAATCGAGCCAGGGCTTTTTTCCATCAACGCAGCTTCTCCCGTTTTTTGACCGCCTCGGACTTCAGACGGTTAATTGCCTTTTCAAGGACGGGCAGGACGTTTTCACGGATGTCTCCGGCTACGGCGATATACATAACATCTTGGCCAACGAAGCGCCGGCCGGTAAAAAGATAGGTCTCAAGGGCGAGAATGCCGGGCTCGGCCCGCAACTCTTCAACAATCGTTTCCCATTTATTTACATCCACGTCTATATCGAGATATTCCACCACCTGACCGGAACGCGACGAGCCGCGCACCACTCCGTTATGGCAGGCAATCATGCCCGCCTTCGAAAAATCGGCCCGCCCCTTTATTTTATCTACGATATCGTTTAGCGTTGGTTTATTCACGTGTCACTCCGTTTTCACGTCAAAAAGTAACAGTAAAGAAGGATCTGGGGAGGCAAACTCATTGAAACCATCGCCTTAAGGCCTTAGAGGCAAACATGTGCGGGTTTCAAACGCACGGGACGGCTTTTAAACGATGGACCGCGAGCTTTACCTATCAGTTCCTCCGGTTAGAATTAGTTTATAATAACTTGAAGGAGCATTCAACCATGAGAATTCTTCTCTACGCCGGAAAAGGCGGAGTCGGCAAAACGAGTGTTGCCGCCGCAACCGGTGTCCTTGCCGCGCGAAGAGGACTAAATACCCTGGTGATGTCGCTTGATCCGGCTCACAGCCTTAGCGACGCCTTTGATCTGGACCGTACGCTCATGGACAAAAACCATGGGGCCCCCATTGGGGTGAAGGAAAGGCTCTGGATCCAGGAACTGGACGTACACGAGGAGATCTCCAAATATTGGGGAGAAGTTCATAAGTATATCTCGGTTCTTCTAAGCGCCTCGGGCATCGAGGACGTGCTTGCCGAAGAACTCGCGATTGTGCCGGGAATGGAGGAGATAGCCGCCCTTCTCTACGTAAACCAGTATGCCAGGGAAAACGCCTACGACCTTTTAATTCTCGATTGCGCTCCGACCGCGGAATCCATCCGGTTCGTAAGCCTTCCCAAAACCCTGGAATGGTACATGAAAAAGATTTTCCGGGTCGAAAGGAAGCTGATCGGCTACATGCGGCCGGTGGCTAAACGGTTCTCTGATGTACCGCTTCCCGAAGATGAATACTTTGCCTCCATCGAACGGCTCTCCCAGCGGCTTCAGGGAGTAGACAGCCTTCTTACCGACCCCGAGACCACCTCTGTGCGGCTTGTAACAAACCTCGAAAAAATGGTCCTGCGCGAAACCCAGAGAGCTTTCATGTTCTTTTCACTCCATGAACTCTCCATCGACGCGGTGATTATAAACCGGGTTTTCCCCGACGAGGCGCAGGTGGGTTTCATGGAGTCGCGGCAAAAATCCCAGAAGGCCTACATGGACCTTGCCAAGACTTATTTTCATCCGGTCCCACTCTTCGAGGTCCCTTTCTACAGTTCGGAGATTCTTGGACATGATTCTCTCTTAGACCTGGGAGACCAGCTTTTTAAAGACCGCAATCCGGCCGATATTTTTTACACCAACCGCACCTGTGAATTCAGCGCGGCAAACGGATGCTATAGAGCAAAAATCCACCTGCCTTTCACTCAAAAAGCCGAAGTCGATCTTTCCAAAGTCGGCGAAGAACTCATTATCAGAGTAGGCAATATGAAAAGAAATATTATTCTGCCCCGCTCCTTTGTGCCTCTGGAACCCGAGAAGGCGCGGCTAATCGGTGACTATCTCGTAATCGATTTTGGAGGAAACCATGCAAGAATTCCATCAGGAAGATGAACTTGGAGGCGAAGGCCAAAACTGTCTGCTTTGCTCGCTTATAAAAACTGTAAGGAGCGCGAAGCAAAAGCAAGGCGCCTTCTACACCCACATGTACAATGCCCGTATTGAAATGCTCCAGGCCTTCAGATCCCTGATCGACGAGCGCATTGCGAACCTGGAAAAGAGAAAGAACCCCGAGGAGGGTAAAAGGGCCACTAAAATCATCGTGGAATAACCCCAAAAAATGGCGCTCAGCGCAAAGCTTACTGCCTTCTACGGATGCTCTTTCAAGGCGCTGTGGAGGATTTTGCCGGTTCTTCTCCGCTACCGGGTTGGGCGCCGGTCGCCCAACCGTTTTACGCCAGACCTGCGACCCGCGCCTGGCAATCCCACCAGGCCAGAGATTACCCAAAAGCCGTTTTTAAAAAATTCCAAGGGATTGCTCTTAACAGCATCCGCTTTTCCCCGCGTCACTTTGGCGGCCTTCTTCATACTGGTCGATGGAGCAGCAGCAGCCGTTGTTCCAGCCAATGAGGCTACTTATCACCGCAGAAGCGCATCCAACGCCCGTTTGCACCGAAATTACGCCCTCCGGGCAATTGCGGGCGCAGGCCCCACACTCGATGCAGGAGTCCCTCTCGGCGATGCGCGCCCTTCTGTTAGATATTTCGAAAACCCCGCGGGCACAGACCGTTTTGCACATGGCGCACCCCGAACAGGCCGCTTCGTTTAGTTGCAGCGTCACTACGTTTCTTAGATATACCAGTTTGGCCATAAAAACCTCAGCGAAGAAAAATCGAAGTCACCCATAGAACCGTACCGAGCGCCCCTGCGACAATCTGTGCAGGAAAAGCCCACTTCATCTCCTTTTTCACCCCGGAAAGCGATGTAAAAGTCGAACAGCCGGTAAAATTCATGGCCAGATAGGCTGAAAAGGCCGGAATTATCAACATCCAGGCGGCAATCTCGATTGCGCCTGCCCCATTAAGCCCCCAGAGCCCATCGCGCATATAGAGGAAAACCGCCGCACAGACGATCCCGGGCCAGATGCCCTTTAACGAAAAAGCCTTTCCGGGAAGCCAGGGCAAAAGCAGGGGCGTTAGAACACAGCCTGCGGCAATTGCGGCAAGAACTCCGATGGCCGAGGCCGCGCCAAATCTAAGGGCGTAGGACACAAAGCCGGCACGCCCACCAAAACCGCTAAGAATAAATATCACCGGAAGCGCTGGCAGAAACGTCTTCATCGCATGCACGACCTCGACGGGGACAAGCGACATCCTCTCGCCGGTTTCAAACGTTTTAATGCGCATGCCCGGCCCGGCCTTCATACCCGAGTCGAGAAAACCGGGAAGGTCTTCAGCCCGAACCGGACCATAGATAACCTTAAACCCGGAAAGCTTTTGGACTTCGCCTGCGCAAACACCCGGAGCTCCAAGCTGGGGAACGATGATTTTTCTATGCTTCACCACCTTGCCCAGTCCGCTCGATGCGATTCGCTCCACCAGTTCCCGGGTGCCGAAGGTCCCTTTGCCCGCCGCGCACCACACGTTTATCCCCTCGGTATCAAGGACCAGTATCCAACCGCTTCTGCCCGAGCCCAGGGATTTGCGCAGCAGATCGAAGCTCATTTTGAAATTAGCCGATACGAAAACCGCAGAATCTTCATCGGGGTGTCCCAGCGCATAGAGGCCAGGGTCCACCTTGTAGCTCAAGCGTGCGATGCCCCACCGCACTTTCCAGCCGCCAAACCGGTCCCGAGAAGTCAATGCGGACTCTACGCAAGCCACCCTGCCTGCGGCCGTTTCAATAGAACCTGAGACAAAGGGCTGATCCAAACGGGGAAGACCCACCCGGGTCCTTGTAGTCTTTGGCCCTCAGCAGGGAGGCTTTGCGGCCCCGGTGCCTGCAAAAGGGGTTTGCCCTGTTTCTTTGGGCAACACGGTTAAAAAAGTATCATCACTGATTTTATTCAAAAGAGCATCCTTATCCGCAGGACTTAAAAGTTTTAGGACAAAGCCGGCTCCCTACGCCATACCTACGAAGGGATGGATCACAAAATAGATACCCAAAACACCGATGGCAACGGCAGCACACTTTTTGAACCACCGACTTCCCTCATGGAAGGAACTGTTATCGAGGAGTTTTCGAACCTTTGCGGTCGAACTGCCTGCCACCGCGATGGGTATGCACTCACCGATGCCAAAGAGTACGATATAGAGGATCCCGGTGAGGACCTTTTGCTGAATGGTTATGACGGCTAGGATCGGGGCAATAAAACCGAAAGTGCAGGAACCCGACAGGATGCCGTAGGCAAGCCCCAAAACCAGCGCTCCCCACAAACCCTTAAGCTTGATCCTGCCCATGAGGCTTCCGGACATGGAGCATTTGGAGACTCCCCAAATATCCAGGGCGACCCAGATAAGAATCGCCCCCACCAGGATGGTCCAATAGGGGCTTACTTGCCCGAGCATCGAGCCAAGAAGCGAACAGATAATTCCAAGAGCCGCGATGGTGATAAAAAGTCCGGTACTAAAGATCACCGCGCACAACGCGGCGTCCTTTGTCTCCAGGGTCTTTTCCTGGCCGGCTACATAACTAACGATGAGCGGGATGGATGCCAGGTGACACGGACTTAGGCCCACGCTGACCACCCCCCACAGAAGACAGCCCAGGGCGCCGATCAGCAAATCGCCCATCATCCAGGCGTTTATGGTAAGAAAAGCATGCTCAAGCATCATATCTCCTTATTTTACTCCCAGGCTCTGCAGCTTCGCAATGACTGCCCCTTCGAGCATAACACCCTCATGGCGGTAAACTTCCTTGCCGTTTTTATCATAAAAGATCTGCGTGGGTATGACAGAGATTCCAAATTTGTGCCCCTCTTCCGGGTGATTCCTGATATTGATAAAGTAAATAGCCGCCTTGCCCTTGTATTGCTTCTGAAGTGAGTCCACGATTCCAGACATTATGTTGCAGGGTATGCACCCCGAGGCCCCAAGATCTACCATGGTTACCATACCCTTGGCAGGGACCTGAGGCACGGCTGCCGGCGCTTGGTCGGCAAAACACGATCCCGCGCCCCAAAAGAGCATCCCAACAAAAACCATTGTTCCGATAAGAGGTGAAATTCGAAAACTTTTCTTCATATTCGTCTCCTTTAATCTGTTTACGATCGACATCAGCCTTTGTTGCATCTTAGTGCAAATCGGCGCCTGGGCAATACTCAGGCTAAGGATTTCAGTCGCGCCTTCGCTGCGGGCGAAGGTCGGTTCACAGGAAAATATATTTATATATCTCCATTTACAAATTTACAAGAACCTTCTGGACGCTCTTTCCCCAATCTGGCCGGGAGCCGACCGCCTGACTTATCCTGTAGTTATCTAGGCTGATTAACCCCTCATTTTAAAAGCTTGCACCGGGTAGCGCCGCTGCGGGGAAGCTCCAAGCGAGATCGTGCCCGGACAAAGTTAGGCAACAGCTAACATTTGCGTTGGAAAATATCAGATTCTATTTCTGAATTCAAGTCCTAAATTAAATCGACCACCTTTTTGAGGCTAAATCCAATAAAATAGCCCCTAGAGCGGCCTAGGCGCATTAGGATTTATTCGTGATTTGCAAAAAACATATTTGTTATTATAAATATTATGACTGCATCGACATCGGCAAATCCATTCTCCGAGCTTAACGTGCCAGGATCCGTCCCGAAAAAGTGCGATGGTACGAGACCCGCTGCCCGGCGGCGCTATAGCCTCCGGCATCGTGACCCTGTTTATGGAAATACCCCAGGCGATCGCCACAGGGTTGGGGGCGGGCTCAGGCGTCACAGAGCCAGGCAGGTTTGCAGGCAAACTCTAAGGTTTTGATTTTACAGAAAAACTGATTTAGAGCAAAATGATTCTCAAAAGGAAATCTGCGCGTTTGACTTTAAACCCCCGAACATAATAACATAAGGGGTTTGGATAATGTGGTATCCACGCGGGTATCCCTATAATTATTTTTATTCAAGGCAGGTGGCCGGTGGTCAAGCAGTTCATCTCGGACCTAAAGTCGAACATGGAAGTAGCTACCCATTTCGTAGCCTCTGAAAAGCAACTGAAGACCGCCCGCAACGGAACGATGTACCTCGATCTGAGGCTGGTGGATAAGACGGGCGAGGTTAGCGGCAAGATGTGGGATAAAGCCAGTGAGGCCGCATCTTTTTTCAAAGCAGGCGATATCGTTTTCCTGCGGGCCAAAACGGAGCTTTACAAGGAGCGGGTCCAGCTAAACATTTCCGAGATCAAGGCCGTTTCCAGGCAGGCAGTCGATCCGACCGATTTTCTACCCGAATGCCCCTATGAGCGCGAAGCGCTTTTTGAAAAGCTTTGCAAACTGGTTGCGGGAATGTCCCCGGGACCTTTTCGCAGGCTTTGCGAGGCGGTCCTGGCCGACTCGGCGATCATGACACGCTTTAGACTGGCGCCTGCGGCAAAGTCGATGCACCATGCCTACCTGGGCGGCCTTCTGGAACATACACTCTCGGTTATGACGCTTGCCTACAGGATTTCCAACCAATATCCCACGCTCGATCGCGATCAGCTAATAGCAGGCTCCTTTTTTCACGATATTGGGAAAATCGAAGAATTCGTCTACGATACCCATATCGATTACTCTGACGCCGGACGGTTGCTTGGCCACATGGTGCTTGGAGTTCGCATAGTCGATGAGGCGACCCAGCGGCTCGAAGATTTTCCCGCCCAGGCATCGCTTCTTATAAAACATCTTATCCTCAGCCACCACGGTGAGGCGCAGTTTGGCGCCGTCAAACTGCCGGCCAGCAGGGAAGCTTATGCTCTCCATCTTGCCGACGATCTGGATGCGAAGATGCACGCCATAGAGAGAATCATTTCTAAATCAGGGGAAAGCGAGTCGAACTGGACCGGGTATGAGTCTCTTTTCGGCAGGCATTTTTTTCGCGGATTTCCTAAAGCGGAAAATGTCTCCGAAGAGCCGGCTCCCATGGAGGCGGGCACGAAGAGCTAACAAAAAATCTTTTGAGCCAGGGGGAATACGCTAAAACACTATGGCGCTATCGAGTATCGCCGGACAGCAAAGGGCAGTCAGCTTTTTAAGGCGGGTACTTAAAAAAGGAACCATTCCTCATGCCTTTCTTTTTTCGGGCATGGCGGGTTCGGGAAAGCTTGCCGCGGCTCTGGAGACGGCCAGAGCCTTGAATTGCCTCTCACCTCACGAGCATGATTCGTGTGGCGTGTGCGCAGCTTGCCACAAGCTCGCGCAGGGACTGCACCCGGATGTAGTCCATATCAAAAGCGATGGGGCATCGATAAAACTTGATCAGATACGCGAACTGGTCAAGCGTTTTCGATTTCGCCCGTTTGAGGGCAAATACCGCGTTGTTATAATTCACGATGCGCAAAGAATGCTCGAAGTTGCTCAAAACGCGTTACTAAAGATTTTGGAGGAGCCCCCGCAGGCAAATCTTTTCATCCTGCTTGCGCCGGAGTCCCAGATGTTGTTGTCAACAATTGTGTCGAGGTGTTGCCAGGTGCGTTTTCAGCCCCTCGATAATCGAATCGTGGCTGATATACTGGTAAGGGAAGATGGGCTTTCGCCCGAGAGCGCGGCATCGGTTGCCCGTCTGGCCGAGGGGAGCATCGAAAAGGCGCGATGGTTTTGCGGGGAAAACCCCGACGAGGGCTGGAAGAGGGTAATCGATAGAGTGGAAAACCTGGGGGGGCTTTGCATGCTCGATTTTTTCCCTATGATTTCGCAATGGGCAAAGAGCTGCGAAAGTGCGGAACGCGACCTCGAGTTTATAAAGCTGTGGGTGCGCGATCTTATCCTTTTCAGGCTCACCGGGGCGCAAAAAGCGGCAGGGGCATGCGAGGGCGCAGGCTCTGCCTTGACTTTCGAGCTGAGCAAAGGGAGCCTTGAAGCCGCAGCGCAGGTCCCCGTCGAACATTTGTTCATACTCTACCAAAAGGTGGAACTGGCCATGCAGGGTTTAAAAATCAACGCGAATCTTCAGATGAGCCTAGAGGGCCTCTGTCTGGCCATTAAGGATTTTCTTTATGGAAAAGGTGATTGGAATTCGTTTTCGAAAAGGGGGAAGGCTCTATCATTTTGACCCCGGTGAATTTTGTCCCGCTAAAGACGATTATGTGATCGTAAAGACGGAACAGGGGGTGGGGCTGGGGCAGGTGATCGAACCGCCCTGCCCCAGGAACCCCGATATTCATCCCAGGGAAATCAAGACAATCGAGCGAATGGCGAGCGAAGAGGAAATACGCCGCCTTGCCGACAACGCGGCAATCGAAGCGGATGCAAGATCATTTTGTCTTGAAAAGATCGCCGCTCACGAGCTTCCCATGAACCTTGTGGACGTCGAGTATTTTTTTGACGGCAGCAAAATCATATTTTACTTCACCGCCGAAGGCAGGGTGGATTTTAGAGAACTGCTAAAGGATCTGGTGAGGCGGTTGCGAACGCGAGTGGAACTGCGCCAGATCGGCATTAGAAATCAGGCCAAAATGGTGGGGGGCCTCGGCGGCTGCGGCAGGCCTCTTTGCTGCGCCTCGTTTTTAAAAAATTTTCATGCGGTCTCCATCAAAATGGCCAAGGAACAAAATCTTAGCCTCAACCCGGCCAAGATCTCCGGGGCCTGCGGCAGGCTCATGTGCTGTCTTCAGTACGAGCACGAAACCTACAAGGAGCTGCGCAAGGATATGCCCAAGATGGGCAAAAAGGTCGAACTGCCCGAAGGAAGAGGAAAAGTGGTGCGGCAAAATGTCATAGGCCGCTCTTACACGGTGCTGCTCGAAGACGGACGCGAACTGGAGATCGATATCAAGGAAGGCGGCCGCCGCAGTGCGCCGCGATGCGCCGAATAGTGACTCTCAGGAAAGAGTGCAAATGAACCGATTCTATATAACCACTCCTATCTATTATGTTAATGCCGAACCCCACATAGGTCATGCCTATACGACAATCATAGCCGACGTTCTTAACCGATACCACAAGATGATGGGATCAAAGACCTTCTTTCTGACCGGAACCGACGAGCACGGTGACAAAATCGCCCAGGCCGCAAGGGCCGGCGGAGTCACTCCCAAGGCCTATGCCGACAGGGTTAGCAGCCTTTTTCGCCAGACCTGGCCAAAACTGGGCATTGAAAATGACAAGTTCATCCGCACTACGGACCCCGAACATGTGAGGGTAGTCCAATATGTATTGCAGAAGGTCTACGACGCAGGCGAAATCTATTTTAGCACCTACAAGGGTCTCTATTGCGTAGGGTGCGAAAGGTTCTACACAGATCGGGAGATGGTCGATGGCAAATGCCCCGACCATGACACGCCTCTGGTCGAACGTGAAGAGGCCAATTACTTTTTTCGTATGAGCAAATATCAGGAGTGGCTGATAAGCCACCTCGAAAAAAACCCCGACTGTATTCGTCCGGAAAGGTACCGAAACGAAGTTTTGGCCTTTTTGAGAGAACCCCTAGATGACCTTTGCATTTCGCGGCCTGCCGAAAGGCTCGACTGGGGAATTCCCCTGCCCTTCGATTCAAAATATGTCACTTATGTCTGGTTTGACGCCCTGCTAAACTACCTGTCGGCCCTGGGCTACCCCGAGGCTGAGGGCTACAGGGAATTCTGGCCGGTTGCCCAGCACGTTATAGCCAAGGACATCCTGAAGCCTCACGGGATCTACTGGCCTGCCATGTTAAAGGCCGCAGGCGTCTCCATGTACCAACACCTCAACGTCCACGGCTACTGGAAAACCGAGGAAGGCAAGATGAGCAAGAGCCACGGCACAGTGGTGCGCCCCCTGGACATGGCGTCCGTCTATGGGGCCGAAGCCTTCCGCTATTTCCTTTTGCGCGAAATGGTCTTCGGACTGGACGCAAACTTCAGCAAACAGGCCCTGGTCCAACGCATCAATGCCGACCTGGCAAACGATCTTGGAAATCTTTTCAGTCGCACCCTCGCGATGACCGAGCGCTATTTTGAGGGTAAAATTCCCCCTTTCGCCTCCGAACCCGAAGCAATGGATAAGGAGCTTCTGGAAAAGGTTGATAACGCCCTGGCACAGTTTCGGCAGGAAATCCCGAAGCTTGGCTTTCACAAGGCGCTCATGGCCATATGGGAATGCATAGCAGAGGCCAACAGGTACATAGACTATGTGGCTCCCTGGAGCCTGGCCAGGGATGCAACCCTCCTAAAGCGTCTTCAGACCGTGATAAGAAATCTTCTGGAGGTAAACGCGATTGTGGCCGTTCTCTTGGCCCCCTTCATGCCCGAAACGGCCGCCACGATGCTAAGGCGGCTTGGGATCGATAAAAAGCCGCAGGATTTGAGGCTCTCAGAGGATGGTTGCTGGGGAAGGCTCATTGAAGGCGCAAAGGTAGAAAAGGGAGAGGCGCTTTTTCCACGGGTTGAAACGGCTGATAAGAACCTGGAAAAACTCGAAAAACGGCAACAAACCGCAAAAAAGGTCGAAGACGGCCAAAAGCCTGAGGAAGCAAAGGCCCCTCTTATCGATATTGATCTTTTCCGGCAGGTCGATTTGCGGGTCGGTCTGATCAGGGCTGCTGAAAAAGTCCCCAAGTCCGAAAAGCTGGTAAAGCTTATCGTCGACATCGGGGAGCAAAGACAGATTGTAGCGGGGATCGCCAAGACCCACTCCCCCGAAGACCTTGTCGGAAAACAGGTGGTGATCGTGGCCAACCTCAAGCCGGCCAAGCTGATGGGAATTGAATCGCACGGCATGGTCCTTGCCGTGCGTGACGCAAACGACCTCAAACTGATAGTTCCGGAGGCCAAGACGGCGCCCGGCGGCAAAATTTCGTGAGGAGCCATGGAACAAAAATATTCGCCCAAACCGATTGAAAAAAAGTGGCAAAAGTACTGGGACGATTCCCGGATTTTCGAAGTCGGCGAAGACGCCGGCAGGCAAAAATATTACCTTCTCGAGATGTTTCCCTATCCATCCGGCCGCATTCACATGGGGCACGTGCGCAATTACACCATTGGCGACGTGGTGGCCCGTTTCATGCGGATGCGCGGCTTCAACGTGCTCCACCCCATGGGTTGGGACGCCTTTGGAATGCCTGCGGAAAACGCGGCGATAAAGGCCGGGACCCATCCGGCGAAGTGGACCTACGACAACATCGCTTACATGAGAAACCAGCTGAGACAGCTTGGGTTTTCATACGACTGGTCGCGCGAAATCGCAACGTGCGATCCGAGTTACTACAGGTGGGAACAGCTGTTTTTTCTGAAAATGTACGAAGCGGGCCTGGCCTATAGGAAGAGTTCCTATGTAAACTGGTGTGCGAAGTGTCAGACGGTTCTGGCCAACGAACAGGTGGAAAACGGCGTCTGCTGGCGTTGCGACACCCCGGTAATCCAAAAAGAGATGGAGCAGTGGTTTTTCCGGATTACCCACTATGTGGACGAACTGCTCGAAAATACCTTGAAGATGCCCGGATGGCCGGAACGGGTCCTGGTTATGCAGCAAAACTGGATTGGAAGAAGCACGGGCAGCAAACTGCTCTTTCCACTCGAATCAGGAGAAGGGAGTATCCAGGTTTTCACCACCAGGGCCGATACTCTTTTTGGGGCGACATTTTTAAGCCTTGCAGCAGAGCATCCCAAGGTATTGGAGCTGTGTCGGGGAAAGGCTCAAGAGGCCGATGTGCTCGATTTTATCCAAAGGGCCAAGCAGTCCAAGCGAAACGAGCGCGAAGCCGGACTACTTGAAAAAGAGGGCGTTTTCACCGGGAGCTACTGCATAAACCCGATGACAGGCGCGAAGATGCCGATCTTTGTAGCCAATTTCGTCCTTATGGCCTACGGAACAGGGGCCGTCATGGCTGTGCCGGCCCACGACCAGCGCGACTTCGAATTTGCCAAAAAATACGATCTGCCAATCCGGGTGGTAATAAAGCCCCCGGGGGCCCGGCAGGCCCCCAGCGCGCAGGAACTTACCAGGGCCGACGAAGAGTACGGAGTACTGGTTGATTCGGGCGAGTTTACCGCAATGGAGTCCGAAGCCGCCCGGATTGCCATAACAGAGTCCCTGGCAAAAAAAGATCTTGCGGAGTTGACGGTACAGCACAGACTTCGTGATTGGGGGATATCGCGCCAGAGATACTGGGGAACGCCCATCCCCATGGTCTATTGCGAAAAGTGCGGCGTTGTTGCGGTAGCGGAAAAGGACCTTCCAGTCGTGCTGCCCCTCGATGTAGAGCTTTTGGAAAACGGCGGCTCACCGCTACCTGTCCACAAGCCTTTCTACCACGCCACATGCCCCAAGTGCGGGGGCGAGGCCCGGCGAGAGACAGACACCATGGATACCTTCGTGGAGTCTTCCTGGTACTTTGCCCGCTACTCATGCCCGGACTTCGACAAGGGGCCCCTAGACAAAGAGCGCGTAAAATACTGGATGCCGGCGGACCAGTACATAGGCGGCATAGAGCATGCCGTGCTTCATCTTCTCTATTCGAGATTTTTCGTAAAAGTTTTGAGGGACCTGGGATATCTTGAAGTTGACGAACCTTTTAAAAACCTGCTCACACAGGGAATGGTGATAAAAGACGGCTTCAAGATGAGCAAATCCAAAGGCAATGTGGTAGATCCCGATACCATGATCAAGACTTACGGGGCTGATACCGTGCGCCTCTTTTGTCTTTTTGCCGCGCCTCCCGAAAAGGACCTCGACTGGAGCGACCAGGGCGTAGAAGGCTCCTTTCGATTTCTATCTCGGCTGTGGAGACTTGTAGGCGAAAATGTCGACAAGATGAAGTCGGCTCCACTGGTGTGGGAGGCGCAAAATCTTTCCACCGAGCTTGCCGGTCTTCGCCGCAAGACGCATCAGACAATAAAGAAAGTCACAGAGGATATTCGCGAGAGGTTTCATTTCAATACGGCTATCGCATCGGTCATGGAACTTGTAAACCAGGTATACCAGGTTCTCGAAAGCAGCAGGAACGATCCTCTTCTATGGCCGGTTGCAAGGGAAGCGCTCGAGGCCGTAATAGTCCTGTCATCTCCCATGGTCCCGCACATTTGCGAGGAACTCTGGCAGACTCTGGGCCATGAGAGGCTTTTAATAGACACCCCCTGGCCCCAATGGGACGAGGAAGCCCTAAAGGCCGAAGAGATACTGATCATAGTCCAGGTTAACGGAAAGCTTCGAAACAGAATTAGCGTACCAGCCGATGCCACAGATAAGGAAATAGAAGAAATCTCATTTACCGACCCAAGGATCAGGGAGTTTATCGCAGACAAACAGGTCCGCAAGGTTGTTGTCGTACCAAAGAAGCTGATAAATATTGTGGTTTGATTTAGCCTCGAAACTGGGGTCGGCCGTTATCTAGCAGATAGTCTAGACGATTTGAGGTCTTTAATTTTTCGGAGATGCCTATGAGCGGACCAAATCTTAAGCCACCTTTTGGAGCATCGTGCAGCGCTGCGGGGCCGCGCCGAACTGTAAAATGCCGCGTAATGCGGCTCCGCTATCTTCCCGCCTCCGGCTTTAAACTTTTAGTGGTTGCCGGTATCGCCTTTTGTTTCCTCTCTTCCTGCGGCTACCAGTTTTCGGGCCAGGGCGATGGACCCCAACCCGGGCTTACCACCATCGCCATTCCCGTGTTCAAAAACAAAACCTCGGAGCCCAATGCCGGAGCTATTTTCGCCACCGCGCTCAGGCAGCAGTTCATGCGAAAAGGCACTATGAAGGTGGTACCCAGGGATGAAGCGCAGGCGGTTTTCGAAGGGACCATAAAGAGCATCTTTATAATACCGGTGGGCCATAGCCCTGTTGATATCGTTGCCGAAAGGACGACTGTTGAAGACAGGCTATATATGACCATAAGCATCCAGTGCGTGGACAAAAAGACTAAAAAAGTGATCTGGCAAAACCCTAACTTCACCTACTGGAAGGTCTACGATGTAGAGAATCCCACTGCAGATCTCGCGCCTATAGCGGGTTTTGAAAACAGGCAATTAGCCATTCAGTATATAGCCGATCAAACGGCAAGGTGTGTTCATGACAGATTTTTGAGCAGCTTTTGATGATAGAGTCTGAAAATTTCCTAAAAGCGCTAAAGTCGGGGAAAATCGACCCCGTCTATCTTTTCGTGGGCACGGCCACTTTCCTTATGGGGCAGGCTTGGAAGGAGCTGCTTTCGACACTGCTGCCAAAGGGAGCCGGACGTTTCAATGGAGAACGACTTCAGGCCAGGGAGACCGACTCGGCCGACCTCATCTCGCGACTGGCCGTCGTTCCGATGTTCGGCGGGCGCAGGCTTATCATGGTGGACAATGTCGAGGCCTGGGGCAAAGCCCACCTTGGCGCCATCGAGGCTTTTGTTCAGCGCATTGCTTCCTCTGCCTGCCTGGTTATGACGGCAGCAAGCAGAAAAAGTGTCGAACCACTGGCCAAAGCAGTCGAGGCCAGAGGCAAGGTCGTGCAATTTAGACCACCGGGCGAAAAAGAAGCTCCACGCTGGGTGATGGAAAGAGCATCTCAGATAGGGAAAACCATCTCCCACAAGGCGGCATTTCTTTTGGTGGAAGCCGTAGGAACCGATTTGCAAACCCTGGCCTCGGAACTGGAAAAAATTTGCACATTCGCCGGAGAAAGAAAACGGATAGAACCCGAAGATGTTGTGGAAGCCGCAGGTTCCTATAGGAGCTATTCCACTTTCGACCTGCTCGACAACATCACAGGGGGACGGGCGGACAAAGCCTTTTCATCCCTTCGAAGCCTGATTGTCTCTGGGGAGCCTCCCTTGAGGCTCCTCGCAACTCTGGCGGGGCAACTCCGTCTAATATGGCAGGTAAAAGACGGTTTGAGACAAACCATACCCGAAGCCCAGCTTATCAAACGCACCGGAGCTCACCCTTACGTAGTAAAGAAGGCCATCGGACTGGCCGGCCGCTTTACGGATGCCTACCTCTACAAGGCAATAGAGTCTGTTGGTCAAACCGACATAGCGATAAAAAGCACGGGAAGCGCCCCGGAGCTTTTGCTCGAAGATCTGGTGTTAAAGCTGGTGGAAAACAGGGAGTAAGTCTTTTGCCTAGTTTATGCTTCTTGCCGCCGACGGGAAAAGCAGACCGCTAGAGGATGTGGCCCGCACATTCCACGGCGACACCAATTAAACCGGTGGGCACAAAAGCTGTGCCCACCCAATATTTTCAGGTTGCCGCAAATAGCGTGCAACGTTAGAAACGCGGCACTAGAGGGTGTTTACCCTGCGGGTGAGGCGTGAAATTTTCCGTGCAGCCGTATTCTTATGAATAACGCCACGCGAAGCCGCAACGGCGATAACAGAGACTGCCTTTTTAAGTTCTTCGGCGGCCTTTTCGGATGCCTTGGCATCGAGAGCTTCATCAAGGCCCCTTATAACGTTTTTTATTCTTGTTTTGCAGGAGCGATTCCTAACCCTTTGCTCCTCGCTTTGTCTTGCCCTTTTGATCGCTGACTTATGGTTTGCCAATCCGAATCTCCTTCACAATTTACGGCGCAAAATTAGAGGCTCTATAACCTTAAACATTAAAAAGAAGTTTATATACCTAAGAAAACCGCAATGTCAAGTCTAGATTGCGTTCCCATCTCTGGATGAGGGACCCTTGGAAGCTGCCTGTGACAGCCCCGCCCTAACCTGCTCCTGGAACTCCTTGAGCTCGCCACCATCGATGGTTTCCTTTTCGAGCAAAATCCCGGCAAGCTTTACGAGCATGGAGCGCTGCTCGCTAAGAATCATTCTCACCTCCCTGTGGGTTTCCTCGATCATCGACACCATCTCCTCATCGATTTGCTGCGCGGTTTTTTCGCTATACTCTCTTTCTCGGGGAGCTAAACCAAGATCGAGGTGGGCCGAACGCGCATCGCGCACGTAGGTCAGGGGCCCGAGTTTTCTACTCATACCGTATTCCATTATCATGCGCCGCGCGATATCGGTTGCGCGCTGCAGATCGTTTTGAGCCCCCGTGGAAATGTCTCCGAAAATAATTTCCTCTGAGACCCTTCCCCCGAGAAGAACCTTTAGCCTTGCGAGAAGCTCCTCGCGTGTCATGAGATATCTATCTTCGGTTGGAAGCTGCTGGGTATAGCCAAGGGCCGCGATGCCGCGGGGAATGATGGAAATTTTGCTAACCGGGTCGGTATTGGAAAGGCTCATGGCAACAAGAGCGTGGCCGGATTCATGGTAGGCGACGATTTCCTTTTCCTTCGGGTTCATGGCCCTGTTTCTTTTTTCAAGTCCGCCGATAATTCTGTCGGCAGCCTCTTGAAAGTCGCTCATCGTAACCTCTTCTTTGTTGCGCCTGGCCGCAATTAGGGCGGCTTCATTTATGAGGTTGCCAAGATCGGCCCCAACAAATCCGGGGGTCATTGCGGCAATTATTTTCAAATCCACGTCGTGACCCAGTTTGACCTCTCTGGCATGTACTTCTAAAATGGCCACCCTTCCCCTTATGTCGGGCTTATCGATGGCGACGTGCCTATCGAAGCGGCCGGGTCTTAGCAGCGCAGGGTCAAGAATCTCGGGCCGGTTCGTAGCCGCCATTATAATTACTCCGGCCCTTGGATCGAATCCGTCCATCTCGACAAGCAACTGGTTAAGGGTCTGTTCCCTTTCGTCGTGGCCCCCGATGGGGTTAAGGCCGCGCGCCTTGCCCAAAGCATCCAATTCATCGACAAAAATGATACAGGGAGCATGCTCCTTGGCCTGGCCAAAAAGGTCTCGCACCCGCGCGGCTCCGACCCCGACAAACATCTCAACGAACTCAGAACCGCTCATACTAAAAAAAGGCACTCCGGCTTCTCCGGCCACAGCCCGCGCAAGAAGCGTCTTGCCTGTACCGGGCGCTCCCACGAGAAGTACTCCCTTTGGGATTTTACCACCCAGCTTTTCAAACTTTGCAGGCGCCTTTAAAAACTCCACGACTTCTTCCAACTCCGCCTTAGCCTCGTCTATTCCTGCCACATCGTCAAAAGTAACGCGGATCTCTTTTTCCGCGTAAATTTTAACCTTTGCCTTGCCTACGGAAAGTACTCCCTGGGGTCCACTCCCAATACGGCGCATAAGAAAACTCCAAAAAAAGAAAAATATCGCCAGCGGCACTACCCAGGTCAGCAAAGCTCCCAGCCACTTGTCGTCGGAAGTACCGCTGAACTTTATTTTTTGAGCTTCCAGGTCCCTTACAAGATCGGGGTCATCGACACGAACAGTACTTATGGTTTTAGCAGGTTTTTGGTCGTCTTTTGTTTTGAGCGTAGCCGTTATCAAATCCGAGCTTATCAGCACGGATGCCACCTTGCCGCTTTCAATCAACTGCTTAAATTGCGAATACGAAACCCGGTCGCTCTGCTGCTGATTAAGGATACTTTGCAACCAAAAGATCACGAGAACGGCCAGGATGAAATACCAGATGGAAAAATGAAATTTCTGCTGGTCCGAGCCGTGATTGCCTTTGCCGGAGGGGCCTTTGAAACGGTCAACCAATCTGCTCAAAGGGTCTTTTTGTTCGTTGCCGGCCATTTTCGCTCATTTTCTAAAGTAGTTGACGCCAAGACCAAACTGTATGGCACTATACTACGCAGGGCCGGGTCTTTACGCGTTAAGGCCCAGGGCAGACATAAGTAACGACTTAAGCCTCTTTAATATATTACACCTTGGCAACCACGCAATCGGGGTTGCCAAACAAATACGAGGCGGCAGGGCAAAAAAACAGGACGGGACCGCAGGAATGGCGAGGAAATGCCTTGCCGGCGATAAAATGGTTGCCGCGACGCACATAATTTGCTTGCACTTGCTGATAGGCCTATCTATATACGAGCTAATAGATCCGTTCATAATTAGGAGATAAACCCAATGCGAAAAATCACCTGGTTAAAAATTACATTTTTACTGTTATTCCTTTCAGTCGCCTTGGGCTTTCAGATCCAGGCTTACGCCCAGATCTTTACCGACCAGCAACAGACGCTGAGCAGTGAGCAGGAACTGAGAGAACCAAAAGTATCGGACCCTTTTCAGAAAAGTAACCAGAAAATTTTCTCTTTCAACGACTGGCTCTACACCCAGGTCATTACTCCCATAACCAACGCCTATGACAAGATTCCCGTATCGGTTCGCACCATTTTTCGCAACGGGTTTGAAAATCTGGAGGACCCGGCGCGCTTTGTCAATTTTGTCTTGCAGGCCCGTCCCACTATGGCCGGCAATACAATGTCGCGTTTTATCATCAATTCGACCGTAGGGGTTGGCGGTATGTTCGATGTGGCCAAAAACGCTCTTGGAGTAAAACGGGTCGATTCCGATTTTGGTCAAACCCTTGGCGTATGGGGAGTGGCTCCCGGGCCCTACCTTGTAGTGCCCGGGCTTGGCCCATCAGATATAAGAGATCTCGTGGGTTTTGCAACCGATTCGGTCATGGACCCGCTTTTTTGGGTGCCTGGGCCGTTTTGGACCACGATCCCCGCTGACACGGTTGACTATATAGGCAAAGCCGCCGACAATATCGACTCCTACGAAACCATGAAAAAGGCCGCCCTCTATCCTTATGTCTCGATGCGAAACGGGTATATGCAGTATAGGGATAACCTGGTAGATAAAGGTGTCAAAAATCAGTTCCAATAGTCGCATAACGGAGTAGAGATTTTGATCCTTTCCGCACTCTCCCCGCAAGGGCCGCCCAGAGAGTGCGGAAAAGGCTAAACCTATACCCATTGTCCTGGTCCCTTGCGCAACCAACTCCCCAAGGTAAGACACCACAGGTGCAATCGCATGAAATTAGGAAAACCTTAGCAGTTTTAGAAGGGAATCAATCCCTCCTGCCCCGCATGTTTATGTCTAACCTTACCCTCGGCCTCACGCTAGATGCCTCCGCCTTGCACATCCTAAGAGCCAGGCGACCCAAAAATCCCGCAGCCCTCTGGAATACCGATTAATCTTTCCCCCAACCCCTGAAGCGACAAAGAGGTATAGGACATTTAAATTGCCAGTGGCAAAGGTGGCGCTAATTGTTGATTTTCACTCTAAAATAGGCTATAATATATAGATTGGCTGTTTGGGACGATATTTGGGGTCTGCCGTAAATCGGTCTTTCGCCGTACGACACGTTCGACGCAAGTGCTCCAATAGCGCGCCTGGCTTGGACTTTTAATTGAGTGAAAGGAATTTGTAATGGCGGAAGGTCGAGTGAAGTGGTTTAACGAACAAAAGGGCTATGGCTTTATAGAAATAAGTGGCGGACCCGATGTTTTTGTCCATTTCAGCGCAATTGAAGAAAAAGGGTTCAAGACCCTTAATGAAGGCCAGGAAGTGATGTTCGAGATTGAAAAGGGGCAAAAGGGTCCGCAGGCGGTTAACGTAAGAAAGCTCTAAAAAAAGACAAGCTCCGAATCGACTCAGTCAAAAGAACGGGGGGCCGGTACTGCCAGCCCCTTTTTGTTTTAGACTCTGCCTGTCTCTATTATATATCAAAAATAGTGTTTAAAGCAGTCCTCACCCTGAGCTTTCAGCCACCTCGGTATCGAGCCAGGAGTATCTGTCCTGGCTCAGAGAGGCACCCTCAATCCACTCCAGTTTCTATGACTCCGTTTGACGCTGCCGGATAAGTTTTTTTACAAAGATCTCCTCGCGCTCCATCTCATCGATCCTTTCGGCGATATATTTCTTTGCCTCCTCGTGTTGGGGAATGAAAATCTTATCCAGGGCATTTACCCGCCGCTGCATTTTTTTCAACTCCCGGGAAAGGATTATGATGGACTTCATACCAGTTGCATATTCAACCAGAATAAAAAGCGCCTTCTGCGACTGCTCGGCTGCTTTATCACAGGAGGCGGTTGTCCAGGGCAGGCGGATAGAGGCATTGCTTTTTTTTAGCGAGACCCTGATATCGGGCAACTTCAATCCCATGAGCTTTGTAAATCCGAAATCGAGAAAATAGCCTCTTGTTTGGGAACAACTTTGCAGGGTCAACTCTTCAGCGCCCATATCGACCGCGGCCTCGCGATAGCTCTCATAGAGGCGTTGCAGGACGTCCTCCAAACGGGTCTCGATACTCTTGATCGCGTCGATTTTCCTTACGATCTCAAGAGCGAGTATTTCTCTTTTCTGGTTTAGAAGATCGTAGCCCTCATAGGCGAAGGCAAGATCCTGCTTGAGCTTGCGCAGAGACGATCTTGTCGGAGGCAGTTCCAACCGGGCCATTAGGCTTCCTCCGTCTGCGGCATGTAATACTTCCGGATTTCTTCCCTGGTTACGCGATAGAGCTCCTCTTTGGGAAGCAGTGCGAGCATCCGCCAGCCAATTTCGAGGGTCTGCTCAATGGAGCGCTCCTCCTCGTAGGCCTGGCGTAAAAAGCTCTCCTCGAAGGCAGTCCCGAATTTGAGATATATTTTATCGAGCTCCGAGAGTTCTTCCTCTCCCACAATCGCGGCCAGTTCACGGATGCGCTTGACTTTTGCATAGGAGGCGAAGAGCTGGGCCGCGACATGGCCATGGTCTTCACGCGTTCTGCCTTCACCGATCCCGTCCTTCATCAGCCTGGATAGAGACGGCAATCCCGCGATGGGCGGGTATATTCCCTTATTGAAAAGCTCTCTTTCCAAAACGATCTGGCCTTCGGTAATATAGCCGGTCAAATCCGGCACGGGATGGGAAATATCATCGCTTGGCATGGTGAGAACAGGCATCTGAGTAATGGAGCCCCTGCAGCCCTTGAGTCGTCCGGCCCGTTCGTAGATTGTGGCAAGATCGCTATAGAGGTAGCCGGGGTAGCCTTTCCGGGAGGGTATCTCGCCCCGCGAACTTGACAGTTCTCTCAGGGCCTCGCAGTAATTGGTAATATCGGTCAAGATCACCAGTACGTGCATTCCTTCCTCGAAGGCGAGATACTCGGCCAGGGTAAGGGCGCTCCTGGGAGTTGCGAGACGTTCTATGGAAGGAGAGTCGGCAAGACTTAGGAATATGGCCGAGTGTGTGAGCACGCCCGACTCTTCCAAGGAATCGATAAAGAACCTTGCAACATCGAATTTTACGCCCATGGCCGCAAAGATGACGGTAAACTCTTCTCTGGCGGTAAGAATTTTTGCCTGTCGAGCTATCTGGGCTGCAATCCGGTTATGGGGCATTCCGCTTCCCGAAAATATCGGGAGTTTCTGGCCACGGATGAGGGTATTCATCCCGTCGATCGCCGATATGCCCGTCTGGATAAAGTCTTTTGGATATTGCCTGGCCCAGGGATTTATCGGCATACCGTTGACATTCATCATCCTGTCGGTAATTACCTGAGGCGCGCCGTCGATAGGTCTTGCGAGGCCGTCGAAGACCCTGCCCAGCATGTCGCGATCCACGGGGATCTCCATCGGCTTTCCCACAAAAACGGCCCTCGTCCCATGCACCGAAAGCCCGCTCGTTCCCTCGTATACCTGCACCACGGCTCTTTGTTCATCGACTTCGAGCGTCTGGCCCGTACGCACCCTGTCCGAGGCGTCGCGAATCTCTACGATATCGCCATACCCCACCCCTTTGACGCCGTCAACGAAGAGCAACGGGCCCGAAATTCCCGAAATGGTCGTATACTCTATCTCTGTCCGCATATTACAACCCTGTTGCCGCTCCTTTTAGCGCAGCGAGTCTTTGTTCGAGTCGATTGACATAGTCGTCGATTTTTTGGACTTCCTGGTTGGAGATTTCAGATTTAAGCCGCAGGATTTCCAAGACTACATCCTGGCTAGCTATCTCTTTTACGCTCAGCCCCGCCTGGACCAGTTCCAGCCCCTTTCTGTAGAGACAGACCAGACTGTGCAGCAGTTTCAACTGCTTTTCCGGGCTGCAGAATTTATCCAGGGGGTCGAAGGAGTTTTGCTGAAGGAAGACGTTTTTGATCGTTTCGGCACAAAACAGGATGTATTGCTCGGAGACTGGCAGCGCATCGCTTCCAACAAGTTTTACCACCTGTTCGAGCTGGTGGTCTTCGATCAGGATGTTCATCAGCTCGTTTCTTATCGAAAGCCATTCAGTATCGAGCGTTTTCCACCATTGCTCGACATCCGGCAGATATTCGGTATAGCTGTCGATCCAACCGATCGAAGGATAGTGCCTGGCGTCGGCCAGGGTCTTATCAAGAGCCCAGAAGCAGCGCACAAACCGCGATGTATTTTGAGTTACAGGCTCCGAGAAATCTCCTCCCGGCGGGGATACCGCGCCAATAATAGTGATATCGCCCTGCCTGCCTGAAAGCGTTTCCATCAGACCGGCCCTTTCGTAAAACTCGGCCAGCCTTGTGCCAAGGTATGGCGGGAATCCTTCCTCGGCAGGCATGTCGCCAAGCCTGCTGGACAGTTCCCGTAGCGCTTCGGCCCACCGGGAAGTCGAGTCGGCCATAACGGCCACGCTGTATCCCATATCGCGGTAGTATTCGGCAATCGTCACCCCCGTATAGATGCTTACCTCCCGCGCCGGCACGGGCATGTTGGAGGTGTTTGCAATCATAACGGTGCGCTCGATCAGGGGCCTCCCGTTTCTTTCATCGATTAGTTTGGGAAAGTCGGTGAGGACTTCGGTCATCTCGTTGCCGCGCTCACCGCAGCCGATGTAGACGATGATATCGGCATTGCACCACTTTGCCAGCGCATGCTGGGTCATGGTCTTACCCGTGCCGAACCCTCCGGGGATAGCGGCCGTCCCCCCCCTGGCTATTGGGAAAAACGTGTCGATAATTCTCTGGCCCGTAATAAGGGGCATGAAAGGTTTTTTTCTGGTCCTGCCGGGCCGCGCCCTTCGGACCGGCCAGTAGGCAGCGAGTTTTCCCCTGTAGACCCCGCCTTCCGTATCAACCGTAAAGATTTCCTCCTCTATCGTGTAGCGCCCGGCAGGGGCGATACCGGTCAACTTCCCGGAGACCCCCGGGGGAAGAAGCACCCTGTGTAGTACAAGCGGACTTTCACGGAGTTCGCCTATTATGCATCCTTCGCTCACCTGTTTTCCGGCATCCTCTAAAGGCTGGAATTCCCATTTTCTGCCAACATCCAGAGGGGAGAGTTTTACGCCTTTTCGAATATAGCTTCCGCACACCTCGGAGATGCCCACCAGGGGACGCTGAACGCCGTCGTAGATGCTTCCTATGAGCCCGGGCCCCAGGAGGACGGAAAGCGGCCGGCAATGGGAAAGGACCTCATCGCCCGGCTTCATCCCCGTATTGTCCTCATACACCTGAATGACAGCCACGTCCCTATCAAGCCTTATCACCTCACCCATGAGCCGGTCGGAGCCTACCTCAGCAACGTCGAACATACCGATCCCCCTTAGCCCAGTTGCTTTGACGATAGGACCATTAACCGCGACAACCTTTCCGGTTATTTTGTCGTCCACTTCGCTCCTCACTGTTTTACCGGGGCAGGACTCGGCTTCATTGGACTGCGCAAATTATCGGGCAAGATTTTCATTATTTCGCGGCGAATCAAAAGAGTCTCTCGGAAGTAGATCCTCTCTATCGTATAGTTAAAGATGCGCCCTCCCGCCACATCAACGACAAGGCATCCGCCCCACTTTATCTTTGCCTCTTCTCTTATCGCCGGCTCCCTGTTAGAAGCCGCGGTTTTGATCATCGCACGGATTTGCGGCTCCAGGGCAAGATCCTCGGCCTTCAGTCGCACCTGGACTTCGCCCGATGCGCGCTGGACTCCATCCAGCACAGCGTTTAAAAGAAATTGCACGTAGCCCGGCTCTTGCCTCAACCCTCTTACCACTTCGCCCATAATTAGCTCGATGAAGTTATCCACACCCGAAAGTCTTAGCTTCCTTTGCGCAAGCTCGGCACTGTTTTCCATCTTGGCCAGTTCCCGCGGCAGGCGGGCCTCAGTATCGCTCTCCACCTTCTTTGCGAAGCCTTCTATTTCAGCCCGGAGGGCTCCTTCCAGCCGACCGATCTCTTTAGCCTCCTTTTCCCTGATTGCGGCAACCAAGCGTGCGGCTTTTTCCCTGATGGAACCTTCCAAGGACGTCTGAGGCATGAGTATCCTTTTCCCTCCTCACACAGAAATGCCAAGGGCCTCGGCGATATACTCCACAGCCGATCTTCGAAGTCCCTGCGCATCGTCAATACCGGGAATTTCAACAACCACCGCATTGGGCATATCCAGGTTTATCTGGGCAATCCTGGCCGACAGATTTTTCGCCAGACCATTAGTGAGAAGCACTATGCCGGCATCTTTTTTGCCGATGACCTCTTGGAGCCGGGTCGGGGCTTCCTCCGGACTGCAAACCACGCCTTCTACTCCGCAGAGGCGAAAAGCGCTTACCGTATGTATATCTCCGATAATGTAAATCTTTTTCATACTACAACTTATTCACTATCATAATGGCAACGATGAGGCCGTAAATGGCGATTCCTTCAGCAAGACCAAGGATCACCAGACACTTGCCCACGAGTTCGGGCTTTTCGGCCATGGCGCCTATGGCCGCCGACCCAATCCTGGCAACAGCCAGGGCACTGGCGATACAAGCAAGCCCCACGGCTAACGCCGCGCTTAAGTAGGCCAGCCCCGTCCCCTCCCCCGCTGCTCTCGCATTGTCGGCTCCGGCGGCATAAAGCAGGGCGGGGAAAAGAAAGCCCGCTGCAACGATCAAAACTGTAGATACCCAAAAAGCTGAAGTCCTGTTCCGGGTCATCTTATACCTCCGTGGTTTTTCCCTGTAGAGTGAACGGAAGAAAAACAATTCCCTCTCCTTTGAAAAATTTGCTGAAAAACTCATAATATTCGAGTCGCATAGACTGAATTGCGCAGATCATGCTCTCGAAGCCGATAATAAAGATGTTGCCGCAGATAATGATGATGAGCGCGCCAACAGATTTCAACCCCGGATCGACCATACCTGCAAGGGTGTACGTTACGATGCTCAAAGCGGCATGGGCGAGCGCAAAAGCCCCTACCCTCATAAACGAGATTGTGTTGGTAAAGAGGCCCAGAAAGACTTCAAAAATCTCCAGCACCGTCTCGATGAGGTATTGCGGGACGCCGTGGGGCCGTGGGCTTTTGAAAAGGGCGGGGCCAAGCGCGCCTTTTAGTGAGAAAAGAATCAAGGGGAGGACTATAAAGATGCTTATTTCCCACCAGGTGGGAAAGCGGGCGTTTCTCTCATACCTCAAGGTAAAAAACACGACGGCGGCATAGAGGGCCAGTATGGCGAGCCCGTGTTTTTCAAGGAGGGCTTCGGCAGGATCGCCATTGAGAAAACAGTTTAGGATATTAACCAGAAGACCGGTCATGATGACGAGGACCCCCATCAGAATGGTCATCGAAAACAGGCGAGTCATATCGTTCAAGGGGTTGAACCAGAGGGCCGGTATAATATGCTCGCTTGAAAACGTGCTGCCGTAGAGGAGTCCGCACGCGGCGGCGCAAAACCCGCAGGCTACCAACACGGCTCCGGCCTGCGTCGGCCAGTCTTGCGATTTTTTCGCCCCGATCCTTTTTAGGATCATCCCGGCCAGCATGAGCACGAGCCCCTGGCCGAAATCGCCGAACATGAGACCAAACATCAGGACGAAAGTGATCGCGGTAAGGGGGGTGGGATCGATCTCGGCATTGGACGGCATGCCCATGATTTTTACAAGGAACTCGAAAGGCTTAAATAACCTGATGTTCCTAAGACGAACTGGGGCATTTGGCTCTTTGTGCTCGGAGATAATGAACCGCTTGCCGCAAACCCTCTCTAAAATTTCGGCCAGCCGTTCCCTGTCGTTTATGTCCATCCATCCCGACAGGATCATTGTGTTGCTGGAGATGAGGGACATGCGCACGGCCTTCAGTATCTTATCCTGAGTAAGACAGGCGCTGTGGAGCTTTTTTAGAAGCGGCCCTTTTTGCTCTTTGAGGCGGTCGATATAGCCGGCGATAATCCCGCTTCGCCGCTTGAGGTCCTCCGCACGGCTTCTCAAAGCTTCCAGGGAAACCGGACCAAGCTCGCCGGACAGGTCGGTGAACTCATAACCGTTAACAAATTGGATCAGTTTCGGAAGATCCTCCGGCAGGCAAACGCCCAAAACGTATCTACCGGCCCTCCTGATCAGAAATCGCCGTGAAGAAGGCACATCCCAATCGGTTATGCCAACCGTTCCAAAAATGGTCTCAATAAACCGCGCCCCACCGATTGCAGCAGGCTCGATACCCATTAGGCCCAAGGCCTCGGCCTGTTCGATGCGCCGGGAAAGCGCATCCGATTGTGCCCGAATCGTTGTGATAAGCCTCATTGCGCGATCGACGATTCTTTTAGTCCCGGCTACAAAAGCTGTATCCTCATCTGTTAAGGCAAGCGCGGTCGATGCGCCCGGTTCTTCCGAAGCGATAAGCAGGGCGTTTAGTATATACCCGACGCTGGATAGAATCTCCCTTGTGAGCGCCTCCACTTTTGCAAGACTGGCATCGGACATGGAATTTATTGCATCAGGGCGAGCCAGATGAATTATGCCGGCCTGCCCCAAGGCCAGATAGACTTCGGTGTAAAAATCCTTCTCAACGGCGATGGTTATCTTTCGGATGTCCGATTTTGCAAACATCGCTCCCCCTCAGGCATCGCAGATGATTCTATCGAGGACCCGCTCCGCGGATAGGCCGAATCTCTTAGCATCGATTATGCAAAACAGGTTCTTCACCTGATAGAACAAAAGCCACAGATAGGCTACAACGCAGTACAGGGAGTGAAAATCTCTGTGAAACATGGCTGAAACCCTCGCGTAGTACTTTCTCTCCAGGTAGTGCTCGATATCGGCCAGGGAGGGTGGCCTTTCGCCGCCGAGTTTACGCAATCGCTCGATAGAGTCGTTTAGGCTCCGCTGCTCTCTGCTCATACCGGAAGAGGCGTGTAACCCGAAAAGATCATGGAACTCCTCCCTATAGAGCCGGATCTTTTCTTCACTCCACTGGTAGTGCTCTCTAAGCCGCAAGGACCAAATCGCTGTCAGTACGGCGATTCGTTGGAGCAAAATGTCCTGAAATTCCTTTTGGCCGCGAGCGGAAAGTGATGTAGCGGCGCGATAGAGATTTAAGGCCGCGGAGACTTCCAGGTGGATAGCGGTTTGTCTGTAATTTGAGATATCCTTTAAATCGTGGGCCAGATATGTGTGTGCCAGAAGCGCTCTTAGGTCATCGGGAGAGAGTTTTTTTTCGAGCAGATCATCGTGCAGGACAGCGAAGGGAAAGATATCGTACCAGAGCGCAAGGCTCTGCTTACCGAATGCCCTGGCCAGGAGAAGCTTTGCATTTCGCGCCTCGTATTGGCGAAGAAAGGCGACAAAAAGCGGGGTATACCGCTCGTATGCCTCGACAAGGGGGATTACGGGAGCGATCTGCTCCCTGAAAACAGCCCGTTTAAATGAGGTCGGTTCCTGCTCACCGGAGATACCCAAAAATTCGGGCGCCTGCTCCCTGACCCTGCGGGCATAGTCTCCCCTTGAAAGGAGTCGGCCTCTCATTGCGTAAATACGGACATGCAGGTTTGCTTCGTCGGCATAGTTTCGCATACCGCACCCTCATTTCCCGAGCAGGATGGAGATTATCTTTCTTTTAGCCTTCTTTTTAAGAGCGGGGTCGTTAAAAAGAGTTTCGCTATCCATCCTGAAAGCAAGGGAAGCAGCCTCAGCCCGTTTTTTCGCTTCTTCGAGCGCCTGCGTCAATCTGCTATTTTCAGAGCTTAGAATCCGAGTGTGTTCAGCAACTCTTTTTTCTTCAAGAAGCCGCTTATAGGCGTCGATCCTTTTTGCGCACTCAAGCTCAGCCTGTTCCACTTCCGCGCGGCACTGCCTTTCAATCTCCATGATCCTGGCAACCACGTCATCCATACCGGAAAACTCCGTTCTGTTGAATCGACTCCACGTGGGTTCATGAGGACATCAAGCACGATTCATTCCACACGTGGAACGAATCGAATCTTCAATAAAACGCCGATATAGGAAGTAAGTATCAGGAGGAAAGTGGGCAATGCAGGTTACACCGATTTGTAACCGGAGAGATTCACTTGTTGGGAAAAATGGAGCGCCTCAGAAGCGCTGGCGGTTGTGAAAAAACACATGATAGAATCGAGCCGTACTGTCGGCATCTCCCGGCAGCGGGGATAAACAGCTTGATTCCACACTTATGGGCCGGAGGAGATAAAGGCCGCCCCACGGCGTTTGCAATCCTCGAGGGCGGAGGGGTGGGCACGAACGGCCCCCTTTTCATCCAGCTCCCTAAAACAGAGTTCTCCTTCGTATTCGACGTCGATAGCATCAAAGAAGTATCTGGCGGTCAAGACCGGACAATCAAAGAGCTTTTTGCCGCGGGTTGCGCCCGCGCACAGGAAAAGTCCTTTTCTTGCAACTGAGGCGGGAGCATAGGTGCCGTGAGACCGGCCCAGCTGTTTTTTCATAAAAAGGGCCTGGGTGCGATCGACAAAAAGCTTGGCCTGACCGCTTATGGAGTAAAAGTATATGGGACTGGCGAAAACGATCCTTTCGGCCTTTTCCAAAAGAGGGTAAACGTTTTGCATGTCGTCTTTTTGCACACAGGCACCATGCTTGTCGCAATAGCCGCAGCCAAGGCAGCCCGAAATCGCGAGGTCCCTTATGTAAATTTTTTCCAGGCTGACCCCGGGAATAGACAGAGCCCCTTCGATGAAGCTGTCGGTCATGAGATCGGTGTTGCCGTTTTTCCTGGGCGATCCGTAAATTGCAAGCAAGAGCACTTTGCCGCCTCCTAAGCTATCAGACTTCGACGCGTTTCATCCAACCGAATATATCTTTCCTTTGACCGTACTGAATGCCCAAAATCTCATCGTAGAGTCTATGCGCCAACTCACCGACGGCTCCATCGGAAATCTTACAGGTCTTGTCGCGGTAGCAAATTTCTCCAACCGGGGAAATAACGGCGGCAGTGCCGGAGGCAAAAATTTCCTTGAGCTCCCCTGAGCGGGCTTTTTCAATAACTTCATCAATTGTGATGCGCCGTTCGGTAACGGTGATACCCCAGTACCTTGCCAGCATAATGACGGAGTCGCGGGTAATGCCCGGGAGAATCGAACCGCAAAGAGGCGGAGTCACAAGTTCGTCGCCAATCCGGAAAAAGATGTTGCTCGTTCCCACCTCATCGATATAGCGTCTCTCGACGCCATCGAGCCACAGCACCTGGGTGTAGCCCTTCTTCTTGGCTATCTCGGCCGCATAGAGGCTTGAAGCATAGTTTGCCATGGTCTTCGCATCGCCCAGTCCGCCACGAACAGTGCGCACGTATTCTTCGTCCACATATATCTTTACGGGGTTAAACCCTTCGGCATAATAAGCCGCAACGGGGCCGGTGATGATAAAGTAGAGATATTCGCTGGCGGGACGCACCCCGAGGTGCGGTTCAACAGCTATCATGGTAGGCCTTATGTAGAGCGAGGAGCCCAGGCTGTGGGGTACCCAGTCCCTGTCGGCGGCTACGAGTTTTTCGATGGCCTGCATTTGAAAGACTGGGTCGATTTCAGGCATACACATCCTTTTTGCCGAACGGTTTAACCGCTCGCAATTGTGCCCTGCCCTGAAGAGCCAGATTTCGCCGTTGGAACGTCTGTAGGCTTTAAGGCCTTCAAATATGCCCTGCCCATAATGGAGCACCATCGCGGCGGGATCGAGGTTTAGGGGCGCGTAGGGCACGATGCGGGCATCATGCCACCCCTTGTCCTCTTGGAAATCGACCTTGAACATATGATCGGTGAAGACCCGGCCGAACACGAGATTTTTTTCGTCAACAGGCTTTGCGTGCCTTTTCGACGGGTCAAGCAAATGAACGGATATATCCATCCCAATTCCTCCTCGGTTATCTTTGGAAGCGAGCGTTGGCCGCCCACCAGTTCCCTTATTGCAGGGCAAAATGCGGCGATCGCAAAAACCGGCTTATCTGTTTGCTGTAGAGCTGCAAAGAGGCTCGGCTTTCGGGGCCCGGGCGCAACTGTTCCTCATTTTCTTTTTCCGCGCCCACGCTCTTTATGATTATGTTCTTTTCGACGTAGAGCTTCAAAGCGTTATCGAAGGTTATCTTCGAAACGCATTCGGGCCTTTCGACAAGCCCCAACTTCAGGGCCTTCTGCCCCAAGCTCAAAAGCTTCTTCATGAAATCTTTTTCCGAAAAGCTGTTTTTCTGAAGATAGCGAAGACCACGCAACACCAGCCAATAGCCCTCAAAATAATTTCTGAGCAGGCCGTGAAAGGCATGGCAGGCCCGCAGACCGCTGTGGGCCAGGATAAACGGCTGATCCCCCCCCTCGCCGATGCGATTGAGGAACTCAAGCCTCTCAAAGATATCGATCACATTGCCGACGAGCTTTTCGTCGCTCAATTCATTATCGTAGACAAATTCGAACTTGAAGAAGTTTTTCATAAAAATTACATCTTCAAGTGTCTGGCTAACGCTGAAGCGGAAGGTCTGCTGGGCAAGAATGGAAGTCGCCACATAGGCGGCGGGAAGCAGGAAGTGGATGATGTTGTTTTTGTAATACTCCAAAGCCAATCTTTTTGTATCTTCTAGGGTAAAAACCTCTTCCTCGAGATCATCGTCTTCATCCTTTAGCTTCCCGATGAACTTATTGCGCTCCATAGTTCGCAGCGATTCCTGCAGGCTTGCGCCAAGATTTTTCATAGTCTTTGAAAGACCGGCGCCGCGGGCTGCGATAAAATCGTGAAATGTCTGCGATATCTCGAGGAATTCACCCTTTGAGATCCCGTGGTGAGGCAAGGCCAGCATCGCCGCCGCCGCCAGGGCGAAAGGCGTAACGACAGATTCCTCGTTTATGCAGTTTATGATGCGATAGGCGAAATTGCGGTACATGGCATGGCGTTCCTTGGGCCGCATGCTGCCGATATCGTGATGCTGGCTCTCAAGGTAGCGCCTGAGAGAAATCGGTTGGGCAAACTTTATGTATGCGCGCCCGTAGTGCTTGCGCATGATACGGCGCACTTTAACCAACTGCCCAAGGTTTTCCTCTTCTTTAGGATTTCCGATAACTTCATTTAAATAGGACTCAGCCTCGGGTATGCGGTCATAGCAGATGGATGCGGGCACAAAGACCAAATCCTCGCAATAGCCCTGTTCGACCGCCTGGATAAGAATGGTGAGCAATCCCAGTTTTGGCAAAACCAACTTGCCCGTTCGGCTCCGCCCGCCCTCTATGAAATACTCGATATTGTGGCCCAACTGCACCATGGTTTTGACATAGAGAGAGAAGACCTCGGCGTAGAATTTCCCCTTGAAAGCTCGCCGGATAAAGAAAGCGCCGCCCCTGCGAAAAATCGGACCCAGAGGCCAGAATGCAAGATTTTTACCCGCGGCTATAAAGGGCGGGTAGAGATTATTTGAGTAGAGCAGCTGTGAGAACAGCAGGTAATCCATGTGGCTTTTATGACTGGGAATATAGACGAGCGTATTGTTTCTGGCCGCTCGTTTGACCACCTGCAGGCTCTCAGAATCGAGTTCGACGCCGTCGAAGAGGTTATTCCAAACCCAGTGGAAAACCTTGGAAGCTATCTGGATGAAAGTTACCGAGTAGTTGGCCGCGATTTCTTCCAGGTAGCTGTCGGCCTCCATGCGCACTTTCCAAATTTGCTGCGAAGAGGTCCGGGCGCGCCTTTCCATCATAGCCTCAAGTTTTGGATGATGGAGGATTATCTCCTTCATCTCGAGCTTGCTCTTAATAATGGGACCAACCACGGCCCTTTTTATTTCATCAACCGAATCGATAAGGGAGCGCCTGAGCTCAAAAATCTGTTTTCGCCTCTGCCAGGGTTCTTGAGAGAGTTCCGGCAAAATTTCCCGAATGTTTAAAGGCTCACCGGTTTCCATGACCGCATAGGGATTACCCCGGATAAAAGAGGCCATTTTGCGCAGGAAACCAAAAGGCTTCCTGTGTCCCAAAAACATCTCAAGGGGCCCCCACCGGTGCCGCCCCTCCGGGCGCCTGTTATAGAGGACCACGACAGGAACGATATAGATGGGTTTATCACAACTCTTCTGGATATCTATGAGGTGCTCGAGGGGATCGTTTCCGACCAGGACCGTACTGCGATAATAGCCCCGCTTCCCCACAAGGGGGAAAAGCCCGCAGTTGCCGCTATTAATTTTTTCGGCATAATAGCCTCCGGCATAGGGATCGGGGAAACAGCCCTGGCGCAGGAGGTGAATGAAGTGTTTCACCAGAGTCTTTAGGGCATACCATCGCGGCTGCCAGGGGTAAGGGCGTTGATCGAACATGAACACGGGCGCAGGCAACCCCAGTTGCTGCAGCCTCATACTGATATAGACGAAGTCGATCTGCGAGGGTTCTTTAATAGTGTAGACAACGACACCCTTGCCGCAAAGCCGGCGCAGCGACTCCTGGCGATCCTCGGGAACGCTCACATGGCCCGCCACCCGCTCGAACCATTTCTGCAAGGGAAATCTAGGTTTAATCTTAATCGAAAAACCGTAGGGGTCCCTTCGAAACGTCTCCGAATTTCCATTTTTCTTCTTTTTAAACCAGCCGATCACGATATGTAAAACTTCCTTCTCGCTCAAAGATCCAAGTGCCGAAGCTTAGCAAAAATGCGATTTAAAAACCAAGTTTTTTTCTCGTCCAAAACAGGCCGCTAATCACTGCCCATGGCCACCGCAGCCCTTCCGCCGCCATTCCATGGGGCAAATCGGGTAAGAAGCGCCAAGCCCGCGATGGCGGCAAGAACGCTAAGAGAGAAATAAATGGGCCACCCCACGGCCTTGGCCGCTACCCCCATGGGAGCACCCGCCACAACCCTGTCAACGGCCATAAAGCTAGTCAGCAGCGCGTATTGGGTGGCCGTGAAGCGCTTATCGCAAAGGCTCATGAAAAAAGCGATAAATGCCGCGTCACCCATCCCGCCGAAGATATTTTCAACGCCAATGGCTACGACAAGCGCTGGAAAGCTTTTTCCTATAATCGCCAGGGCGGTAAAGGAAAAATTGGACAAAGCCTGGGCAAAACCGAAAACCCAAAGGGAACGATTTATGCCGATTGCCGATATTATTCTACCACCTATCAAAGTCCCGACGATAGCGCTAAGAAGGCCGAAGACCTTATTGACCATGCCCACATCCGTTCGAGTAAAACCGATATTGAGCAAAAAGGGCATTGTCATGGTCCCGGCCATTACACTGCCGAGTTTGTAGATCATGATGAAAAACAACACTTCGACAGCCCCGGAGCGTTTAAAGTAGCTGACAAGAGGCCCCCAGACAGCTTCTTTTAAACTTTTGGGAGGCACCACCCTCACCTCGGGCTCCGGCGCCCAGAGCGTAAAGCAGGTGCTAACCAGCATTACAGCCGCCATGAGGCTATAGACACTTCGCCACGGCATGTGATCGGATAAAATGAGAGCAAGGGCCCCAGAGACAAGCATTGCGCATCTGTAGCCCACAGCTCCGGCCGCAGCCCCAGGCCCAAGCTCGTCTTCCCGCAGCACGTCGGTTCTGTAGGCATCGATCACTATATCCTGACTGGCGCTTAAAAAAGCGGTGATCAAGGCCGCAAAACCCACCAGAAAAGGCAAGGCAACCGGTGAGCAGCGTCCGAGAAGAAAAATCGAAAGGGCAAGCAGCGCCTGGATAGCAACAATCCACCCCCGCCTTCTTCCAAGCCACGGGGGGGAAAACCTGTCCATTAGGGGCGACCAGAGAACTTTAAGGGTATAGGGCAAGCTTACCAGGGAAAACATGCCGATTACGGAAAGATCGACTTTTTCGGTTACGAGCCAGGCCTGAAGGGTCGAAGCGGTAAGCGCCAGTGGAAGGCCGGAGGAAAAACCAAGACCGACAAGGCACAAAACCCGCCTGTTGCCGTACGTACCGATCCACTTTGCTGCTCTCACAACTTTGACCTTTTTAGATTCGCGATTGTGGGCAATCTATATGATATGAGCCTCTGGAACAATCAAAATCGAGCCACTGAAAAACACGAGCTAAAAGGCCGGGGAAAAGATCGGCGAACTCTTTGAAAATATTTCATCGCGCGAAGACGCGAAGACGCGAAGACGCGAAGACGCAAAATATAAACGGTCTATACGGATCCGGGAAGCTAAACAGAAAAGAAACGGCCCGGATTTTCTTAAATTGAGTTAAATTGGAACGGGGAGCAGGACCCGCAAGCAATTTAGAGAGATTTTTGGTGGAAGTGGAGCGGGAGACGGGCTTCGAACCCGCGACCCTCAGCTCGGAAGGCTGGCAGGATATATTTACCCATATTTCCTCATCTGTCCATAATATCCGCTCTGAAAGCCATTTTAGCCAATCCACGTTTCCTTGACTTTCCCTTTTTTTAACATAAAATATTGCTTGTATGTGGGAGATAGCGTGGGGGACAAAAACCTCGGTTTTCCAGAGGGAAAGGATTGGCGCCGTGCCGAAACAGCGAAGGTTCAAGACAAAATAGCCCGGGGTCTATTTCATCGAGGCGACAGGGCCCGACGGGAAAATGGAAAAGGCCTGTTACATCCGCTACCGGCGCGGGGAAGAGATGATCGAGAAAAAAGCTGGAAGGCAGTTCCAGGACTATATGCCCCCGGCAAAGGCATCTAAGTATCCGTTCAGACAGGATGAAGAGAAAAGAGCCAACCAACGACGAGCGCAGGGAGACGGAACGGGCCGCAAAAGAAGCGGAAGCCGGACGCTATAAGATTGCCCGGCTTTGGCAGGAGTATAAAAATCAGAAGAGGTCTTATCGGACTTTGAAAACCGACCTTTCCAATTTCAAATACTTGGCGACCATCGCCGATAAGGAGCCTCACGAAATCGTCAAGCTCGATGTTGACAGGCTTAGAATCAGGCTCTCAAAGTCAAAATCACTGCAGACTGTGAAGCAGTTCTGGTTCTTCTGAAACGCATCGTAAACTTCGGCGCAAACAGAGGGATAAGCACACCGTTGAAGTTCAATATCGAGATGCCGCGCCTGAATAACGGGAAGACGGAAGACCTGACGCCCGATCAATTTAACCGGCTTCTCCAGGCCATTGAAGCGGATGAGCACGTTCAAGCCGGCGATATGATGAAGCTTGCGCTCTATACAGGCATGAGACGCGGTGAAATGTTCCGGCTGGAGTGGAAAGACATCGACTTCGAACGCTGTTTCCTTTGCCTGCGCAACCCCAGAGGGGGTGTTGACCAAAAAATACCCTTGAACGGCCCTGCAAGGGAACTTCTCTTGTCCCATCCTCGACTCGACAGTAGCGAATACGTACTCCCCGGCCGCGGAGGGGGGCGACAACGGACGGATATCAGGAAGCAATTGAACAAGATAAAGCAACGTGCCGGACTGCCCAAAGATTTCCGGGCGCTTCACGGCCACCGGCACGTTTACGCCTCAATGCTGGCTTCGAGCGAAGAAGTGGAGATGTACACCCTGCAGAAACTTTTGACACATAAAAGCCCGCAGATGAGGCATTACGGAGGGCTTTCGACTTGGCCGGGAGCATCATGGAGCAGGCGATGAACGGGGGAGGAGAGGAAGTGATACAGCTTAACCAACGGACCGGCGCATGACTCAGAGTGACAAGGCGCGAATCGAGATGGTCATCCGGGCGCTTGCCGGGGACCGGGCCCTAAAGTTTACCATCCACGCCCACCAGGAGATGGTTGAAGAAGACATTACGACATCCGAACTGCTTAGCAGTCTGGCTGATTGCATTCTTCTCGAGGATTACCCGGACCACAAGCGCGGCGCGTGCTGTCTTGTGTGCGGCAAAACGAAAAACGGCCGCTATTTACATACGGTCTGCACATACGGATACCCGGAGGCGATTATCATTACTACATACGAGCCTAAGCCTCCCAAATGGGAAACCGCTTTTAAAAGAAGGATGAAGCAATGACAAAGTGTTCTATCAGTTCCTGCCCCGGAGAATACGAAAAGAAACACATTTTGCATACGGTTAAGCATCACGAACGCGTGATCGTGATCGAGAACGTACCCGCCGAGGTTTGCTCCGTTTGCGGTGATGTGTTGCTCTCGGTTTCCACGGTCGAGGCCATCGAGGCCATGTTGGAAAATCCGGGCGAACCTGTCCGCAGCGCTCCTGTTTATAAAATGCCGGGAGAAGCTGCGGCCTGAGAAGTCATCAATTTCCCGGAGGGGCAGATACCGTCCGATCAGCGGCGCAACCGGAAAGGTCATCAGCTTTGAGAATGCAAGGGATTGATTATGAACGGATCGGAAGCCGAGAAGATTGAAAAGCGATATCTGCCCAGCATGGAGACGACAAAAATCATCATCAAGGAATATTTCGAGCAGCACCATGGAGAAACTATCGACTACGTGGACCTTGTGAGCGCCTTGGATCTGCCGTTGCCGCTGATTGTCCAGGCATGCGAACAGCTTGAGCAGGAGGGGAAAATTGACGGAGTCGATTAGAAGAAAGGAACATCAGGTCCGTAGGGCCACCGGCGATGCTATTGAGGGCGACCAAGTCCTGATTGAGTGCCGGAAGCCTGGCAAATGGCAAACTGTCAGAGGCTCAGAGCAGCACCATTATTTTGTGACGGTTGCGAGTAAGAACGCTTATGCCGTCGTTGTCCGAAGATTTACCAACCTCAGGGGAGCATAGACGCGAAGCTTCAGGGGGAGTGGGAAAACTCCAGTCGCCCTACGGGCTGATCACGCCACGGGCGTTATCATGGCGGAGCCCCTTGAACCTAATTGGCGAGGGGCTTCATCATCGTTCGCACAAAGCCTTCATAGCTATACGCGTCACCCAATTTGCTTTTCAATGCCCTTGGTTTCACCCTCGATTTAATCGGCCGTCGGATCGTAATCTTGTATCACAATACCTTCGCTCTGGAGCCTACCTGGGCGCTCCAGTTGCGATGATCGGAACCAGTCTTGATCAGAATAGAATTAGAACGGGCCTCCTCTGTCACCCGTTTGTCCTCATCTTGTATGGCCTGAAACTCTCGATCGGCCATTTCCAGCATGCCAACCAGCGCAGTGAATCTCCGACGTATCTTTGTTGGTATAACAGATGACGACTTTTACTGGATATCGTGCTCAATTTCAGCCCATGCGTGTTGGAGGATTGTCCGGACTTGGATTTCAACTGTGGCCACGGTGAAGGGCACGTATTTCGGGTGGTAAAATAGAGAACCGGATAAACACATCTTTATGTTCCACAGCAGTAGTTCAGGGATTGCCCTCCAAAACAGCTCTCCGAGCCGGAGCGAAAAGTCGCGCTCCCCTCGCCGTCGTTGGTTCCCGGCCTGCACGAGCAAGAACGAGCTGTCAAGGCTGCGACCGCGCGCCTCGCCGAGAGCACCCGGAACGTGCTTGGCCTTGACAGTTCGCTCGCTCGTGCAACTTTCGATTGCGGCGGCGGGCGCTAAATTCATCTTGGATGTGGGAGATATTGTGGGGGGCGGTGCACGTAAAGAGATTGGATTTGCCCTAGGCTATTGATTTTATTGGAGCGGGAGACGGGCTTCGAACCCGCGACCCTCAGCTTGGAAGGCTGACGCTCTAGCCAACTGAGCTACTCCCGCTCGGGAAAAAGTGTTTAGCACAAAAAGCTCTGAGTTGTAAGCTCTAAATTCAATCAAGACTAAAATTGGCTTCTACAGGCCTCGAGAGTTAACCAAAGGCGAAGCATTATTTTTGGGTCCTTCTATGATAACCTTGTCCACGCCATCCTTTTCAGCAAGCAAAACGTTCACCTGCTCCTCGGGGCTGGTTTCCAGAGCTATGCCCACGAACTGGCTGCAAATGGGCAGTTCCCTGTGGTCCCTGTCGACCAGCACCGCTACCTGCACCCTTATCGGGCGACCGTAGTCGATCAGTGCGTCCAGAGCGGCTCGCACGGTCCTTCCGGTAAAGAGCACATCGTCGATCAGCACGACCTCCAGGTCGTCAATGCGAAAGGGCAGATTGGTTCCCTTGAGCACGGGCTGCGTGTGCATGCGGGTCCAGTCGTCTCTATAGAGAGTGATGTCGATCGAACCAAGGGGCACGGCAATGCCCAGCCTGCCCGATATTATAGTGGCAATCCTGTTGGCCAGAAAGACGCCGCCGGTGTGAATTCCCACAAGGGCAAGCCTTCGTGGGTCCCTGCTGGATGCGATGATCTCTGTGGAGAGGCGTTCGAGCGCGGCCTCAACGTCCCCAGCTTCCATTATAACGCGACCGTCGACCAGTCCCATGTCCGTGCCAGCCTCTGAAAGCGAAGATCGAAAAAAATTAAGGGCGCCTTGTGGCGCCCTTGTAAGCCTCTGGCAGCCTTGCATTCCCAGATGTTCGTAAATAACAACTTTTTCGAAATATGTCAATTGATAAGGCCCGCAAGGTCACCTTGGGGCAACTTTAGGCGATATATCCAGTGGCGCTTTAATTTATCGCCCTCTTTTTTTACATGGAACGGCTTGTGGGCAAATCGGAGGGATCGCCTGGCCGGGCAATCTGGAGACTGTCGTAGGAGTCCAACCCATAGGCCATCGGTTGATGGCCAACTATCCACAAATGGTCCGCGGCCCTGGTGATCACCACATGCATAAGCATACGACTCGCATGGTCGTCGCGGTATTGGCCGCTGGAAGGATTTACCATCATAACGGCGGAAAATTCCAGCCCCTTCACCTGGTGGGCGTTTGTGACAACGATGCCCGGCTGAAAAGAAAAGTCGTCACGTTCATGGCGGCGCAGTTGCAGAAGACCCAACCTTTTTAACCCTTCAAATACCCGATCGGCGTCGGCTTTGTAGCGGACAACCACGGCGATGAGAGCTTTGGGGTGTTTGCCGAGGTGATCTTCCAGAATTGTCTTTGCCGTGGATAAGGTGTGATCCGGGCCCCGGGTGGAAATGATTTTAACGGGTTGTCCGGTGCGAGGCACCGCCATGGAAGGTTTTTGCCCCAGGACATGCCAGGCCAGCTCCATTATCTGCCGAGTTGCCCGAAAACCCACAACCAGGGTATCCGAGTTACAAGTCCGGGCATCGGTTTGCTGCTGCCTGGCCCTTACAAAGCCGGCGAATCCTTCCCCGGACTCAAAAGATACTTCCCCCTTTATTTTCTGGGCCATGTCGCCGCAGATGGTGATCGAACGGCGCTCATCTGCCGCGTGAAGGAGTGTCGCCAGCTCGATCTGGCTTAAATCCTGCGCCTCATCCACCATGATGTGGGCATAACCGGGCCTGGCTCCGGCGACTCCTTTTCGCTGCAACAGCCACAGGAGAATTCCGGTATCCGAAAAGTCCATCCTGTTCCGGTTGCGAAGATTTTCCTGCCATTGGATCAGCCGATCAACCGCGCCTTCTTCCATGTCGACGCCGCCCCCTAATGTTTCTTCCAGAAGCTCCCGGTCTGTAAGGAGTGCGTGAAGGTCGGCGGCATGGTTGTTAAAGCGTGCCAGAAGACGATCTTTAAGGGATGTTCGCGAGTGGGTCAAAACGGTTTTGGCAAAAACCGGGTCGGTATTTACCAGCTTTACGAGGTCTTCGAAGCGGCTGAGTCCATCGAGTTTACCCCTTAGAGCCTCCAGTTCCAGATCCGTTCCGGAACCAACTTGTTCGATTAACCAGTTACACGATTTTTTCAGCAGTTTATCCAGGTAGCGATCCACTAGTTCCAGAAGCCTTGGATGCTTTTTAATTCGCGCCACATCCGAGTCCATAACCTCTGAGCTGTAGGAAAGATGTGCTCCGCAGGCGCGAAAGAGTTTTCCGGCCCAGCCGTGATAGGTTTCCACCTGAACGCCCGGGCCAATCCCGAGTTCGGGCAGGATTCGCGAGATATAGTTTTGAAGAGCCCTGTTGAACATGACAACCAGGATGCGGCCGGGTTTAAAACGCTCCGCGTCCTGGTAGGCAAGATAGGCTACGCGGTGCAGCCCCACAGTGGTTTTACCGCTGCCTGCGCCGCCTTGAAGCAAAACCGTGCTCGATTCCGGATGCGTAATGGCCCTAAACTGATCCGAGCTTATGAGAGCGGTTATTTCGGGGAGGCGATGATCTGCTTTTTCTTCCTTGCGCGCTGCCTCGCCCGTTTGGTCGGCACGTCTCCAGGTCCCGTCCTGGCCGCGCACCAGAAGAGTCCCTTTTTCCATTATCTTTTGCAGTTGCCCGCCGGAAGTATCCACCTGGCGTTTGTTTCGCACTTCGCCCGAACGGTCGCGTCCCCGGATCTCCTCTTCGTAGAGTTCCCCAGCTTCGTATTCGTAGTAGAGCCTCGAAATGGGCGCTTCGCGCCAGTCAATCACAATAGCTTTGCCGTTTGAGTCAAAAAAAGACCGGCGTCCCAGACAATAGGCGAGATCTCCAAGATCGTCGTCTGCAAGTTCGAGCACAGCGAAATAAGGGTTGCTTAAGACTTGAGCGTCCTGATACTGCCTCATGGCATACTGAGCCCGGCTGCGCTCGATTACCTCATCGATTTCCCTCTTTTCCCTCCACCCGGGCGCATCTATCTTTTGACGTTTTAGCTCCGCTATCTCCCGGTCCTTTTTCTGCCGATCCAACTCTTCCCGGGCAAGGGTCTCCCGCATACTGCGGCCCATTTGGGCGAGCCTTGCTTCTTCGAGCTCAATTATTTGCCTGAATTGCTCCATAGTTGTTTAAAAATCGCCTCATCAAAGGAATTGCACCGGAGTTGGAAGCACCGGGCCGCATGCCCGGCCACTACGTCCGAAGAGAGTATCTAGGCCACCCCCGCAAGGGGGCTGATGATATATAACAGAGTCTCGCCAGTGCAAATAAAAAGTGCATAAGCCTCACGCCACCAAGCGCGCCTGCGCTCTCGACATCACCGGACATCGGCTTTCAGGGCCAACCCGATATTTTTAGAGACAATATCTGGATTGACCTCAAAATGTTGTTTGTGTAAAGTGCCCGTTCTATTCATACTAAAAAGAGCCGGCTGCAAGCGCGAACGATCGCTGTCAAGAGTCGGATCAATCGAGATCAAACAGGATATTTGCGGTGCTAAAATGCCACGTTGACGCTGCGCAGGATTTTAGGCAAAGTGCGTCTTCATCACTAAAAAATTATCTGTCGGTGCTAGGCCATCCCGTACTGTGGGTCTTTTTAATCAGCCTTCCTTTTTACCTGATCGGCGTGAGAAGCCTCGCCCTGTGCGATAATGACGCGATGTATCCCCAGATAGCCGGGGAAATGCTGCGTACCGGCGATTGGGTCACACCCCGTCTGGACGGCGTGGCGCATTTCGACAAGCCTCCCCTGCTCTATTGGCTAAACGCCATCAGTTTGCGTGTTTTAGGCCATACAATCGCGGCTGCCAGGATTTGGCCCGTTTTCGCGATCTGTTTTACCATCCTTGTCGTAGGCGGTATCGGAACCTCGATTTATGGAAAACGCGCGGGGTGGTTGAGCGCGCTGGTATTCAGCACCTGCGCGGGGCCCTATCTCTATTGCCGAGTGGTTGCGGTAAGCCCCGATATTCTGCTCTGTTTTTGGACCTCCCTGGCCATTTTAGCTTACCTCAAGGCGATTGTGGAAAAGAACAAATACGGCTTTTGGTGGATGATGGTCATGTTTGCCTGTTTCGGTCTGGCAGGCCTCACCAAGTCGCTATACGGCTTCGGATTGCCCATCGTCATTATAGGCCTTCACGCGATCGCAACCGGTAGATGGAAAAGCTTTTTATGCTGGAGGACCGCCGCGGGGCTCCTGGTAACATGCGCAATAGTTTTTCCCTGGCATATACTGGCTGCCATGGCCAACCCTCATTTTCTCTGGTGCTACATTGTACGGGAAAACTTCCAACGTTTTGCGGGAAACCGCTGGCCAAGAGACGAATTTCTCTCCGCGCCCCTTTTTCTTCTATTCACCGGACTTTGGACCTTCCCGTGGATAGGTCTTTTGCCCCAGGCGGTACTCGGGGCTTTTGGCCGAATCCGCCAAAACAGGTGGATACAGGGAAACGAACTTCTTATCTGCATATGGTTCTTATTCATTGTGGGACTGTTTACCGCTTCCCACGACCGCCTGGAATATTACTCCCTTCCGGCGATCCCGGCTTTTGCGCTCCTGATCGGAAAGCTTTGGGATGAGGCATTTAAGGAACAAAACGGGGCCATTCGACGCTACATGTCCATGGCTTTGGGTATTACAGCCGCAATACTTCTTGTCGGCGCGGCTGCCGCATGGGTGATTCTTGGTCCTGCCAAGGTGGATATATTCAAATTTCTGGAAACCTGGTGGCCCTATTCGGGTTGGTCGGGAGTTTCGGCCCAAATCGCGGTTGTGCAGCGAATGCGCATCCCGACCGTGGTGGTCCTGGCATTCGCCGCAGTCTTTGTTTTTGCAGCTTCGGCGGCCCTGCTCAAGTCGCGCCCGCGTTTGGGTCTGGCTCTCATGATCCTTATCATGGTCCCTATCTTTATAATGTCTAACTGGGGCTTTGAACTGATGGTGCCTTTTGAATCGAGCGCCCCGGTTGTGCAAATTTTAAAGAAAGCCGGACCCGTTACGGCGATCGTTATTAGAGAACCCCATGAATACCAGTGGATAAGCGGAATGGTCTTCTACAGCGGCTGCAAGGTTTATGTGCTAAAAGATCCGGATTTAAAAGATCCTTCCCTGGGCTGGGACCGGGATAAAAGGCTGCTTAGTGTGAAGGAGTTTTTGAAGCTGTGGAAATCGGGAGATAACGTGGCCTTTATCTACGATGTCACTCAAGAGCAGAACGTTTCCCGTCTGCTACAATCAGAACCGGCACGGGTGATAGGCGAATTCGGAACAAGGGTGGTCGTAGAAAATCGGGCAGAATCGAACAGAGCCCCTCAGACACGGCCATAGGCCAATGAGGAGCCTTTAGGGCAGCACCTTTGCCCATTTTCTTCCCTTGCCCCTATTCTGCCTCCATCCAGCAGCAGTTAAGCTCTATCATCTGCGGGTCAGGCTTCCCGCGTAGGCTTTTCCCGGGCTAATTCGAACAGGGCTATTTACCGTTGCATGAATAGTTGTTAGATTAGCTCCCGTGCCTTTTCCAGCAAAGGAGGTTTTATGCAGCCCATAGCTGCAGGGCCTATGTCGCCCTCCCATGCAGGGGTTTTCAGCCTTGTGGTTTACACAATTTTTGTGATGCTTTTTATAGCCTCGCAACTTTTCCTGGCCGCCTGGCTGGGAGAAAAGAAAAAAACAGCTGAAAAATCCAGGCCCTACGAGTGCGGTATCATTCCGACAGGATCGGCTCGCTTCCGCTACCCGGTTCCCTTCTACAAGGTTGCTATTTTCTTTTTGATCTTCGATGTGGAGGGGGCCTTCATCCTGACCTGGGCAGTCGTCTATGGGGTGATGGGGGTCGCCGGGTTTATACAGATGGCGTTTTTTATCCTGTTGTTGCTTGCAGGGCTTTTCTATATCTGGAAACAGGGAGGACTGGATTGGAAAGAGGTGTAGAGGCGAGCCGATTTGTAAGCATAGCCGACCGGGTGATTAACTGGTCGCGCAAGTACAGTCTGTGGCCCATGTTTTTCGGGCTCTCCTGCTGCTTTGTCGAGGAAGCCGCCGTTTTTACATCCCGCTACGATCTGGCGCGCTTTGGCGCCGAGGTCCTTCGTCCCTCCCCAAGGCAGGCCGACCTGCTCATAGTTTCCGGAACGGTGTTTAAAAAAATCGCCCCCGTGGTTTTGCGTCTCTACGAACAGATGCCCGAACCCAAATGGGTAATCTCCATGGGGTCCTGCTCGAATTCGGGCGGAATGTACGATGTCTACAGCGTGGTACAAGGGGTCGACCAGATCATTCCCGTAGATGTCTACGTTCCGGGATGCCCGCCTCGTCCCGAGGCCCTTCTCGAAGGCTTGGTGATTTTGCAGGAAAAGATAATGTCCGAAAAGCCGGCCCGCAGAGTCTTCCACCTTGGGGGGGGAACTCAGGGAACGGAAAAACCTGTCCTGGTCGAAGGCGTTACAAAGTCTTCAGACCCGCGCGGGCCGGGATATCCCGGGACGCCCATAAGGGGCACTTCGCTTCTACCCGGCTCTGTTCACTGGGGCAACCGCTCGGATCTTATGTGGACCCCTCAGGCGCGCCGCGCCGTGCTTAGCGAAAGCGACAGGGCTGTAGCCGCCCAACTGCTCGAAAGATTTGGCAACAAGGCGCGGTTGGCGCCGCAAAGCTCGGACATGCTCACCTTCGAAGTAGATCGTGAAAGCCTTAAGGATGTACTGCGGTTCTTAAAAAACGAATCCAGCTCAAAATATAGACGTTTGGACGACCTTACAGCAATTGATGAATCGGCTAGAAGAGACAGGGTCTGGAACCAAGGGTTGTGTGAAGGCACAAGCGAGGTCGGGGCTGTGGAAGCTCTTTCCAAAAGACAGCCGGAGGCAAACTTCCCCGATTTTACGGTCGTCTATCAACTGCTCTGTTTTGAGAGCGCCGCTCGCGTGAGGATTAAGACCGGTCTGGAGGCCAAGGGCGGCGAAAAGCTTGCTTCCACGGCCTCTATAACCGACCTCTGGCCTTCGGCCAACTGGTACGAGAGGGAAGTCTTCGACATGTTCGGCATCCGCTTCGATGGACATCCCAATCTTCACAGGCTCCTCATGCCCGAATGGTGGGAAGGCCACCCTTTAAGGAAAGACTATCCGGGGAGGGCGACGGAGATGGCGCCCTATACCTTCGAAGACGCTCGAAAACGCCAGCCGATGGATGGCATGCAACTCTCGACGCTCGACAATAAAGGGCCAACGGGGGATCGGGAGTTTTTCCTCAATATCGGACCTCACCACGTGAGCACTCACGGGCTTTTGCGCTGCATTGCCGGTTTGGATGGCGAGCAGATAAAATCGCTTGATCTCGAGATTGGCTATCATCACCGGGCGACCGAAAAAGTGGGGGAACGCCAGAGTTGGCATCAGTATATCCCCTATACGGATAGAAATGATTACCTGGCCGGGGCCTGCCTTGAGTTTTCCTACGTTACGGCTGTCGAAACGCTTGCCGACATCAAGGTCCCGGAGCGAGCGCAGGCCATGCGGGTGCTGCTGGCCGAACTCTATCGGCTAAGCAATCACCTGGTCTGGATGGCCACCTTTGCCCACGACCTGGGAGCCATGACGCCCAATTTTTATACCTTCGCCGAACGGGAGATGATCCTGGACGTCATAGAGCTTATCACGGGGGGGCGGCTTCACGCGGAATTTCTAAGAATCGGCGGGCTTGCAGCGGACCTTCCCGAGGGTTGGAAAGAGGCCGTCGACAAACTTACGGCGATATTTCCGCGCCGTCTTTTGGAGTATGAAAAGCTTCTTAGAAAAAACCCGATCTTCATGGCCAGAACAAAGGGCATCGGGCGCTTATCCCTTGAGGATGCCATTTCCTGGGGCCTTACGGGCCCTAATCTTCGCGCGTGCGGCCTGGCCTGGGATCTTAGGAAAAACATGCCCTACTCGGGCTATGAAAATTATGAGTTCGAAGTCCCAACGGCAACCGAGGGCGACTGCTACGCGCGCTACCTTGTAAGAGTGGAGGAAATGCGCCAGAGCATAAGGATCATCGAGCAGGTCGCGCGCAACATGCCTTCCGGACGCCATGTAACGGAGGATTACCGCTACGCCGTTCCCAGGCGAGACGAGATGCTGCGCGACATAGAAACCCTCATTCATCACTTTATAAACGTTACGCGCGGGATGAAAATCCCCGTGGGCGAGGCCTACGGGGTTACCGAAGTCCCACGGGGCGAGCACGGCTACTACGTGGTAAGCGACGGTCTTGGCTCGGCCTACCGCATGCGGGTGCGAGGCCCGGGGTTTGCCAATATACAGGCTTTGCCCCTTATGGCCACGGGCGAGAGCATAGCAGACCTTATCTCCATCATAGGGTCGATGGACGTTATCTTGCCCGACATCGACCGTTAGAGGGGCACAGAAGCTAAGGGGCGAAAGTCAAAGGCAAGGGTCAAAGATCGAAAATAGTCAAAGGTCGGGGTGATCAACATGCTCCTGTGGTTAACAGGATTTATTATTCTTCTCGTAAAGCTCATGATCATACTGGGCGTCTTGCTTTTTTTTGCCGGCTACCTGGTGTGGGTGGAACGAAAATTTCTAGCCAGGCTCCAGATCCGCTACGGGCCTAATCGGGCAGGCCCCTTTGGCTTGCTCCAGCCTCTTGCCGATATTGTAAAGATGCTCACAAAGGAAGACACCGTCCCCGAAGGAGCCGACAGGGCATTTTTTTTAATCGCTCCGGCCGTTGTCGCCTCTACCGCGATCCTTATGTTTTCGGTAGTGCCTTTCGGAAAAGACCTCACCCTTTGGGGGCAAAAGGTCCCCCTTGTAGTTACCGATCTTAACATTGGCCTGCTTTTCGTTTTCGCCATGTCCTCTCTTGGCGTCTACGGGGTGGCGCTCGGGGGCTGGGCGTCAAACTCCAAATACGGCCTTCTTGGCGCAATCCGCGGGGCCGCCCAGATGATCAGCTACGAGCTGCCACTGGGGCTTTCGCTCGTTCCCATCGTGATGATGGCGCACTCGTTTAGCATGGTAAAAATCGTGGCGGCCCAGCAAAAATACCCCTTTATACTGTTTCAGCCACTGGCTTTCATAATATTTGCCATTAGCTCCATGGCTGAGAGCAAGCGCATCCCCTTCGACCTTCCGGAGGCCGAAAACGAACTTGTGGCCGGCTATCACACGGAGTACAGCGGCATGCGCTTCGGCCTGTTTTTCCTGGGCGAATACGTCCACATAATGGTCTTTGGGGCAATCATGTCGGTGCTTTTTCTGGGCGGATGGCGAGGACCCTTTCTACCTCCCGTTGTCTGGCTGCTCATAAAAATCCTGGCTGTGGCCCTGTTCATGATCTGGGTGCGTGGGACGCTGCCAAGGCTAAGATACGATCAGCTGATGGCTCTAGGGTGGAAAGTATTGATCCCTCTGGCATTGCTAAATATACTGGCGACCGGGGCCATTGGCTTGATGATCAATTAAACGCTCTGCTATGCGGAAGGAAAGACTAGAAGATGGAATCGGCGTGGGAGGCTCTTAAAGCTCTTCTTTCGGGGTTTTGGACCGTATTTATTCATCTTTTCAGAAAACCTATAACCGAGCAGTATCCCGAATACAAAAGGGTTCTGCCGGTAAGGGCCCGGGGCAGGATTATCCTTACCCGCGACCCCGACGGCGAGGAACGCTGCGTGTCCTGTTTTCTGTGTTCAGCCGTGTGCCCGGTCAACTGCATTTCGATGGAAGGCGCTGAAAGAGCCGATGGGCGCCGCTACGCCGCATGGTTTCGCATTAACTTCGCCCGCTGCATTCTGTGCGGTTTTTGCGAAGAGGCCTGCCCTACCTCCGCGATACAGCTAACGACCGACTTTGAATTTGCAAAAACAGATATTCTTTCCTTCGTATACGAAAAAGAGGACCTGCTGGTAGACCACCAGGGCAAGGACAAGGAATACAATTTTTACAAATATTGCGGCATAGCTACAAACTACGGCGACAAGGGCGAACACGTCGGAGAAAAAAAACCTGTCGATGTAAAGAGCAATATGCCGTAACGAATCGCTGGTCAACGCCCGCCGGGACATTTCCCATTGGGCGTCAACTACTCACTAAGCACTGCATCAGGGATGCTCCCAATGACGCTTTATGGAATTTTTTTCTACCTTATATCGGCGGTGGTTATAGCCGCGACCGGTGTTGCGGTTACGCGCGAAAACCTGCTCCACGCGGTGGTGTACCTGATAGTTTCCTTCTTTGGGACCGCGATGCTTTTCTATCTTTTCGGCGCGCCTCTTCTAGCCGCCCTCGAGGTCATCATCTACGCCGGCGCTATAATGGTGCTGTTTTTGTTCGTGGTGATGATGATCAACCCGCACTCTTCCGGGGAAGCCCTGTTTCCGCCAAGGCAGTTTCTCCCCGCTGTTTTTTTCTGCCTGCTCTACCTTCTTGTCGCCGTGGCAATGGCGGTTCAAACCCCCGGGATGAACGCACCCCTGCAAATGCTTACCGCTTCGCCAAGACTTTTTGCCACCTATGTTTTCAAATACCACTGGTTTTCCATAGAGGTTGTTTCGATGTTGCTTCTGCTTGCCGCGATAGGGGCTTTAAACCTTGGGGCAGGCAGCAAATCGGAAGTTGAAAAGGTTTTTGCGGCACAACCCGAGGAGGCTGCAACCGGTTCCAATCCTGGATTGCAGGTTCCCGGCCGTATCGAGGATTAAAGATGATAGCGCCCTTCAGTCATGTTTTGATCGTGGCATGTATTCTCTTCGCCCTTGGGGTATTTTGCGCGGTGGTAAGGCGAAACCTTATCATGATCGTTCTTGGAATCGAGATCATGTTAAACGCGGCTTCCATCGTTTTTGTAGCAGCTTCCCTGCATTTAAACAACCTTGACGGTCAGAGTTTCGTGCTCTTTATTCTCGCGGTGGCGGCAACCGAGGTATCGGTGGGGCTTGCAATCATTGTCTACGCCTTCAGGCGGACCGGCTCGTTTGATCCGCGAAACTTCAACCTTTTGAGGTAAACCGATATGCCCGGCTCCCCCTCCCACACCCTGGATCTGGCGGCCATGGTCGCGGCCACCATGCTGCCCCTTGCCTCATGTCTGGTGATACTGATTGCGGCAAGAAGCCGCCCCCGGCTTTGCGCCGTTCTTTCCATCGGCTCTGCTACGGTCGCGCTTCTCTGTTCCATCGCTTTGATGGCGCTAAATTCCAAAATGGGGGCTCCGATCCAGTTTACGACTCCTCTTATCGCCTCCAGCGGCCTCAATATCGGTTTTGGCTTTTTGCTCGACCGCTTAAATCTTTTGATGATCGTGGTGGTGTCTTCGATCTGTTTTCTGGTGCAGGTCTATTCGCTTGGATACATGGCGGGGGATTCGGGATTTTCACGCTACTACGGCTTCATGTCGCTTTTTACCTGGGCGATGATGAGTCTTTCGCTTTCGGCAAGTTTGCTGCAGCTCTATTTTTTCTGGGAACTGGTGGGGCTTTCCTCCTATCTTCTGATCGGTTTCTGGTATGAAAAATTTAGCGCCACCCAGGCGGGCAAAAAAGCCTTCATCATGACAAGGGCCGGCGACGCGGCGTTTTTTATCGGGATTCTGGTTCTATTCCTGCACACCGGAGATCTTGGCATCGCAGACCTTGGCAGCCGTGCTCCACTGGCCCACCTCTCGCCTTCTCTCCTTACGCTTTGCGCCCTGCTGATCTTTGGCGGGATAGTGGGCAAAAGCGCGCAGTTTCCGCTTCTTACCTGGCTCCCGGATGCGATGGAAGGCCCCACCCCTGTCAGCGCTCTCCTCCATTCGGCAACGATGGTCGCCGCCGGCGTCTATCTTTTCGCCAGACTTTTTCCCTTCTTTAGCATGTCCCCGGTCGCCATGTCTGTGTTTCTTGCCATTGGAACCATAAGCATGCTTCTAGCTTCGACCATGGCCATGGTAAGCCGGGATATAAAGAAGGTCTGGGCCTTTTCGACGATCAGTCAGCTGGGCTTTATGATAATGGCCCTTGCCGCCGGAGGCTATTTCGCCGGAGTGTTTCACCTTACTACGCACGCGGGTTTTAAGGCCCTGCTCTTTCTTTGCTCCGGGGTGTTCATCCACCACTTCGAGACAAACGACATCTATGAGCTTAGCGGGCTTGGCGCAAGGAAAATGCTTATCCCCATGGTTTCGATGATTTTAGCCGCCGCGGCCCTTTCGGGCATTCCGCCGCTTTCGGGTTATTTCAGCAAGGAGGCCATCATGGGTTCGCTGGCCGGGTTGCCCGACCCCGTATGGCTGGCCGCCGGGCTTGCGGGCGTCTTTTTGACCGCCTATTATTCCTTCCGAGTGATTTTTATCGTGCTTTTTCCTCGAAAATCCGAAGTCTTAACCACGCCAAAGCATCTATCCTCCCCTCATGCGGCCCCGGCGATGGCATTGCCCTTGATCATCCTTGCCACCGTTACGGTCGTTTTGGGTTTTTTTGAAGCTCCGCTCAAACATTTTCTCGAAAACGGCATGATGCCGGCAATAGATTTGGGAGTGCATGTTTCCGCCTGGCCTCACATGGCGGCCCTCGCTCTTGCCCTTGCGGGCGTAGCTCTGGCCTGGGCCGAATTTGGCAGAAAAGGCGCCGACCAGATCGGTTTTATCGACAGGATCCCCGTTTTATACAGGCTCTTTTCCGAAAGATGGTACATCGATCATTTTTACGCGCTCCTGGTTAACGTTGTTGTCGATAGAGGCATATCCCGGCTCTGTTCTCTTAACGACAGGAAAGTCATTGACGGCGGTATAGAAGGAGTTTGCGGGGCAACGGTTGAAAGCGGCAGAGTCACCGCCATTTTACAAACCGGGATGGTTCAATACAGACTGATTGTGATATTTGCCGTTTTGGCCCTGCTCTCTCTTTACTATTACTACTAAAACCCCTGGATCAAAGAAGGCGTATTTTCCGATGCACATGGAACCTGCCTCGTTTCCATTTCTTTCCGCCATACTGCTTAGCTGTATTGCCGGAATGTTTGTAATTCTTCTCATCCCCCAGGAAAAGCACCTGCTCATAAAGCAGGTTAGCGCGGTTTTTTCCGGGATTTGCCTTCTTTTGACCCTCTATGTCTTTTTTGCCTTCAATCGGAGTGCGGGCGGCGTTCAGTTCGTTGAAAACATTCCGTGGATTCCCTCCCTTGGTATCAGTTACTTTAACGGTGTGGACGGCTTTAGCCTGCCGAACCTGCTGCTTACGGGCATCGTGTTTTTTACCGGCGTACTGACCATGTGGGAACTGGAAAACAGGGTCAAAGAATATTTCGCTCTCTATTTCCTGCTGGTATCCGGAGTGTTTGGTCTTTTCATGAGCCTGGACCTTTTCTTCATATTCGTCTGGTACGATGTTTCCCTTTTTCCCATGTACCTTCTGATAGCGATCTGGGGCACGACGCGAAAAGAATACGGGGCAATGAAGCTTACCCTCTATCTTCTTGCCGGTAGCAGTCTGATTTTACCCGCCATTATTTTTCTGTGGGCAAAATCGGGAATCAACACCTTTTCCTTCGTTTCCCTCATGCACCCCGGACTCTTTAGCCTCGCAGACCAGAAGTTCGCCTTCTTGTTGCTTTTTTTGGGTTTTGGCATTCTTGCCGGTGTTTGGCCCATGCACACCTGGTCTCCCGACGGCCATGTGGCCGCCCCCCACGGGGTAAGCATGGTGCATGCCGGAGTTCTTATGAAGATCGGGGCTTTCGGAGTGCTAAGGGTCGCCATCATGCTCTGTCCCCTGGGATGGATTTACTGGGCCAAACTCATGGCCGTTCTCGCTGTAATTGGAATTATCTACGGGGCTCTGGTTGGTTTGAGGCAAACGGACCTAAAATACGTTATCGGCTATTCGTCGGTTTCTCACATGGGAGTTGTGGGGCTGGGGTTATCCACGGTTACCGTCGAGGGGCTTAACGGGGCCGTGTTCCAGATGTTTGCCCACGGCATTATGACGGCCTTGCTCTTTTCTTCGGTGGGCTATGTCTACGACCGCACCCACACGAAGTCCATACCCGAACTTGGCGGGCTTAGCCGCATAATGCCGGTAGCCTCCGCCTTTTTTATTCTGGCGGCCCTGGCCGGTATCGGCCTGCCGGGACTTGCCAATTTCTGGGGCGAACTTTTGGTTTTCCTTGCCGCTTTTAAGGTTTATCCCCTATTTGGAGTAATCGCGGTGGTAACGCTGGTAGTTACAGCTCTTTTTATGCTCCGAGTCGTTCAGAAGGCCTTTTACGGTCCACAAAATCCCCACTTTGCCGGCCTAAAGGATCTGACGCCCTGGCTTGGGACTCCCCGGGCAATCCTTGCGGCTGTGCTGCTGATCCTGGGCCTTTATCCTTCGCTGCTTTTTAACGTGATCCGGACCGCTTCGGTTCCCTTTATACATGGATTGCCACGATGAACAGGATAACTAACGCCAGCCCCGAAATATTCTACCTTGGCGCAAGCCTTTGGTTTTTACTCCTCTCCTTCGCTCCCGGGCAAAAGTCTGCTCCAAACGGAGCGCACCGCCGCGAATACCTGAGCGCTATCCTCCTTGCCTCCATCGGCGTGCTGGTTTGCCTCGCCTCGGTGCACGCGCAGGGCTGGCTTTTTGTAAGATCCTACAGCGTCGATATCTTTTCCCAGGTCTTTAAGACGCTCCTTTCCCTGGGGCTCTTTTTGATCGTATGCCTTTGCGACCAGATGAGCGATGTCGATGACAACCGGCATAACGAATTCTACTTTCTCCTTTTTACCTGCACGCTCGCTTTAATGCTTCTTGTCAGCGCGGAACACCTTCTGTCGATCTACCTCTCCCTTGAGCTTTCCAGTTATTCGCTCTACATCCTGGTTGGGCTTCGAAAGAGGCGAAGCCCCGGGCTGGAGGCGGCAATCAAATACTTTCTCATCGGCAGTTTCGCCTCCGCGGTGATGCTTTTCGGAATGGCGCTTCTCTACTCTGCCTGCGGGACCGGATACCTTATGGATATGGCAAAGACGCTTCCCCGCGTTATCCATAGCCCGGCCGTCATGATCGGGTTGCTTTTTACTCTGGGAGGCTTCTTTTTTAAGCTCGCCGTATTTCCCTTCCATTCCTGGGCGCCCGACACCTACCAGGGCGGTTCCAACCAGGTCGCGGCCTATATCGCCACGGCATCAAAGGTTGCGGCCATCGCCATTCTCCTGCGAGTCATCGCCTCTACGGGCCACGACAGCGCATACCTTGCCCGCGTCCTGGTTATTTTATCCGTTGTTTCGATGACCCTGGGAAATCTTGCGGCCATTGCCCAAAAGGATCTCAAAAGGCTTTTGGCTTTCTCCACCATTGCCCATTCCGGCTACATACTGATCGGGATACTGGTTTTAGATTCCGCGGGCTATGCGGCTACGATTTTTTACGCCCTTGCCCTTTTGGCGATGAAATTTACCGCCTTCATGGTGGTGGTCGAACTGGCTCCCGACGGCCGAAACCTCCAGATAGAGGAACTGGCCGGACTGCACAAAAGGTCTCCCCTCCTGGCTCTGGCCCTTCTTGTAGCACTTTTTAGCCTTGCCGGAATTCCCCCCACCATCGGGTTTACCGGAAAATTTCTTATCTTCACGGCCGCCATTCAAAAGGGCTATGTGGCGCTTGTGATCTTCGCCATGATAAACGTCGTCATATCCCTTTATTATTACCTTCTGGTGATAAAGGCGGCATATCTTCTGGAGCCTGCCCGGGAACTGCCCCCGCTTATCGTTTCCTTTCCAAAGAAGCTGCTGGCCGGCCTCTCCATAGCGGTAATCGTCTTTGCGGGCTTTTGCCCCTATTGGCTCATGCAGATTGCACAGGCGGCGACCCAGCCTCTTATCTGGGGGCGGTAAACGCGACAGACGCTCTTTTTCTTTTCTGGAAAGAACCCAAATAAAGTAAACTAAAAATCCTTATCCGGTCGTTATGCCCGGAGGGTGGGCAAAGCCTTTTCACCGCATAACCTTCTTTAAAGTGGAGAGATCATGAATTGGCGAAAGTGGTTGCTTTTGATGCTTCTGGTCCTGTTTACCGTTGGCGTTTGCGCCTGTTCCAAAGAACGGGAGGCTAAAAAATCCATAGACAAGTTCACATCCGAGAAGACAAAAGCGATAGAAAACTATGGCAAGAGGCCCATCGACAAGGCCAGACAGGTCCAAATGCTTGGCGAACAGCGGGGAAAAGACATCGATAACGCCGTCAAACAAAGCGAGCACTGACCTCTACCTTTTCACTTACCTTCTGGCAGTTTAAGTTCAACCTTTTGCGGAGGAAAAAAATGGCGTTAAACGCATGTCGCGATATCGACGCGTTGGAGGAATTGCTGCAACTGCTAAACCTTGAGCAGATAGATGAAAACGGTTTTCGCGGGCAGAGTCAGGACCTTGGCTTTGGCAACGTCTTTGGCGGCCAGGTGCTCGGCCAGGCCTTATCGGCGGCATACAAGACCGTGCCCGGGGAGCGCAAGGCTCACAGCCTGCACGCGTATTTTCTGCGCCCCGGAGATGTCCGCGACCCCCTCGTCTACCAGGTCGACCGTATCCGTGACGGCAAGAGCTTTACCACCCGCAGGGTGGTAGCCATTCAGAAGGGGCACGCGGTTTTTAGCATGTCGGCTTCCTTCCAGATTGTAGAACCCGGCTTCGACCATCAGGACAAGGCCCCCTTTGCTCCGGGGCCCGAGGGGCTGGCAACGGAAGTTGAAATCGTAAGCCGCGTGGCCGATAAAGTCTCGCCTGTGCTTCGCCAAAGGCTTCAATGCCCTCAACCCATTGAAATAAGGCCCGTTTCCCCGATGAATCTGCTTTCTCCGGAAAAACGTGACCCCGTGAGGCAGCAGTGGATAAAAGCCGTCGGTAAATTGCCCGACGATCTTTCCATCCACCAGTATCTGCTGGCTTATGCCTCCGACTATGGTTTTATGACCACCTCCCTTTACCCCCACGGCCATGGCCTGCTTGAGCCGGGCATGCAGGTCGCAAGCCTCGATCACGCCATGTGGTTCCACCGGCCCTTTCGCATGGACGACTGGCTTCTCTATGCCGTCGAGAGCCCCAACGCCTCCGGGGCGCGCGGCCTTGCCACGGGCAAGTTATTTGACCGCCAGGGCGCGCTCGTAGCCACGGTGGCCCAGGAGGGGCTGATACGGTTTCGCGGCTATAAGGCTTAGAGCGCAAAGGAAGAAAAGGCGTAAAAAGAGGATCGAAATAGTGGGAAGCGCTTTGCTTTTGTCCACCCGCGCGAGCGCCCCCTCTTTGGTCCTTAGCCAGGCTAAGGCTGGATTGCACGGTTGCGGGCAAGACGATGTCCAATAAATTCCGCGCCCGGTCACTTCTTGTTTTTCAACAAACCAGCCAGCCCGGCAAATGGACTGTAGGTGACCGCGTCTTTTTTGTCTTCTCCCGGAATCACCTCATCGCACCATTCTCCATCCATGGAGCGTGAATGTTCATTATCGTGGCAGAACAGGCACAACAACTCCCAGTTGCTGCCGTCCGGGGGATTATTATAGTGGTTATGGTCCTTATGATGAACGGTGAGCTCGCGAAGCCGCTTGCCGCTAAATTCGCGCCCGCATTTTGCGCAGATCCACGGGAAGAGCTTTAGAGCCCGTTCCCGGTAGGTTTTTTCAAGCTCAGCAAGCCTGTCTTTTCCGGCCATCCGCATCTACTCCTTCCAACAACAGCCCCCTCGGGCACCCGCAAGAAAAAAACAACCATCCTCTTTGTTAAATGTATTTGAGAAAACGGCGTTAGTCAATATCGGCTCCGTATCCCCAATACCGCATTTTTCTTTTTTTTGGGGCGAATCGGGTGAAGACATCTTTTGAGACAAAAGTGTGGGATAGTATAACTATCCTTAGTTACAATGAAATCAGGTGGCCTGGCTTTAGCTTTTTCCGGCCGTGAAAAATATTACCTGCGGGGATAGTTGACAGGAAGGCCGGGTGTCTTTACGTTTTTTTTAGCAAATTATTCGCCGTATAATTGAAGATTACGGCGAAGGGGAAGAGTGATTTTGGATAGATAATAACTCATAAGTTCTGGGGAGATATATAGAATGAAACTAAATAAAAAAATGCTTCTGGTTTTTGTAATGGTGTTTGCGCTCGCAATTGCCGGCGGAGGCGTATTTGCAACTAATGCACATGCTGAGTGCGGACTGTGTTCCTTGAATTTTTCATGGTTAAATCCATGCAACTGGCATTTCCCGACCTGTTACAGTTGCGCTCATCCTGCCGCGCCTCCTGCGAATAGTCAAACTCAGCAAGGCGCCGAGCAGCCCTTTCCAAATTACTGAGACCGAAGTTCCATCCCCCAATAAGGGTCTAACTTCGCTCGACGATGAACATGTATACCCCGGTGATTCCCTCGCCGGGTTATTTCTGCCCTTTCTCCAAATCCTTAGCCATCCAATCGCCTTTTGAATCCTCGCCCGCCATGGAAGGCGGGCGATACAGTGCGGAATGGGCTGCTCTCATCAATCATGAACGTTTCAATCCACGCCCGCCATGGAAGGCGGGCGATACGACCGCCCGGGAGAGTGTCGTCCATAATGGTCCGGGAGTTTCAATCCACGCCCGCCATGGAAGGCGGGCGATACCCCAATAGGTTTCGGATTTTGCGTGCATCAACCTGTTTCAATCCACGCCCGCCATGGAAGGCGGGCGATATATGGTTTGCCCGAGTTGCGGATTTCATTTCCCTGTGTTTCAATCCACGCCCGCCATGGAAGGCGGGCGATATGTTGAACCCGATAAAATCCGCCCCAAGATCTACAGTTTCAATCCACGCCCGCCATGGAAGGCGGGCGATATGGCCCCCACACGAGATGATCTTCTCCGTAACCCCCGTTTCAATCCACGCCCGCCATGGAAGGCGGGCGATATTTATCCTCGCCATCCACGGCCTCTTCGGGCAGGTGTTTCAATCCACGCCCGCCATGGAAGGCGGGCGATATAGAAGTGAATATGGATAGAAGGGAGCACGTGCAGGTGTTTCAATCCACGCCCGCCATGGAAGGCGGGCGATATTGGCAGGCACTGTGTGAACGGTGCCATAATCGAAAGTTTCAATCCACGCCCGCCATGGAAGGCGGGCGATATGTCCAATGATCAGATTTCGAATACAGCAACGGCGATGTTTCAATCCACGCCCGCCATGGAAGGCGGGCGATATGTTTGCTAAGTTTCTATCCGATGGTGGTGATACAGGTTTCAATCCACGCCCGCCATGGAAGGCGGGCGATATATCGGGGGGAATTTTTCAGCTTGATGGCCCCGTGGTTTCAATCCACGCCCGCCATGGAAGGCGGGCGATATCTCGGGGGAGCGAATTGACGCAGAAGGTTAGCGTTACTCTTGATGGCGCCGGGGGGAGAGCTATTGTGCTTAAGGTTGAACGGCGGGAGTGATGGGGCGATTTTGTACCAACCTTCTATTATAACTAATAAATCCAAACATTTTGTTATAATTTTTGTTATATTTCAGCCCCTATTTGTAGCCTTATTGCTCGGATGCAAATAGCGCGATTGTTAGGTTGACGGACATTGGGGCGGGGTGGTATTTTGGGCGTGCTGAGTATCGTTAATATCATGATAAAAAAAGGTAGTGTGCCGAATGTCCCCTAAATCCAGAAGCCAGAAACCAGGGTCGGGTGTACCCCGCCAACCAAGGCATTCCCTTGTTGTCATGAAGGTACTCAGCCGCCCGGCTCTGATTTGTGACTTAATGGAGGTCTATTCATCATGGCAATAGAGATTGTTTCCTACCGTGCTTTTCCTAAAAATACTCTTCGGGGGTTCCTTACCGTGAGGCTAACGTCCGTGGGCCTGCAAATCAATGAAATATGTCTGCACGAAAAAAACGGAAAGCGATGGCTGTCCATGCCTGCCCGGTCTTACGAGAAAAAAGATGGAGGAGGTACGGCCTGGGCAATCATGGTTGAGTTTTTTGATAAATCCAAGATGGAAGTGTTCCAGGATCAAACGCTCGCCGCACTCGACAATTACCTCAAACAGTAAGGCCCTTAAGGAGGGGTGGGAGATATGGGGCCTGATCATGAATTATTTAAGTTGCTATCGGAAAAATACAGTCTGATCAAGCTGGATGGAAAGAATCCTAAAACGGCTGAAGGTACAGGATGGTCAAAATACTGTCATAAAAAACGAGCATTCAAAGACATTGGATTCCGGCCCGGACAGAACGCCGGGATAGCATGTGGGCCTGCAAGCGGAATTATCGCTGTGGATGTGGATGATATAGATCTCTTCCAGCAGACATGCGCAAAGAACCGATGGAATGTTCCAGAGACACTAACCCATGAGACGGGTAGCGGGAACCTCCATATCATCTATCGATACCCCAGTAATGGACATTACGGAAACAAGGCGAATAAAGGCTTAGGATTTGACATCAGGGGAGTCGGAGGACAGATTGTAGCTCCAGGAAGCATTCATCCTGAAACTGGTAAGCCGTACTTTATCCTGCATGATAGGGCTATAGCTGACGCTCCACAATGGATTTTGGACCTATGCAACGGCGTTAGTGCAGACGGAAGCGGGAAAAAACAAGAACGTATCGATGGAGAGTCAATTTTAAACGGAGTGGGGAAGGGTGAGCGAGACGATAAGTTGTATCGCTACGCCTGTAGCCTCCGGGCAAAGAACATCGGGCGCATAGAGGCCGAATTGCTCGTAAGAACCGCTGCCGCGAACTGCTCACCTCCGTTCCCTGAACGCGAAGCCATGGAGAAGCTTCGCCAGGCGTGGAAGCATGATGCCGGATCGTCGCGGGTCGAAAGTATGGCCACCGAACAGGCGCCGGAGGCGACAACGGATAAGCAAGAGCCCCCAAGGGAGCGAGGAAAGGCATTAACGGACATCGGAAATGGTGAGCGATTCGCCACCGTTCAGCGCGGAAAGGCTATTTTTTGTCACCCATGGGGAGAATGGTTTATTTGGGATGGCTCACGGTGGAAGCTGGATAACTGCGGGGCCGTCATGCAGTTGGGCAAAAAAACCGTTCGCGGCATTTACCAGGAGGCGCGAGATTGCACGGATGATTCACTACGCGAAGCAACTGCGAAATGGGCGATAAAATGCGAATCAAGAGCGAAACTTGAAGCAATGATAGCCATGGGGAAATCAGAGCCAGGAATTCCGGTTGCCCCCGAGGACCTAGACCGGGATGACTGGCTACTTAATTGCCAAAACGGAACGGTAGACCTTCGATCGGGAAGTATTATCCCTCACAACCCCGAACACAAAATCACAAAAATAGTAAATACCTTTTTCAATCCTATAGCTGAATGCCCAACTTGGCTAAAGTTCCTAGATGAGGTTTTGGATGGCAACCAGGAGACAATAGATTTCCTGCGCAGAGCAGCCGGATATTCTCTTACCGGCGACAATTCGGAGCACTGCCTATTCATGCTGTACGGCACCGGTAGAAATGGAAAATCGACGTTCCTTGACACACTCAAGCTGATATGGGGCGACTACGCTCGGCAGTCAGAGATCTCGACCTTTCTCGAAAAAAAGAACGAAGGCGTCCGGGAGGATGTCGCGGATCTCCGGGGTTCTCGAATGGTGATTGCAATGGAGAGCGATAAGGGACATCGACTTGCGGAAAATATTATTAAGGAAATGACGGGCGGTGGAACAATGTCCGCTCGGTTTCTTTATGGAAAGCGTTTTGAGTTTGAGCCGCGATTTAAGATTTGGTTTGCGGTGAATCACAAGCCTATTATCCGGGGGACTGATGAGGGGATATGGAGCCGAATAAGGCTTGTGCCTTTCACCGTCTATATCCCGCCGGAGAAGCGGGACAAACGTCTCAAGGATAAGCTCATTCAGGAGTTGCCAGGAATATTGAATTGGGCAATTTCAGGCTGCAAGGAATGGCGGGAGAACTTAGGCCTTGGGAATTCTGAAAAAGTTTGCGCAGCTACCGAGGCATACAAGGGTGAGATGGACACGATCGGCGCATTTTTACGGGAGGTTTGCATGGAAGGCGACGGGATGGAGATTCCTAAAGCCGTGCTTTATCAAGCTTATACAACATGGTGCGAACAGGGCGGAGACACGCCTATCTCAAAAAAGCAGTTTGGGACGTGCATGATCGAGAGACCGGGTGTGACGGACGGCAGAACGAATTCTATGCGCATTTGGAGGGGGGTTGATATACGATGATGCGTCACGGACTAAAACACGTCACTGCTTAATTACTATGTATATTCAAGGGCTTATTCATAGAGAGACCACTAGGTGTGACGTGACAGATCGGTTTTTCATAACTTTTTTTCCTTTTTTCTCACGAGGGGTACTTTAGTAATAATGCGTCACCTTATGTCACGTGTCACGAAAGATTATATGAGGAGCATATGAAACCCCAAAATATGACCACAACCCACGCGCAAACAG
>JBMFHI010000002.1:0-75709 GCA_049976905.1 Syntrophobacteraceae bacterium | reverse complement strand
CATTGCGTATTGTGTTTCTTTCATCTCCTTTTTTTCGCGCCTTCGCGCCTTCGCGTGAGCCTAAATCAACAACATTGAGCCCGGCCGGGGGCGAGGTATTGTTAGACCCTAACACCTTTGGTCTGGTGTTGGATTCCCAAAATTCAGTCACACCCGCGATCAGTTGGTGGCACAAAGAGAACCTTACCCACGCTTTCGGTCGTTTAAGATATCATGGAACTTAAGGGACATAACACTGGATAAAAACCGCTTTGCCAAAGGCAGCTTGGCGGCTAGAGCTATTTTCTAAGTGTCGGGATTCTGTATTCGTCGCTCCCATGGATTTTAAACCTAAACACGACCTTGTTTGGGTCATCGGGAACGGGACTGTAGGGCTCGCTAACAGAATATTCGCTCCTTGGGGCCATATCGCCTATTTCTATAATTTTGCTCCAAAGCACCCTGGTTTCGTCAATATCCATCGTGTACATATCGAGAACAAGGCCCCTTATCGGACGGTTGGATTTGTTTACTATCTTTCCCGTAACGTGACCGTCGGCGCTGATGTTGAAATGTTTGTAAAAAAGGATATTGCTTCTGGAGCCGGAAGTGTTGTGCACATGGCCGTTGCTGTAGAAGGAGTCAGCCTTGGCATGCATGGGCGCCAAAAGCAAAATACAAAGAATGAAAACAAAAATCCATCTCATCGCATCATTGCTCCACTTGTCAAAATCGTCTCCCAAAGTATTCTCTCCGGTTATTTTCCGCCGGATTTAAGGCAGCGATCACAGGTACCATAAACAGTCAACTTATGATCCTTTACGGTAAACCCGTGACGCCTGCCGATTTCATCGAACTTTCGCTCCGAAAGACAGTCGAGAAAGTCTACCACGCGATTGCACATGGTGCAAACAAGATGGTGGTGGTGAGAGCCTCCGCATACCCTGTACCTGTGGGAGCCATCGCAGAGTTCCACACGATCGAGCACCTTGCCCTCCACGAGCTGCTCTATGGCCCGAAAGACCGTGGCACGGCCAATTCTGCCATGGGAGGCGCGAAGACTTTGCCAGAGGTCGTCTGCGGAAAACGTTTCACCGGTGTGGGCAAGCTCGGCCAGTTTTTCGACCAGAATGCGCCTGGGACCAGTGTTGGGACGACTGAGATCAAAAAAAGCATTCTCAATGCGTTGGAGCGCATCTATTTGGTCAGTATCGTCTTGTGCGCAAGCCTGATGCGGCAAACCCAACTGTGAGCAAGATTCCTTTTTCATAGGCCAGCCTCTTTATCGTTCACTCTACCGACCACCTTGGACGGTTTCCCGGTTGCCATGGGGAAATTGGAAGACGCGCGAGGGGCGAATACGATTTCTAAGTACAATGGAAGCGGTGTATGCCAACGTTGCAAGGGCCGAAATATAAAAGCCTGCCGGAAGATGGCCCAAGGCGGTGTCAAAGGTTAGTACAAGGCCAAGCCAGGTGACGCCTACGGATGTGGCCACCGAAACAAGCAGCGCCCGTCCGGGGCTGTTTGTAAGGTTAACCGCGGTCGCTGCCGGAGCAATGAGCAGGGAGGCCGTTAGAAGAATGCCTACAAGAAGCACGCAGGAGGCCGTGGTGAGGGCGAGGATGGCCAAAAAAGCCGCCGAGAGGGCACGCATCGGTACGCCGCGGGCCTGGGCTCCCGCCGGATCAACCGAGGCAAAGAGCAAAGGCCGGTAGACGATGGCAAGCCCGCCCAAAGCGAATGCACAACTTGCGAAAGCAAGGAGTATGTCCTTGGAATTTATGGTCAGGATGGAACCAAACAAAATCATTATGCCGCTCATCGAGTGGGTTGCGCTCGTTCGGGAATAGAGGCTAAGGAACAGCACGCCAAGTCCCAGGGCAAAAGAGAGCACCATGCCGATCTCGACGTCTCGGCCCTGCGCGCGCTCTCCCATGATTCCGAGTCCCGCGGCCGCCAAGAGCGAAAAAATTATCATTCCCATAAGAGAGCCAACCCCTAAGAGCGCAGCCCCCGTCGCCCCGGCAAACCCGATGTCCGTAAAAGCCTCGGCTGCGAAAGCCTGGGCCCTCAGCACCAAAAAATAGCCCACGCACCCGGCAACAACCGCGACGATCGCGCCTCCCAGGAACGCGTGGGCGAAAAATTGCGAAGCGAATAACTCTGTTAGCATTGCGCCTGCCTGTTTTTCAGTTTATCCCCGGAACGAAGAAACCCATCCTGAACTCGGCTCTCCACCACCCTGCACAAAAGCCGATTCCGCTTGCCCCTGCCGCGATAAAATAGCCTCACGGGCATATAGACAAGAAAAGAAACCGAAGCGATAAAGAAGCTTACCGGCCAATTGCCGCTAAGGCCCGCAAGCGTAACCCCGGCAAGCATGTAGACGATCCCGAGCAAGGCGGCAAGAGCTATTGCCAGATAAGGCTTCCGGGTAAGCCGGCTTGCGGTGGCTCCCGGCCCAACCAGCATGGTGAACACCAGAAGGGCCCCCACCACCTGGACTGCAAGCGAAACGGTAACGGCTACCACCACAAAAAACAGCATTGTCAGCAGTCTTACCGGGACGCCCTTTGCCTCGGCCACAAAGGGATCGAACAACACGAACAGGAGGGGCCGGAACATGACGAGCATCAAAAAAACAGACACAAGGCTCATAACGGCTGTGAAAATCACATCATTTCTCGTTATACCCAAAACAGTCCCAAACAAAATGGAGTAAACCCGTTCGGCGTAACCGCCGTAGAGCGAAAGGAACATAAGCCCCAGTCCCAGACCAAAAGACATTACAACACCGATGGAAACATCGCGTTCGCGAACCTCCCGGCCACCACCACTCATTGCCGCCCCGGCCAGAATGGTCATGGCAAAAAGCCCGTAGACGGGTTTTATCCCCAGAAGCACCGCTCCGGCAGCACCCGCAAAGCCGATATTGGGAAGAGCATGACCTGCGAAAGTGTATCCCCCCCCAATTAAAAAATACCCTACCACGGCTGAGGCGAGGGCAATGAAGACACCGCTAAAAAGCGCGTTCTGGATGAACTCAAAATGATAGAGGGCCATGATGGAGTGCAACATCAGATTTCGACCCCCAGGACAAACTTTTTCCCGCCGGCTTCGACCACATCGACTGGATGGTTATAGAGTGAGCTGAGGGTTTCCCTGGTGATCACGTTTTCCGGCCTGCCTATGGCGGACCTGCCGTTTGCCATGTAGAGCACCCTGTCGACGTGAGGCAAAAGCGGGTTTATGTCGTGGGTTACCAGCATGACGGCAACCTTTCGGGAAACGCAGAGCCGCCCGACAAGGGCTATGATTTCCTGGGCTGAGGCGATGTCAAGATTTGCCAGAGGCTCATCGAGAAGAACAAGCCCGGGGTTGGCAATAAGGACCTGCGCAAGCGACAACCTCTGCCTTTCTCCTCCGGAGAGTTCTCCCACGGCGGCCTCGGCGTACTCGGTCGCACGCACCTCCTCAAGGGCCTGGTCGATAAGCTTTCCGCGCTTTCGGCTGGGAAAACCAGGCCCAAACCGGTGCCCGTCCAGACCAAAACCTACCAGGTCGCGGGCGCGCACGGCAAAGTTGGCGTCAAGAGTGCGAAATTGAGGGGAATAGCCGATCTTGGGATTGCCTCGGCGAGGTTTAGCGCCAAAAACCAGCACTTCTCCAGCCTCATAGGGAACCTGGCCCAGAAGAAGCTTCAAAAAAGTGGTCTTACCCGCGCCGTTTGGCCCAAGAACGGCTATGAATTCACCGTCTTCGATCCTCAAGGTCATCTCGTCCTGGATCACACGGCTTCCCAGAAGGATCCGCACGTCGCGCAAAAATACCGGCAGCCTCCGCAGGCTTGCGGATTCAAAACTCATCGAGTAGCCTTTCCTGCCAATGCCTTTGGACTGCCCAGCGCCAACCCGATCGCTTCAATCTGGCCCAGCATCCAGGACTGGTAGGTCTTTCCCCTGGGCATGGTTTCGGTTACCGCAACAACGGCAATCCCCGAAGCCCTGGCCAACTCTTCGAGTCTTGCGGTAAAACGGTCGGCCGTCTGGCGGTTATAGACCAAAACGCGCACCTTTTTTTCCCTTATCTGGTTTTGTGCGGCAAGCATCGCATAGGAGGGCGGTTCGATCCCCTGGGCAACGGCCCTTTGAAATTCCAAAGGGGTCGAGACCTTAAGACCCATCGGAATGGCTTGATACATAAATATCGGCTCGGTAAGCGCGATGACCGTTCCGGAAAAGCGTTTGGCGAGTTCGCCGATCCTGGCTCCGATTGCGTCCATGCTCTGGTTAAAGGTCTTGAGGTTCTTATCAAAGCGCGCCGCCTGAGAGGGACACAACTTCTTTAGAGCATCGGCCATTGCCCCGGCCACTGCTTTCATATCTTCCACGCTGTACCAGACGTGCTCATTATCGGGAAGCTTTACGGGAGAAATGCTCCAGACAGTGATGACAATCCGGCCCGACTTTGGCGAAGCCGCCGCGAGCTTATTCATCCACTCATCATAGCCCCCGCCGTTTTCTATTATCAGGTTGGCTTCCGCGACCTCCTCGGCATCTCTTATGGTCGGTTCGTATTCGTGCGGATCAATGTTGGGATCGGAAAGAACGCTTTGGACCCTGACGCAGGGGCCGCCAATCTGGCCGGCAATGTTTTGGTAAAAATTCTCGGCGGCAACGACATTTATACGGCACAAAGCCGCGCCGGGAGAAGCCGTTTTGCCCCACGCTTCGCAGCAGAGGATAGAGAAGGCCTGCGCAAAAACGATCGCGGCCATTGCCGTTGCAAAAATTTCCCATCTTTTGGGCAACCGCCCAGCCCACCACAGGCCGGCAGATGAAAAGGGCACTGAATCGTCCATCCGTTGTTCCTTCAGTCGTGATCCCATGATTAATGATACTCAATCTCATTAACTTGACCGATAATAACAACCAGCCCCCCAAAGGTCAATGCGAAGTACATGGGGCGCAGGTTTTATGCAATAATGGATTTGATTGGCAAAAAGAGCTTCATGCTTTGGAGCGGTCTGGAAATCGGGGGACTTTCCCCTTTTTGTGTAAGACACCGTGGGTTTTGGAGACATGCAGATGGGAAGAGATGAAAAAAAAGCGCTTTTTGAAAATATCGACATCTATCCGGTCACTTGCGAAAGACTATCGGCAGGCAGAACCGATCTCGATGTGCTGGAAGGTTTAATTGAAGGCGGGGCAAGAATCGTTCAATTGAGGGAAAAGCACCTGTGCCAGAGGGATTTTTTCCAGCTGGCCGAAAAATTCAGGGAACGCACGGCAAAAGCCGGCATGCTGCTCATCGTAAATGACCGGGTCGATGTCGCACTTGGGGTGGGCGCCGACGGCGTCCATCTCGGACAGGACGATTTCCCGGTCAAGGCGGCAAGAAAGCTTGCCCCCGATCTTCTTATCGGCGTGTCTACGCACAACCTGGAGGAAGGTTTGCGCGCACAAAAAGAGGGTGCCGATTACGCAAATATCGGCCCCATCTTTTCGACGCAGACCAAAGACGGCGTGGAGCGCTTCCTTGGCCCCGAAGGGATTTCCACAATAGCCCCCCGGCTCGCAATTCCCTTCACCGTAATGGGCGGCATAAAGGAAGCCAATATAAGGCTGGTGCTGGAAGCGGGGGCACGAAAGGTCGCGGTGGTTACCGCCATTACCCAGGCAGAAGACATTGCCCGGGCTGTAAGGACTTTTCGTAAGCTCATCAGCGAGTGGAGCACTTAGAGGCGGATAGGAAGCGGAAAATTTTTTTTGCTGCCCCTTGCCGCTACGAGCCACATTGAAATTTTCGCAAGGAACTTCTTGATTTTTGGCGTTGCGGCTTTATATTGGTTAGCACTCAGCTTAAAAGAGTGCTACCATTATATCTGTTGGCCCTTGGGGCAAATACATCTAAAAATCAAGGAGTGCAGCTAAATGGCTTACAGACCGCTTCACGACAGGATCATCGTGCAAAGGTTGGAAGAACAGGACAGAACCGCCGGGGGCATAATCATCCCCGACACCGCAAAGGAAAAACCCCAGCAGGGAAAAGTCATCGCGGTTGGAACCGGAACCGTTTTAAAGGACGGCAAGACGGTTGCCCTGCAGTTAAAACCCGGCGACAGGGTGCTGTTTAACAAGTACGGCGGAACGGAAATCAAACTTGGAAGCGAAGAATATCTCATAATGCGCGAAGACGACGTTCTGGGCATTATCGAATAAGCGGGCGCAAAAGGTGAAGGAGGATCGAAAAGATGGCGGCAAAAGAGATCAAATATGATGTCGAAGCAAGAGAGAAGATATTAAAGGGGGTTGATACCCTGGCCAATGCGGTCAAGGTAACCCTTGGCCCCAGAGGGCGAAACGTCGTACTGGAAAAGTCGTGGGGCTCGCCAAACGTGACCAAGGACGGGGTAACGGTAGCCAAGGAAATCGACCTGGAAGACAGGTTCGAGAATATGGGCGCGCAGATGGTAAAGGAAGTGGCGAGCAAGACCTCGGATGTGGCAGGCGATGGGACTACCACGGCGACTATTCTTGCCCAGGCGATCTATCGTGAAGGGGCCAAACTGGTTGCGGCCGGCCACAATCCCATGGCGCTCAAGCGAGGGATCGAAAAATCGGTCCAGGCGGTTGTCGAGGAGCTAAAAAAGCTTAGCAAACCCACCAAGGATCAAAAAGAGATCGCTCAGGTCGGAACGATAAGCGCCAATAACGATCCGGCGATCGGCAACATAATCGCCGAGGCGATGAACAAGGTCGGCAAGGAAGGCGTTATCACGGTCGAAGAGGCAAAGAGCATGGAGACCACTCTGGATGTGGTTGAAGGAATGCAGTTTGACCGTGGCTATATTTCTCCCTATTTTGTAACCGACCCCGAGCGTATGGAAGCGGCTCTTGAGGAGCCGCTGATTTTAATAAACGAGAAAAAAATCAGCAACATGAAAGACCTTCTGCCCGTTCTCGAGCAGATTGCCAAGATGGGACGCCCTCTTCTTATACTTTCCGAAGATGTTGACGGGGAAGCTCTGGCAACTCTTGTGGTAAACAAGCTAAGGGGTACTCTCAAGGTTTGCGCCGTCAAGGCTCCCGGCTTTGGCGACAGGCGCAAGGCGATGCTTGAAGACATCGCGATCCTTACCGGCGGCCAGGTGATCTCCGAAGACATAGGCGTAAAGCTTGAAAGCGTTACGCTAAAAGATCTGGGATCGGCCAAAAGGGTAAATATCGACAAGGACAACACGACGATAGTCGACGGGGCGGGTTCGCGCGATGCTATCGAGGGACGGGTAAAGCAGATCCGGGCGCAGATCGAAGAGACGACCTCGGACTACGACAGGGAAAAACTCCAGGAAAGGCTTGCAAAGCTGGTCGGAGGGGTTGCGGTAATAAGGGTAGGCGCGGCCACGGAAACGGAGATGAAGGAAAAGAAGGCCCGGGTTGAGGATGCCCTTAATGCTACCAGGGCGGCCGTGGAGGAAGGGATCGTTCCCGGAGGGGGCGTGGCTCTTTTGCGCTGTGTCAAAGCCCTTGACGGCGTAAAACTCGAAGGAGGCGAACTCTTCGGGCTAAATATCGTAAGGCGCGCTCTCGAGGAACCGATTCGCCAGATTGCCAATAATGCCGGCAAGGAAGGTTCGGTCGTAGTCGAACGTGTCAAGTCCGGCCAGGGCTCCTTCGGGTATAATGCGGATACCGACGAATACTGCGATATGGTTGAAGCGGGCGTCATCGATCCGACCAAGGTGGTCCGGTTCGCCATCCAGAACGCATCGAGCGTTTCCTCTCTTCTTCTTACGACCGAAGCGATGATCGCGGAAAAGCCCCAAAAGAAGGCTCCTGCCATGATGCCTCCGGGCGGTGGTATGGGTGGTATGGGAGGCATGGGGGGCATGGGTGGTATGGGAATGGATGATATGTACTAAATCCATCCCCTGCCTGCGCTGCTTTTCTTAGCGCCGGCCCTAAATTATTAGAAAACCGGGGCGAAGTTTTTGCCCCGGTTTTTTTGGTATGGGCAAGCTCTCTAGCCTTTAGTCCGGGATGCCTTGTGGCTTACAAAGCTTTCCTGGGGCTGGGCGGCCATTGGAGGGCAACCGCACGCCCTTGCGTCGACCATTTCGGCCTCCATTTCTTTTTCCGGCCCCAAGTGTCTTTTTTGCCTCTCACCGGCAAAAGGGATAGTGCGGTCAAATCTCAACTGAGCGATCTGTTCGGAAACAAGTCCTATGAGAAATATTAAAACCGCGAATACCATGAGCATCTGGGAGGTCGGGCCATAGCGTCCGCTAATAAAAATCTTTAAAATCCCATAGCCAAGCCCTGCCAGGAAGGTGAAAGCGCCTATGGGTAAAAAAATCTTTAGGGGTGAAAACAGGGTGGTTATTTTAAAAAGTATGAGGAAAAAGCGCGCTCCATCGCGGAAGAGCCGGATTTTGCTCTTGGTGCCCTCGAGTCGTCTGGGACTTTGTATCGGCAGGTAGGCCAAACTGTAGCCTGAGCGCACCGTGGCCAGGGTTATGGTGGTAGGGTAGGAAAAGGTGTTGGGAAGAAGAGAGACGAATTCCTTTGCAACCCCGGCCCGTATCGCCCGGAAGCCGGAGGTGAGATCGTCTATGGACCGTCCGCACACGTAGGAGGCAAACCGGTTGTAAACTTTGTTTGCCAAGCTTCGGTGAAGGCTTGCCTTGGAACCCTGGCTCCTGGCGCCAACCGCCATGTGGTATTTTTCGAGCATATCCAGGAGTGCCGGGATATTTTCCGGCGGGTGTTGCCCATCGGCATCGAGCATTACGAGAAAATCGCCCCTGGCATTTCTTATGCCGGTCTTTATTGCGGCCCCGTTTCCAATGTTGTAAGGATGGGACAAAACGACGGCGCCGGCTTGGCAGGCCATGTCGGCGGTTTTGTCCGAAGAGCCGTCGTCGACAACGATGATTTCATGGCTGCGGCCATTTTCCTCCAGTGTTTTTCGCACCCTTGCAATTATCGACTTAATTGCCTGCGCCTCGTTTCTGGCGGGGATTATGACGCTTATCCGCGGCTTTTCGTGGCTGTGTTTCACCCTGGGGCTCCTTTTTGCCACCTGCCGTTAAGGGGGTGGGCGGGAAGCTGCGAAAATGTATGTCTGCGGCCCGAACCGGGTAAAAGATAAAAGCTTTTCCGATCCCCCGGACCGCATCTTTGGAATATGTCCTTAGGCAAAGCAGGATTTATGCCATGGGAGGATATTCTAAAGACCTGAAAAAAGCAATAAAATCAGCCCGAGTTGATCAAAGTCGCACTCCGCCCCACTGAGTTATTGAAAAGAGCGCATCGAAAAATTAAAATAGAAAAACAGCGGCGGTTGCAGACAATTGAACAATTGCGATAAGGAAAACATCCCGTGTCACTTCTTCCTATATCCGTCTATCCGGACCCGGTTTTGCGGCAGAAGGCCAAACGCATCGAAAAGATCGATGACGAGGTCCAGATTCTTATAGACAACATGATCGAGACGATGCGCGAGGCTCCAGGAATCGGTCTTGCCGCAAACCAGGTGGGGCGTCCCGTGAGGGTGGTGGTTTTGGACCTCGAATGCCGTGAACCGGGCCACGGACTGCTGGTGCTCATAAACCCGGAGATGATAAGCGCCAGGGGCAGAACAAAGTCCGAAGAGGGCTGCCTTAGCATACCCGGATATTTTTCACCCGTAACCCGCTACGAGGAAGTCCAGGTGCGGGGGCAGGACCGCGAGGGCCAAATGCTCGAAATAGAGGCCTCGGGTCTTCTCGCAATTTGTCTCCAGCATGAAATGGATCATCTGGAGGGCAAATTGTTTATCGATCGGATAAGTGCCATATCCAGAGACATTTTCAAAAGAAGGTGGAAGAAGAAATTGAAGGAAGAGGGGGTGCAGGAGCAACCGTGCCTGGACTAGTATTCTTTGGAACCCCCGACTTTGCCGTTCCATCCCTGCAAAAGCTGCTCGAAACCAGGGCGGATGTGCGCCTGGTGATAACCCAACCGGACCGGGCAAGCGGCAGGGGTCGAAAAATCAATCAGTCTCCAGTCAAAATGTTGGCGCTCAAAGAAGGCCTTTCCGTATACCAGCCCGAGACATTGCGGAGTACGGAAGCAATCGAGAAGGTGCGCGCATACGGCGCTGAGATTGCCGTAGTGGTGGCTTTTGGCCAGCTCCTTTCCCAAACGCTTCTAGACCTCTTCCCGCTCGGGGCACTAAACATTCACGGGTCTCTTTTACCCCGGTTAAGGGGGGCGGCGCCCATCCAGCGGTCCATACTTACAGGGGAAAACCCGACGGGCATTTCGATAATGCTGCTGGATTCAGGCCTCGACACTGGTCCTGTGCTCTTACAGGAACAATCCTTGATCGGTCCGGAAGATGCCTTTGGGGCAGTTTATAAAAATCTTTCTCAAATGGGCGCGAAACTTCTCCTGCGCGCCCTCGCCGACTGGCCTGCGGGGCGGATTTGCCCCCTTGCCCAGGACTCCGGCCGGGCAACTTACGCTCCTCCCATAAGAAAAGAGGAGCTGCGGATTAATTGGAATTCTCCCGCAAAAGATATTATAAACCAGATTCGCGCATTTGATCCTGCGCCGGGAGCGTGGTTTTCCCTTGGGGGTAAAAGGGTCAAGTGTTTTCGCGCCGCTTCGGTTTCCTGGGCGGCGGCCGCGCGCAGTGGCGGCGAGGTGATCGGGATGGCCGAAAGCGGCCTGATCGTTACCGGAGGCTGCGGCGGCTCGCTTTGCCTGGGAGAGCTTCAAATGGAGGGAATGCGGCGCATGAGCGCGGGTGAATTCACTCGCGGCAGGCCCATACCGCAAGGTTCATTTTTGGAATGACTCAAGTGGAAAAACCAACCGAACTTTTGCGGGAAAAAAAGCTTCCCGAGCTCAGCCCGGCCGTTGGTTCGCAAAAGCGCATAATAATATCGCTCGTTTCGCTTTTCGGGATCATCGCCACCGCACTGCTTGCCCTGCTCTATATAGTGCCTTACTACGGTTTTAGAACCATTTCGGTCCATCTTCCCCTCATAATGGGAATCCTGACCTGCCTTGCGGCTGGGGTTCTGCTTGGCAGTCTTGCGCTTCTAGCCGCGGTTTTCGCCCGCGGCCGCGATATAGCCTTTTCCAGAAAGCTTCGCAGTGTGGCGATACGGCAGCTTCTGCCCATCCTCATTGCTATCGGCAGGCTGGCAGGTTTTCGCCGTGAACAGGTCCAGCATGCCTTCGTAGCCGTAAACAACGAACTTGTCCTGGCCCAGTGCCGAAACGGCAAGCCTCTTACGTCTGTCCTGCTCCTCATGCCTCATTGTCTGCAGGATAGAGACTGCAAGGTAAAAGTCACCTACCGGGTGCAAAACTGCAAGCGCTGCGGCAAGTGCAGCATAAAAGACCTTCTGGAACTTTCCGAAAAATACGGCGCCCACCTTGCGGTAGCCACCGGGGGCACCATTGCGCGCCGGATAGTCATAGACACCCGCCCCGACCTTATCATCGCCGTGGCATGTGAAAGAGATCTTACAAGCGGCATTCAGGACACGACTCCCCTGCCGGTATTTGGAATTTTCAACTTGAGGCCCTTCGGGCCGTGCATCAATACCCAGGTCCCCGTGGACCAGGTAGAGGCAGTGCTAAAAAGCGTGCTGCCGCAGAGGCCGGACAGTTCGAAGGACTGAGGGCTACCTCATTATGAGCAAAACTTATGGTTACATCAAGAATTCTGGCTTACCAAATTCTGCTGCACCTCGAACAAAAGGCCCCACATCCCGACCGGCTGATCCGCTCGACTTTAGCGCGGCACTCAAGGATTGATGAGCGCGACCGAGCGCTTCTAACCGAGCTTGTCTACGGGGTCTTGCGCTGGCGTTCCCGGCTTGACTGGCATATCGACCAACTTAGCAAAACCAGGCCCGACAGGATTTCCCCGGAAGTAAGGGTCCTGCTCAGGCTAACCCTCTATCAAATCATGTTTTTGGACCGCATTCCCGATCATGCGGCCGTAAACGATGGTGTCCAGATCGCCAAGAGCAGCCAGCCCCCTCATGTCATCAGGTTTATAAACGGGCTTTTGCGCGAAGCCGCGAGACGAACCTCCCGCGAAGAATCGACCGGTGTTTGCGATTGCCCCGCGCCACAAGCGGCATCGGGCAACTGGAAATGGCCTGATGAACAAAAAGACCCCTCCGAATACACCGCCCTTATGACTTCCAATCCGGTCTGGCTTGTGCGCAAGCTAACAGATGAGATCGGCGCCGAGGAGGCAAGGCTGTTTTTCGAGGCGAGCAACAAAATCGCCCCTGCGGCTTTCAGGGTAAATACCCTCAAGGCTTCCCGCGAGGAAGTAATTGCGTGCCTTCAAAAAGAAGGAATTGAGGCCGAGGCCTCCTCGCGTCTTGAAGGGGCAATCCACGTAAAGGCCCCCAGGCGGGATATGACCGATACGGTTGCTTTCCGGGAGGGTTTTTTACAGCCCCAGGACGAAGGCTCTCAGATAGTGTCTCTTCTGGTCGCGCCACGATGCGGTGAGCGTGTCTTGGACCTTTGCTCGGGATTGGGCGTAAAATCGGCCCACATGGCCATCCTTATGAAAAATGAAGGGGAAGTGCTAAGTGTTGATCAATCGGCCTGGAAACACGAAGAAGCCCGCAAAAATGGACAAAGGCAATCCATAACCATTATTCGCACACTCGCACAAGACGCGCTTGCCCTGCGCCCCGAGGACTGCGGCCTTTTCGACCGGGTGCTTCTTGACGCTCCCTGCACGGGCTTGGGGACCCTGCGCAGAAAACCCGACATCAAATGGCGACGGCATATAAAAGATGTCTATCGGCTCTCAGAGGTCCAGAGGGAACTTCTCGAGCATGCTTCGCGTTTTTTAAAGCCTGGAGGCCTGCTGGTTTATGCGACCTGCACGGTTTTCAGGGAGGAAAACGAATCGGTTGCCCAGAGCCTTACACAGTTAAATCCCGAAGTTGCCGTCGAGCCGGCTTATGGCCGCCTGCCCCCGCTTTGCCGCGAGATGTCTTCCGGCCCATACTACCGATGCTGGCCGCATAAGCATGCGGCCGACGGCTTTTTTTCGGCGCTCTGGAGACGGTGAGCTCAAATCCCTTCGACCCGGAAAACCGATTCCCCGTTATTGCACAAATTCCATAATTCCTAATTTCCAAAATTTGTTTTATATAGGAGTTCTCGCCTTTTGTGCGCACACGATTATCAACCGTAAACCGGTTCAGGAGAAGAAAATGGAGCAAAGAAAGATTGTTTTGCCAGACAGTGAAATCCCAAGGCAATGGTATAATATATTGGCCGACCTGCCTACGCCCATGTGTCCGCCTCTGCATCCAGGCACGGGCAAACCGGTGTGTGCCGAGGACCTGGCCCCGGTTTTTCCCATGAATCTTATCGAACAGGAAGTGTCCACACAGCGCTGGATAGATATCCCTGAGCCGGTGCTCGAAAAGTACCTTCTCTGGCGTCCCGCGCCCCTTTGCCGGGCGATGAATTTCGAAAAGCTCCTCGATGCTCCCGTAAAGATTTACTACAAGTACGAAGGGGCAAGTCCGGCCGGGTCCCACAAGCCTAATACCGCTATCGCCCAGGCCTACTACAACAAGGTCTTCGGCATAAAAAGGCTTTCGACCGAAACCGGCGCCGGTCAGTGGGGAAGCGCCTTGAGCATGGCCTGCGCGATGTTTGGCCTCGAATGCCGCGTTTTCATGGTCAAAATCAGCTACGAGCAAAAACCCTATCGGCGCCTGATGATGGCCACCTGGGGAGGCGAATGCATACCGAGCCCCAGCGACAGGACTCAGGCGGGGCGAAATATCCTGGCCCAAAATCCAAACTCGCCCGGCAGCCTGGGCATAGCCATAAGCGAGGCCATCGAGGATGCGGTGGGAAACAAGGATTCCCGCTACGCTCTTGGCAGCGTTCTCAATCACGTCTTGCTCCATCAGACGATAATAGGGCTTGAGGCCGAAAAGCAGCTTGCCCAGATCGGCGAATATCCCGATGTGGTAATGGGGTGCGCGGGCGGGGGCAGTAATTTCGCGGGGATCGCGCTGCCCTTCGTACGCGATAAAATCCACGGTAAAGACCTGACCATAGTCGGCGCGGAACCCACCTCCTGCCCCACCATGACGCGCGGGCCTTTTGCCTATGACTTTGGAGACATCGCCATGTCCACGCCTCTTCTTCCCATGCACACCCTGGGACACGGCTTTGTGCCCGAACCTATCCACGCCGGAGGGCTCAGATACCACGGCATGGCCCCCATAGTGTCCCATCTCGTAAAGGAAGGACTCGTTGAAGCCAGGGCCTACGACCAGATAGAGACTTTCACCGCGGGGGTACAATGGGCAAGGTGCGAGGGAGTCATTCCGGCGCCGGAAACCAACCACGTGATAGCCGCGGTCGTTGAGGAGGCCAAGCGCGCCAAGGAGGAAGGAAAACAAAAGACTATACTTTTCAACTTCAGCGGCCATGGAATGATCGATCTGGCCTCATACGATTCCTTCCTCTCCGGTAAGCTCACCCAGCACAGGCTAAGCGATGAGGAGATCGCACGGGCGCTAAAGGATATAGAAAATTTCCCAAAACCCTGAGACCAAGGTTTTTGCGGGCAGGGGCGTCCGAAGGGTTTTGGGCTTCGGACGCCTCCAGCGTGACGTTTTCTAAATTCGACGATAGCCTCAATCAGGTGGGCGGGTACAAAAAGGCCGTGCCGCTAATCTCTTTTTTCAGGCCCAAGTGGGATATACTGTAACTTGCACCACGCAGCGCGGTCGGCTTTGTTTCGAAAAGGGCCAGGAGATGAAAAAAATGCTATGGATTTCCTATGATTTGGGAGTCAAGGGCGACTATGAGGGACTTTACGCATGGCTTGACAATCATGAGGCCAAAGAATGCGGAAACAGTATAGCCATGCTCAAGTATGAATACACAACCGATTTGGTCGATGAAATCCAAAAAGATCTTAGTGAATGTATGTCCCTTGCCCGACATGATCGCATCTACATGATATGGCGTGAAGACTCTAAAATAAAAGGCAAATTTTTATTTGGCAAACGCAAGGCCGCGCCATGGTCGGGCTATGGTTCACAGGAACCCCAGGTCGATGAGGAACTTCAGGAGCATGGCTAAAAAGCTGCTGGTTGACACAGGTTTTTGGTATGCTCTCTACGACAATAGAGATGGCCGCCATCAAGACGCGCAGAACCTTGCCGATTGGGTTATAAGGTTGGCCGTCGAGGATAGAAACACAAAAATTGACGCAATAATCACCTTCAATCCGAAGGACTTCCTCGATGTGTGTCAAAGGAGCGGAGTCGAACTTTTATCAAGCTGAAGGCAAGACAGTATGGATACAAGCGATCAACTTTGGATAAGGTGCCCGCGGTTGGGCGGAGAAACGGTTTTTTCCTACTGTCTGCGGGAAGCCGGAGACCTTCCGTGTCATCGGATCATTGCCTGCTGGCAGGTGTACTTTCCCATAGAAAAATACCTAAAAGAACGCTTTACCCCACAGCAGTGGGAAGAGTTTCAGGGCCGAAGGCCCAAAGAAAAGCTTTCCTCCCTTCTGGAACTGATAGGGGAAGCCCAAAAGAGCACCGAGGGGCAATAGTTGGACCTGGCCGCTCCCACAGGGGTGCAAACAAAGATCGAAGCGATCTTTGTTTGACATTCTCCCCAAAATGTATAGAAGATCTACTTTTAAAACAAGGGCGGATTTGGCTCTCTAAGGAAGCGCAGCTTTTTGCGGCACGCTTTTCGATGTTTACCCGTGTCGCGCTCCCTAAATTCGATGCGATTCTCAGTTAAATCGATGGGCACAAAAAGCCGTGCCCATGTCTTCGGGCCGATTGGATTATCCTGGAACTTGCGGGACGCAACACCAGCCGGTTGAAGGTCAGGCAAGATGGTTCGTCCAACTGCTATAACGATTATGCGGGAACTGGGCAGCGGCGGCGCTTACATCGGCATGCAGGCCGCAAAGCGTCTGGGCTATGCCTACATCGATCGACAGATCCTCGAGGAAGCTGGAAGAAAGCTTGGATGCCGGGAGGGAGAACTCGATGATAGAGACGGGCGGTTGCAGAGCTTCTGGGAAAAGCTTATAGCCGTTTTTGCCATCGGCGCTCCCGAAGCCGTCTATATTCCACCGGTGCGCTGGATTTCCGATGAACAGCTAATCGAAACCCAAAACCGGTTGATGCAGGAACTTGTGTCCAAGGGACCATGCCTTATTGTCGGCCGGGGCGCATTTTACGTTCTCCGCGGCAAGGCAAAATTGCTTAATATATTCATCCATGCGCCCGTGAGCTTTCGAATTCGAAGGGTCATGCACATTTATGGGATAAAGACCGAAAGAGAGGCCGCGGAGATGCTAGACCGAAGCGACCAGGAGCGGGACCGCTACATCCGGTTTTGCACGGGTCTCAATCGGCTGGATGCCCGCAATTACCACCTCGCCATAGATACGGGAACTATCGATTTTACCTCGGCCGTTGAGATGATCGTGCGACTGGCGCGGGATCTGAGAGAAGAAGGCGACTGGCCCTGGGTCGAGGCCCCACTTTGATTCCATGAGCATTGCTGCGAGGCTGCCGATGTCCCTGTTTTTGCGGACAGCTACAAGCTGTCTTCCCGCATAAGGGCGGCATGTCATAGGAGCTTTAAAAGCGTGGCCGTCCAAAACACTCCCCCTGCGCCCCCACAAGAATGGCGCCCCAGTTTCAACCCCTGGCTGATCGCCCTGTCGGTCATGCTGGCCACCTTTATGGAAGTGCTCGACACTTCGATTGCCAACGTGGCTCTGCCCCATATAGCAGGCAATCTTTCCGCCACAACCGATGAAGCCACCTGGGTGCTCACCAGCTATCTGGTCTCCAACGCAATCGTTTTGCCTGCCACCGGATGGTTAGGCATAAGATTTGGCCGAAAAAGATTCCTAATGGTCTGTATCGGCTTGTTTTCCCTGGCCTCGGCCACCTGCGGAGCCGCTCCCACCCTTGCCACACTTATCGTGGCAAGAATCCTTCAGGGCGCCGCGGGCGGGGCTCTGCAACCGATTTCGCAGTCGATCCTTCTGGAGAGCTTTCCGCCGGTAAAACGCGGAGTCGCCATGGCGGTCTTTTCCATGGGCGTTGTGGTGGCGCCCATAATCGGCCCTACCCTCGGAGGCTGGCTAACCGATAATTATTCGTGGAGATGGATTTTTTACATCAACATGCCGGTGGGCCTGACGGCCCTTTATCTATGCCATATGTTCATAGAAGATCCTCCCTATCTGCTGGCGGCAAGACGGTCGGCGCTCAGGATCGATTATCTGGGATTTTCCTTCATGGCGATCTGGCTGGCAACCCTGCAGATTATCCTGGACAAGGGAGAGCGAGACGACTGGTTCTCAGCCCCCTGGATTCGCTGGACAGCCGCTATTTGTATAATTTCCATGGTTTTGTTCATTGTCTGGGAGCTATGGGAAAAGGAACCCATTGTGGATCTAAAGGTCTTAAAAGACAGAAACTTTGCCCTGGGCACCGCCCTTGTAACCCTTGTTGGCGTTGTGCTCTACAGCACTATTACGCTTCAGCCCCTCCTGGTGCAGGACCTCATGGGTTATACGGCCTTCTTGAGCGGATTAGCGCTGACGCCTCGAGGAATCGGCGCCATCATTGCCGTCTTTTTCGTCGGTAGGGTCATCGGGGTACTCGACAGCCGAAAGCTTATGGCCTGCGGTTTCCTCTTGCTTGCCTATTCGTCCTACATGCTTAGCGAGCTCAATCTGCAAATCTCGATATGGAACATAGCCACGCCCAATATTCTCATGGGCCTTGCGATGGGGCTCATTTTCGTGCCCCTGGCCACCACAACCATGGCGGGCCTGCCCAACGAAAAAATGGGCAACGCCACGGGGATTTTCAATCTCATGAGAAACATCGGAGGCAGTTTCGGGATTTCGATTGTAACCACACTGCTCGCGCGGGGAGCACAAAGGCACCAGACCTATATTTCAGCAAACTTCAGCGCCTATAACCCGATTTTTCAGCAATATTTCATGAAGCTGAAGTCGCTTTTCGCCCTGGGCTCCGTTTCTGATCACGCTTCCCAGAAAGCCATGATCACTCTCTACGGCCTGGCGGTACAGCAGTCAACACTTCTGGCCTACATGGACGACTTCAGGCTGCTTGCCATTTGCAGTCTTTTTTGTGTACCGGCGGCCCTCACGTTAAAAAAACTTAGCCTGCGCAAGGGACCGCCGCTTGGCGTACACTAAATTGCAGACCTGCCGACTTCTAGTGAAAGGCTTCTCCCGACTTGATTCCTAATGCCTTGAAAAGCTTTGCCATCGGACAAAAGCCGGTAAAGGAAGCCTGAATGAGGTTGGCACCCACAAAAGCCGTAAGCCACAGCCACTGGTGCGACCAAAAGTAGGAAAGAAGCAAACTGATCAAAATAAAACAGCCGGCAAAGCGGAATACCAGACGGTCAACGTTCATCTCTTTCTCCTTTTTTTGAACAAATATATCGCGGGCATCAGCCATCAGGGACCGGATGGATTGTTTCCCATACCACGCACCCTGTTGTGTAAAGTATACGCCCTGGTCCGCCCCAACTCAAGACTCATTGAGAGCCCTGCCGCAATAAGCTCCTGGTGGGCAAGATCCTCTTTGCACCCGCACGGCATTGTTGTTTTCGGCTCCAGGCCCCTATGCCCCGGATAGGGGGAAATCGGCTGCGGATCGGCGGGCTTTCACAACCCCCCGATCCGCAACCGCAACGCTTTAATGCTCATAAAATATGTGGAGTACTTTTTTTTGGTTTCGTGAGTAGACCCGCGCGGGTAAGAAAGGATTTTACATTTTAGATATTGGCAGAGACCGCCTTGAGCAGGTTTTGGATATCGGCTTCGCTCAGTTTTCCATTCTTTTCGAAGATCAGTTTCCCGTTCTTGTCAAAGGCCAGAACATCGCTGTTATTATCGCCGATCTTCCAGTCCTTGACCAATACCTTCTTGTAATCGCGAACATAGATGGTCCTGGGATAGAGCTTTTGTTTCTGCTTGAGATCATAGTCGATGGTGAATTTGGGCAGCCAGCTGGCAGCCACATTGACCATACCGAAAGTCTGGAATTTAGCGTCAGGAAATTTTGCTTTTTTCAGGGCCTCGCTTGCCGCGTTGTTGAGATCCTTTTGGTTCGGAGCAACATAAAAGATTACTGAAACTTTTCCCTTCATGTCATTGCTGTTCCAGGCCTTCCCGTCAATACATCCCCCAAGGCTTCCACTCAAAACCACCGGAGGTGGAACTTGCCCGAGCTGGAGGGCCCAACAGGCTGGTGCAGTAAGGAGAAGCGCCAGTATAAAAGTCGAAATACCTGTAAAATGTTTCATTGAAAGCCATCCTTTTTTATTGTTGAGCGTACAGCACAAATGACCTGCCACTGCCTTTGGATCAGTTGATGAATCGACCCGAATCAAAGTGAACCCAATAACGACTGAAAAACCGGTTAAAATTTATCCCTTGGCAAATCTGCTGCCAAAACCTTTCTTTTCATCTTGCTTTGCCCGGGAGTCTACTCACGAAACGAAAAAAAAACGCGCTTTCGCCATGGCGGCCTCTTTTGCACCTCCTTATCTTTGGAATCGGTAAGGAAACAATATTTGGATTTCGTTAATAGTCAAGAAGTAAATGGTGTGCGGGGCAAAGGCTAAAGTCATTGACAATTTTGCCGCTATCTCCTATACGCTTAAAATGGCGAGAGTTGGCAATCTATTTCGTTTTACCTTAAATACTTGAATAAATTGGGTTTCTTTTTAGACTCCTCATTTAATGGAAGGTCGGCTCAAATGATTAAAAAGGTCTTGATCGTTGATGACGACGAAGATCTTCGCTCCATGCTTGAGTCCATTTTAAAAGCAGACGGCTATGAGGTCGATTCGGCGCAAGACTTTGACGGCGCCTTTAAACTAATGGCCTCGGGCGACTACGAGATCCTGCTGCTAGACAAGAACATCACGGGCATAAACGCAAACCCCCAGGGAGGCATCGACTTGTTAAAGCATGTTCGATCGCTTTGTCTACCCACAGAAGTTATCATGATGACAGGAGATCCTACGGTTGAGACAGCCATCCAGGCTATGAAACTGGGCGCTTTCGACTATATCGTCAAACCGTTTTCACTAAAAGACCTTCGCATCAAGATAAGAAGGCTTTCGCAGTATAGAAACTTTATCAACCCCGATTACACGATCGGCTTCTACAGACGGTTGCAAAGAAAAATGCTCGATGTGTTCGAGCGCGTGTCAAAAATGTCGGATCAAGGCCTGGATCAAGCCTTGCTGGCCTTAAACGATGAGATTGACAAGCTTTTTTCACTTCTAAAAGACAGCGAGAGGATAATTCTTGCCGAACGCGAGGCTCTATCGCAAATAGCGAGCATTTCGGAACGTTTGAAGTCGAGCCTTCAGGAAAAGGATGAAAATTATCAGCTCGCGGATACCATATCCCAACTCTCAAACACTCGTATCTGAACATAAATTGAAACCGGGCATATCCAGGGGGAAATTCTTCTGCCTGCCCGTTTTAAACGCTCCTGCCCCCTTATCGCATTTTCTGCCTCCGATAGTTAGTTTCATCAGGAAAGCCACTCCTCTTTATAGACGATAACGCTGCGGTTATTGGCATGCCAAGCCTTGAAGAGCTTACGTTTCGCCGGTAAAGAGTAGTTCACGGGTCTTATGCGAAAAACAAAGACCTCGCTTGGAAGCCCATCGGCAGAGGAACTTTCGGCCAACTTGTAAAAATGACTAAAAGCTGGTAGTGAACTTTAAAGTGGGGTATTGTCCATGACCTGAAGGCGAAGGTAAAAATGGGAAAAAATAATCCGCTGGACTCGCAACTACTTGACGTCGAAGAACTTTTACCGGACAAACGCATTCCCTCCATTGCCGGCGTGTTTCGCAAATCGAGGTTTTTGCGCTGGTTTGTCTACGGCTCGGCGGTTGGGGTGCTTAGCGGACTCTCCGCAGCCCTTTTTTTCTATATCCTCGAATGGGGGGCTTACTTCTTCCAGGATTACCTCGCAGGCTACGCCATTCCCCTGCCCGCGGGTGAGCATCTGGTTCCTGAAGTTGGGTCAACGCATACCCTCTATTGGCTACTCGTGCTGCTGCCGGCCATCGGGGGGCTTTTTTCGGGCCTGATTGTCAACTTCTTTGCCAAAGAGGCGGAAGGAGAAGGAACAGACGCCTACATCGAAGCCTTCCACAACCAGGGCACCATCAGGACTCGCGTACCGCTGGTAAAGGGCATATCCTCGATCCTTACCCTGGCAACCGGTGGAAGCGCGGGAAGGGAGGGTCCTATAGCGCAGATTGGCGCTGGCCTTGGCTCTTTACTGGCGCGCTTGATGAAGCTCGATATCCGGGAAAGAAGACTGATGCTTCTGGCCGGATGCGCCGGGGGGTTGAGCGCGATTTTTCGCGCCCCTTTGGGAGGCGCTTTCATGGCGGCGGAAATTCTCTACCGAGAGGATCTCGAAACCGAAGGGATCCTGTTAAGCATCATCTCTTCGCTGGTTTCCTATGAAATCTTTACGGCCATCTTCGGCCGCCAGCCGATATTTGCCTTTCCACACATCCGATTTCCCGGTCCGCTGGAACTGCTTGTCTATGCCTCGATCGGTCTAATCTGCGTCCCCTTTGGATACCTTTTCATAAAAATGCTCTCGGGTTTTAGAAAGCACCTTTTCGCAAAGCTTCCGATAAGGCCTGAGTTCAGGCCCGCGGTGGGCGGCCTCCTGGTGGGCCTTATCGCCTTTTGGTATCCCCAGGTCATGGGGGGCGGCTATGGCACAATGCAAATGGCCCTGATGGGGGGGCTTTCCGTTGGGATAATGCTTACGCTGGCGCTTTTAAAAATCGTTGCAACCTCGTTTACCCTCTCATCGGGGGGAAGCGGAGGCATTTTTGCGCCGGCCCTGTTTCTTGGCGCGCTGCTGGGCGGAGTTGTCGGACAGCTGGGACACGCGTGGCTTCCCTCCATTGTTGGCTCTCCCGGGGCCTTTGCCCTCGTCGGCATGGCCACCTTTCTTGCCTGCGTGGCAAAAGCTCCATTGGGAGCTCTTTTCATGGTCGCGGAAATGACCGGCAGCTACGATCTTCTCGTACCGATAATACTTTCCTCGGTTTTGGCAATTTTGCTTTCGCAACGTTGGAGCATTTTTAAAAATCAGGTCAAAAACAAGTTCCACTCTCCTGCCCATCAACCCGATCGGCTGGTCTATATGTTAAAAGGCCTGCGCGTAAAGGATGTGTATCGGCCCGATTCTCCTGTAACCGTGCTTGCCGAGGACATGACTTTCAGTCAGCTAAGGCGGTTGGTAACCGTTACCAATGAGACGGTTTTCCCCGTGGTAGACAACGATTCACGCCTTAGCGGAATACTTTCGCTTCTCGAAATCAGGGCCGCTTTGTCGAAAAGATCGGTCTGGGAGACTTTGAGCCCGAGGGATTTGCTTTTGCCGCCAAGAAGCGTTTCGCCGGACGAAAGCCTTTCAGCCGCGCTCTTTAAGCTCCTGGAAACCGGATTTACCCGCATGCCGATTGTGGACGAAAGCAAGGGCCTGGTGGGCATGCTGGGCCTTGAAGATATCCTGACACGCTATCAGCGGGAGTTGGAGGGCTCCAGCCGCACCGATGCGGCCGAGGAGGAAAAGAGCGCTGCCCCCTAGACACCCGTGACGTTCTCCTCATCCCCGCAATCATGATCCTGGCCCTCTTCCACCACCCACCATTCCAGGCTGCAGGCCGCTTGCTTTTTAGGGGCGGCGGCGGATCGTTCCATGGCGGAAAGTTAAATCCGTCGCCGCCGCTTTACCGCTTCCATCGGAGCCCGAGCGCAGCTAGCTGTCTTTTGGGATTGGCGTAAGAGTGGCCCTCTTTATGCCAAACCTTTTACAACTGGTTAGAGACGGCAGAAGAAAATCAACTCTTCCGGGTTTGGAACCGGGCATTTTGTCCTGATATCTTACCGTATAGACCTTGCGGTTTATCTTGAGCCGAAAGAGGTCCCCGAATCTATAGCGTTTGGCAAGATCGGATGAAAGCGCTATCAGCCGGTAGCAATCCCTTGGCTGTAGACGGTGCTCGGAGGCAGTTATATAGGGGTGAATTCGCTTGGTACAGTGACGATTGGCAGCATAGGCGCTGACTCTTACCTGTAACCCATAAGCTTGAACGGGCAGCGCGACTGGTAGCACGCAGACGGCAAGCGCCAGCCTTTTGAGTATTGAGCTCATAGGGCAAGGCTCCTGTGACTGGTGTTGTCGGCCGCCCTGGACAAGGCACGACCAGTGACAACATGGTTAGTCTCCCTTAGACGTTCCGACCCTTTTTAGGAGCGAAACAGGTTTCGAAATTCCATCATGGGCCAAATTGTTTTCATAACTAAGCAGATTTGGTGCCAACAGGCCCTTGCCGGGGTGGTTTCCATTTTCTCACGCAAGACCGCCGGAATACGAAGGCAAAAAGACACAGCATTTGCCCACTGCTGGACACCCATAATTGCGAAAAGGAGCCAAATTTACGATTTTTAATGATTATGGCCTTTTTTCATTAAAATCGAGCAAATCTTTCCCACCCTTTCCCTCCTCGAACCCAAGGGGGGCAAAAAGTCTTCAAGAAAACCTATTACTATTCCGATCAACCTGATCGAACAAATGTTTTAGAGATAAAATCGCAATAAGGATAAAAGAGAAAAGGAAAATGGATGGATGCCAAATTCACACTCGGAAAGCGTTTAACCCTCGGATTCGCAGCGGTCTTGATACTCGCAGTTCTTACCGGCCTTACAGGCTACTTTGGCGTTCGCTCGATTTCAAACAGTGCCATTGGGCATTTCCGCCGTATGGAGCGCACCACCACGGCACTTGCTCGAAATGCGGCGCAGGCAAAGGCGGGCATAATCTCCATGAGGCGCTTTGAAAAAGACATCTTTCTGAGCATTAATTCAATGAATGCCACAGCGAAATATTTCGCAGAGTGGCAAAAGGAATCAAAACGCCTGTCGGAAAAGCTCGACGCCATTGCCAGGGCGGCCACCGGAGAAAAGGACCGCAATAACCTTCAGCAGATGAGAACAGATCTTGGCAATTACAAAGCCGCGTTCTCCGGGGTGTTTGCAAAAATCCGCACCGGTGAGCTAGACAAGCCCGAGCAATGCCAGGAGTTGAGTTTACAGTACAAGGGCGATGTTGACGGGCTTGAGCGCGCGGCCGGGGTCTTCTCCGATGAAAGCCGCCGTCGCATGAGCGAAATGGAGTCCTCCCTTGGAGCCCAGGCCTTGCACACCCAGTATATGGCCCTGTTTTTGATGTTGCTGTGCGTAGCGATCGGCGCGGGATTTTGCCTATTCATAATCTCAAGCACAACAAAGGTTCTTAAAAATAGCGTACAAGGTCTTAGCCAAAGTGCCGAACAGGCCTCCACTGCCTCCGGCCAGATTTCCTCTACCAGCCAACAACTGGCCGAAGGGGCAAGCGAACAGGCAGCCTCCATAGAAGAGACATCTTCCTCGCTCGAAGAAATGTCTTCAATGACCAAACAAAACGCGGACCATTCCCATCAGGCAAGCATGCTCATGACTCAAACAGCGGCAATCGTAGCCGAAGCAAATTCTTCGATGAACAATCTTACCAAATCGATGGCGGAAATTTCTTCGGCCAGCGAAGAGACATCCAAGATAATTAAGACCATCGACGAGATTGCATTCCAAACAAACCTTCTGGCGCTAAATGCCGCGGTCGAGGCTGCGCGCGCGGGGGAGGCCGGGGCAGGCTTTGCCGTTGTGGCCGAAGAAGTGCGAAATCTTGCGATGCGCGCCGCTGAAGCGGCAAAAAACACCGAACATCTGATCCAGGGTACGGTCAAAAAAATCAGGGAAGGCTCGGAGATCGTGTCCAAGACAGAAGCACAATTTTGCCAAGTCTCCGAAAGCGCTTCGAAGATGAATGAGTTAATAAGCGAAATTTCAGCCGCTTCCATCGAGCAGGCCCAGGGGATCGAGGAGATAAACAAAGCGGTGAGCCAGATGGATAAAGTGGTGCAGCAGAATGCGGCCGGCGCGGAAGAATCTGCCTCGGCCGCAGGGGAAATGAGCACCCAGGCACGGCGAGTCAGCCATTTCGTTCTTGAAATCGCTGCCTTTGCAGGGCTAAAAAACGATAAGGCAAAAGTCGAGGGCGCCCCCTCTGAAAATCGGGACAAAAGAGCACAAAAAGAAGTAATGGAAACTATCTCGCCCGGCCGTGGACAGCCCCCGGATGATAGCGATATGGACCGATTCTGAATTGGACATGCTTGACCAAGTGGTTATAATTTAAATGGAAAGAAAACTCTTTCCTCCTAGGGAGAGCCAGGTTCCCTTCCTCCTCCTTTCCTGGCTCTCCTCTCTTTTCTCTGCGTCTGAAAAATACAGTGATTACCCCATAAGCTATAGGGTCTTTACCTTATTTATTTTCCATTCGGATGGTTTATATTGCTACCATTGTCGGCGGCTGCGCACTAATCCAGCCGATCTTCCTATTCTTACATAACCATCGATAAAACTTTACCTGATCCAGGAGGTTGCGATGGATTTTATCAGGTGTAACAACGCGACCGATAAGAACGTATTAAGAGCCGATCCCTCCGCGGAGACATCCCGTTCGCGCATAATTTCAGCCTACCTGCAGGTACTCGAAAAGCAAAAGAGCCCATTGGCCGCCGATCTGATGCTTCCCTTCCCAAAGGAGCAGATCGCGCAGGCAATTCTAAGCGAACTGGCCGATAATCCCGAGTGTGACCTGAGAAAGCAGCTTGAAATTGGTTACGTGTTGCTCGAATCCTTTGTTTCCTACGATGAATATAGGGTAGTCGAGGATTTCAAAAATGCCAGCTTTTGTGCCGAGCAAATCGCCAATCCTCGCAATCCGTCTTCGATCCTTAAATCGGCGCGCATAATGAAAAGGGTATGGGGAGAAAGAGCTGTCAAGGTTCAGGAGAGAATCCACGAAAGGATGCAGAAAAGACAACTCGATCTATTGGAGATCCAGAAGGGTGAGGCCGCTTAAAAACCAGCGTATTTGTCCCCGTAGGGCAAATAAAACCTGTAGTTTCTATAAGCAAACTATTCCCACGCAAAATGCCCGAGGTCCACGATTTCGAGGACCACCTTGTTTCGGAAACTGTCCCAGGCCAGTCGAAAAATAATATCCTGAGCCTGGCCGGGGACAAATTCGGGCGGGATTTTGCCGTTTTCACCGGCAAGGCGATGTGCGCCACGCCACCAGAGGGCTTCAACGCCCTTTGCAAATTCAAGCCTCAGATGGTTTTTTTCTTTTCCGAAAACTTTTACCGAGTTTAATTTCGCGCCCCGCAGCCCAAAAACGGGCGCCGGGTTTCCCATGCCGTGAGGTTCGAGTTTTTCGAGCGCCCGGAAAAGCTCGAGGCCCACGAGGGGCAAAGGTAGCTCAAGGTCGACTTTGCCGTGGGGGATAAAGATATGGGCGGGGTATTCAGAAGCAATTTCCTCCAACCGCTCGGCAAACTCGGCTATGCGCTCCGAAGAGAGGGTAAGACCGGCGGCCGCCTTGTGGCCCCCCCATCGGATAAGAAGGGAGGAGCACCGGGAGAGGGCGCTGTGGATATTAAAACCGGGAATACTCCTGGCCGAGCCTCTTGCAATCCCGCTGGCTTCATCTATGGAAAAAATCACTACCGGGGCAAAATAAAGATCCTGCTGCACCTTGGAGGCGGCAATGCCCACAACTCCAGGCTGCCAGCCAGGGCTTGCCAAAACCAGGGTTCTGGTTTTGGGCGGGTTTTTTGCCAACCGGGAGGCGATTTCCCCAACTATATTTCCTTCCTGCGCCCGTCTCTGGCCGTTTAGCTTTTCAATTTCGGCCGCGAGGCCGGCCAGTTTGGCGGGTTCCCTGGCGGTTAGCAGATCGTAGGCTATTTGCCCCTCCGAAATACGGCCCGCCGCATTTATACGCGGGCCAAGATAGAAACCGATGTGGCCGGCGGTAAGGGTTTTTCCGGCCAGCCCCGCTCCCTGCGCAAGCTCAGAAAGGGGAGCGAAGCTGTTTTTATTGAGATTTTGCAGACCGCTTAGAGTAAGAATGCGGTTTCCCGAAACAAGAGGCACCAGGTCCGATACCGTTCCGGTGGCGGCCAGGGCAAGGTATTTTCCTCCAAGCTGCGGAAAAGACATGGCGGTATCAGTTTTTCTAAACGCCTGCCTCAGGGCCGCAAGAAAAAGAAATGTGAGCCCGGAGGCACAGAACTCCTTAAAAGGCGAGCCGCATTCGGGATGCTTGGGATTTATCAGCACGGTTGCGGGAGCATGCTCGGGTCCCGCTCCGTTGGAGGGGACCTCATGGTGATCGATGACGATGAATTGGGCGCCCATGGAACGCGCCTGTTCCACAGGCTCGAAGTCGAGGGTTCCGCAATCCAGGGCGATGAAGACCTTTGCGTCGGGGTTATCGGATATGGCTCGCGGCGGGATCCCGTAGCCTTCGCTTCTCGAAGGAATGACGACCTCGAAGTTGCGGTAGCCGATATCCTGGAAAAAGTGGGCCATTTGCGCCGCGGAAGTGATACCATCGCAGTCGTAGTCGGCAACGACGACAACCTTGTCGCCGCAGGTTATGTGCTTTGCCAGTAAACCGGCTCCCTCGGCCATGCCTCTGATGCACAGATGTTGGGCAAGGTCTTTTAGCTCCCCGGAAAAAGAGGCCCTATCGAGGTTGCGATTTTCCAAAAGGATGTCTATCACTTCAGAAACGGTCGCAACCTTGCGGCTGTTCACAATCTTCCAACGCTGGCGGGCGATATCCTGTCCCATAAGACGTCTTTTATCTCCTGTTGCGCGCCTTATACCACTTATCGAGACGGGGGTCGAGAATCTGGAAAGACAACAGGCCCCTCGAAATTAAAATACGATTTGAATGCTTAAAATTGTTTCACAATCGAGCAAATACTTGGTATAAGGGCCGCCGGAAGCCCAATGTTGATGTTGATATGAAAAAGACGGGGAGTACGCAAGAGATGGATACGCTCGTATATATAATGAATTTTATCAGGGACAAAAATGTCGCTTCGATAACTCCCACTTCCGCCGTCGGGGTAAAAAAGGTCTGCAGCAAGATAGATTTCAGCCGCAGCGACCTCATAGTCGAATACGGTCCCGGCACGGGGGTGTTTTCAAAGTACCTTCTGGGGCATATGGGGGAAGAGGCTCGCCTGATTCTCATCGAGAGAAACAGGCACTTTAATTCTTTTTTGAAAAGAAAAATAAACGACCCCAGGGTCGTTCTCGTCCAGGACAGTTGTGAGAATGTGCTCGAAACGCTAAGAAAGTGCAAGGAATCGGAGGCCGACTACATTATTTCAGGCATTCCCTTTTCCTTCTTCGACCACGACCTCAAGCACAGGATTCTCTACAACACCCACAGGGCGCTCAAAAAAGGCGGCAAATTCCTTGTCTATCAAACCTGCTTTCAAACCAACAACCACCTGAAAAACCACCTGGAAAAATATTTCCCCGTGGTGACCTCAAAGTACGAAATTGCCAACATCCCGCCAATGAGAACCTACGTGGCAATCAAGTGATAAAATCAGGATATAAGTCTAGGTAAAAGTCCTATGTTATGTCCGATAAAGTAAAAAAGCGGACGGGCATGCGCCCGCCCGCTTTTTTACTGTGCCGCTTTTTTCTGCGTTTCGATCATTTGCCTGATCTTGGATTCTATCAGCTGAGCGTATCCGGCCGCTTCCTGTTCGTCCAGATCGAAATCAAGACTTGCGGGGCTGTGAATGGAAAGAAGGCCCAGGCCCGTGGCCAGGGCGTCCCGGGTCCATTCGACCCAGGACTCCATAGCGTCCGGGTCTCCGCGCATAAGGCGGGCAATCGTGATATCGCCCTCAAGGCCCAACATCCGCCTGTCCGAGTTCATCTGCTCGACCAGGTCCGCATCGAGTTTCGGACGCCGTACCAGGACAGACTCGACCATTATCTCCAGGTAGACCGGAAAGGGCTCCGAACCGGCGAGGTCCGGGTGGCAAACAACGCACCGATCCCGATCGTGGGGAATGGTTGCGTTTTCAGCCGACCGATTTTGCCTGGCTATTTCCTTAAAGTGTGCAATGGTATATTGAATCGGATCACTGCCTTCGCTGCTCATTGAGACAATCACCTCCGTTCCAGGCGCATATGCCTTGTGCAATTTGGTTAACAGCCGGCCGATCTTTTTTTACCCCGTGGCGAATACCGGCAGGTTTTCACGTGACGCTTCCCCTTATAAGACTTCGCGGTAGAATACGCCCCAGGATAAAAATTGGCAAGGTTTGGAGCAATTGTGGACCCTTTGGGACAAGAATCAGGAGTATAATCGGGAAAGCGATTATTGCGTCCAGGTGCTGACAAGGATCGGAAACTTTCCAATGGCCGAAAAATTTATCCGCATACGCGGAGCGCGGCAAAATAATCTCAAAAATATCGACCTTGAGATCCCCCGAAACAGTTTTGTTGTGATCACCGGGGTGAGCGGGTCCGGAAAATCCTCGCTTGCCTTTGACACACTTTTCGCCGAAGGCCAGAGGCGATACCTCGAGGCGCTTTCCACCTATGCGCGCCAGAGCGCCGGAAGACTTAACGCGCCTCTTGTCGATGCAATCGAAGGGCTTAGCCCCGCGATTGCCATCGAACAAAAGGGGCTGCCGCATAATCCCCGATCCACGGTGGCAACACTTACCGAAATAAGCGATTATTTGAGACTTCTTTTCGCCAGGTTGGGCAGCATCTATTGTCCGACTTGCAATTTGCCCGTCCGTGCCTGGAGTGTGCAGCAGATACTTGCCGATCTGTCCGTGAGCCTTCCGGCGAAAAGCCGCATCCTGGTGCTTGCGCCCCTGGACGAGGTGCCGGAAAAACAACTGCCAAACGTTCTTAGAAAGCTAAGGAGCGAGGGTTTTAGCAGGGTACGCTCCAGCGGAGCCGTCTATGAACTCGATCCTCTGCCCTCACTTCCCCGAAGGCCCTTTCACTCGCTCCAGATCGTCATAGACCGGCTCGTCTTAGACGATGATAAGCAAGGGCGGCTGATCGATTCGCTCGAACTTGCCCTCAAGACCGGGAACCAGACGGCCCTGATCGCGACCCCCGATGGCTGGCAGAGGTCCTACAGCCAGTCGGCTCGTTGCGCGTGCTGCGGGTACACGGGGCCCGAACTCACCCCGGGTCTTTTTTCTTTTCTTCACCCGCAGGGGATGTGTGCAGAGTGCCGAGGCCTGGGCTATATCGGCCAAGACGACCAGCGCTTATTAAAAAAGGAGCTGGAAGACTCTGTCGAAGAAACCGGTCCGACCTTCTTTAGCGCCGATCCGATGCGATGCAGGGCATGCCATGGCACAAGGCTTAACGAGGCCGCACGGTCGGTAAGACTGGGCGGACTTTCCATCGATGCCGTTTTGGCGATGAATCCGCCGGTTGCGATTCAATGGCTCGAAGGACTCGTTTTTGACCAATCAGGCCTCCAGATTTTAGATCGCCCCAAGAAGGAAATTCTCAGCCGTCTCCAGAATCTTATCGAACTGGGCCTGCCCTACCTGACGCTCGAGCGCGCCTCCAACACCCTTTCGGGCGGAGAGGTCCAGAGGGTAAGGCTTGCCCATCAAGTCGGAGCAAACCTCTCGGGAGTCCTCTATGTTCTCGATGAGCCGAGCGTGGGGTTGCATCCCCGCGACCACAGCAGGCTTTTGGAGCTACTTCTACGGCTGCGGGACGCGGGCAACAGCCTTGTTACGGTCGAACACGACAGGGAGACGATCCTGCGGGCCGACCATGTTATCGACATGGGACCGGGGGCCGGTGCGCAGGGCGGCGAGGTAATGTTTTCGGGGTCGGCGGAGCAAATCCGAGAGTGCGGCGCATCGCTTACCGGCCTCTATATTTCGGGTAAAAAGCGCATAGAAATTCCAAGGCAAAGGAAGAAAGCTTCGAGCTTCTTTCGGCTAAGCGGAGCCTCGGGACACAATCTCAAATCGATTGCAGCCGATTTTCCTTACGGCCTCCTTACCTGCGTTACGGGGGTTTCGGGCTCGGGGAAGAGCACGCTTATCCTCGATACCCTCTACCGCGCCCTGGCCCGGATGATATACAAGGTGGAGACCCACCCGGCCCCGTTTTCGAGCCTGGAAAACGCAGAGCGGTTTCAAAAGGTGATCCTGGTCGATCAGTCGCCCATCGGCAGGACCCCCCGATCTATTCCGGCAACCTACACCGGGGTTTTCGAACTTATCCGGCAGTTGTTTTCAAGGGCCCCGGAAGCCCGCGCCCGGGGGTTTTCGCCGGCTCGCTTTTCCTTTAACGCCAGGGGAGGCAGGTGCGAGCACTGCCGTGGAGAGGGCCTCCAGCGCATAGAGATGTATTTTTTGCCCGATATCTACGTGACCTGCCCGGTTTGCGGGGGCACCCGCTATAACCGACAGACCCTCGATATTACCTATAAGGGCTCTTCGATAGCATCGGTTTTGGATATGACCGTACATGAGGCGGCGGCCTTCTTTGGCAATTTCCGCCCCATTCGCGCCAAACTCGATGGGCTGATCGGCGTCGGGATGGGATACATTCGGCTGGGACAGCCCGCAACGACTCTTTCCGGAGGGGAAGCTCAAAGGGTCAAGCTTGCCGCCGAACTGAGCCGGCGCGGCCAGGGGAAAGCGCTCTATATTCTCGATGAACCAACCACAGGCCTTCATTTCGAAGATATCAGCAAGCTCTTGCTGGTACTTCGAAAGCTCGTGGATCAGGAAAACACGGTCATCGTTATCGAACACCACATGGACGTGGTAAAGTCGGCCGATTACGTAATAGACCTTGGCCCCGAAGGGGGTGAGGGCGGGGGGCGGATAGTGGCCGCAGGAACTCCCGAAGAGGTCGCCGGCTCGGCGGGGTCTCACACGGCGCGCTATTTGAGGCAGGCTCTGTCCAGTCAGCCCCGGGATTGGTGAAAATATATGAGTTTTTCGATCCTTTGAACCGATTCGCGGTGCAATCCTTGAAGCGAGGACTCACTTTGAAGCTGATCGAAAAGCGCGCGGTACATAGGCTCGATATTTTCCGATTTCTGGCACAGCAAAAAGAAGTCTATCGAGCAGGCAAGCCCCAGGCGAACAGAGTCTTTGGGAGAATAGTTTTCGCTAATCGCGGCCATATCCAGATCATCGGCAAAAAGAACGCCCTTAAAGCCCATACGTTCCCTTAGCCGCAGGCGGCAGATTTGCTTTGAAAAAGTGGCCGGGAACTCCGGGTCCACCGAGCGGTAGACCGCATGGGAGGTCATCATACAGTGTACTCCGGCCTTTACGGCCGCCGAGAAGGCAAGCAGCTCGTGGTCGAAATCCTGGTTGCCCTCATCGGAAATGACGGGCGCGAAATGGTGCGGATCAAGGCTTGCGCGCCCAAGCCCCGGGAAATGTTTTGCGGTGGCCGATATCCCGTTGGTCTGAAGGGTTTCTATCCAGATAGTTCCAAGTTTGGAGACCTGTTCGCTCGTGGCGCCAAAAGAGCGAGACGTCATGAAGTGAGTTTTCGGATCCGCGACTATGTCCAAAACGGGGGCAAAATTTATCTGAATGCCGATCTGCCGGAGATCGTCCGCGCATACGGCGGCCCAGTTGGAAACGGACTCCGGTCCCTGTTCGGACATCGACTGAGCAGAAGGCAAGGCGTTAAAATGGGGCGCAAGTCTTTGAACGCTACCCCCCTCCTGATCTATGGCAAAAAGAAGCGGGCGGCCCAGCTCTGCCATCGCCAGGCTTTGCGCGCTTGCAACCAGCTCTTTTAGCTGCTCTCGGCCCTCGATGTTTCTTTTAAAAAGCACGGCCCCCGCCGGACGATATTGCTTGATAAAATCTTTTAGCTCCTCATCCAGGCTCAGACCCTTAAAACCGATAAAAAGATGAATTCCCGCCTCGCTCATAATCCATTTTCCAGTTTTTGTGTCATTTCATGTCCCGAATTCGGACCTGGGTACCCCGAAAGCCCTTTAGCATCCGCGCCAGTTTTTCAACATCCGTTGTGCCGTAACGGTAGGGATAGAAGATGGCGGGCTTGATCGCTTCCACGGTGTCGGCCGCCATTTCCAAAGTCATGGCGTCCGGAACGCCCACAGGCAAAAAGGCGACATCGATTTGGCCCAGATCGCTCATCTCGGGTATTTTCTCGGTATCACCGGCGATGTAGACACGCTTATCGGCGAACCCGATGACGTAGCCATTACCTATGCCCTTGAAGTTATAAGGAAACCCGCCCGGGCTCATATCGACGATGTTGTAGGCCGCAACGCACTGGACCGTGAGACCGCGAATCACCTTAACGTCGCCGTTTTTCATCACCAGCCCCTCCCGATACTGCATGGCGCAGATTTCGGGAAGCACAACGAGAGTGTTATCGTTGCTTAACTGGTTCAAAGCCTTCAAATCGAAGTGGTCTTTGTGCTGACTGGTAATGAAGATTGTATCGGCCTTGGGCATTTTGGAAAAATCGGCCACCGTGGAACAGGGGTCTATATAGATATATTTTCCGTGGAAATGCATCCTGAGCGACGCATAGCCAAGAAAGGTTATTTCCAGGGGGCCCTGAGAGGTCCTGATCGTATCGGTCTTAAGACTGTCTGCTCCCTTTGCCGCCCCTGCCCAGAGCAGCAGAATACATATCGGGAGTGTGAGGAACTTAAATATTTTCATAAAACCGTCACACCGTCCCCAATCGTTTTAGTTCCTCGATTTGTTCGCACGGATATCCCAACTCCACAAGAATCGACGTCGTGTGTTGGCCAAGCGCGGGGGCATGAGAATGCAAGACGCCCGGAGTAAGAGAAAACTTGGGCGCAATCCCCAACTGCTTGTAGGCGCCCCAGGATGCGTTGACAAGATCGACAACCATGGCGCGCTCGCGCAGCAAGCGGCTTTCCATTGCCTCATCGAGGTTCAGGACAGGCTCGCAGCAACAGTCCGCGTCTTTGAAAATTTCGATCCACTCGGCCATGCTCTTCTGGAGGAAAAACTGCGAAATACTTTCGGAGAGCTCCTTCTGGTGGGCTCCGGGCTGGAAATAGAGCGCGCTTTCCCATTCGGGCCTGCCCGCGACCCGGCAAAAGGCCTTCCAAAACTGGGGCTCGAGCGCCGCAAGGCTCATGTATCTAGCGTCAGAGGTCTTGTAGATGTTGTAGCAGGCAAAACCCTGGTTTAGCATGTCATCGCCCGGTGAAGGCACCTGGCCCCCGGCGACGAACTTTCCAAACCGCATGCAGTTCCAGGCAAAGCTTCCATCGGCCATCGAAATATCCAGGAACTGTCCCCTTCCTATCCGCTCGCGGGCATAAAGGGCGGCCATGATGGAAAAAGCGGCCATGAGAGCCCCCCCGCCAAGGTCGGCTATCTGGACGCCGCTAACGGTTGGACGCTCTGTGCCGCTGTAGGAAAGCACGCCGCTAAGGGCAAGATAATTGATGTCGTGGCCGGCCTTATCGGCAAAAATTCCCTCGGCCCCGTAGCCGCTAATAGCGCAGTAGACAAGGCGCGGGTTTATCCGCTCCAGGCTGGGGAAGTCGAGCCCCAGCTTTTTCATAACACCCGGGCGAAATCCTTCCAGGACAACATCGGCGGAGACAACCAGTTCTTCGAAGATTGCCTTGCCCTCGGGGCTCTTGAGATTGAGGGTGAGCGATTTTTTATTGCGGTTCAGCACCGTGTGGTATCCGCTGCTTTCGCCTATTTTGGGCGGCCAGGCCCGAATGTAGTCGCCTCCCCGCGGGTCTTCCACCTTTATAACATCGGCGCCAAGATCGGCCATCAGCATCGAGCAAAACGGCCCGGGCAAAAGCCTCGAAAGATCCAGCACCTTCAGTCCGTAAAGAGCCGATTGCATTAGTTCATTTCCCGGTGATTGGTGAGTGGCAATGCGCAAAACTCCTAACTCTTGAAGTGGGCGGCAATAGCCTCCGTAAGCCCCGCAATCGTGTATTCCGAGGGCATAATGGACGTCTTTAACCCGAAGCCGGCGGCGGTTTTAGCCGTTATGGGCCCGATGCACGCAACCACGATCTTGTCTTTGCAACCTTCGAACGCAACTGCATCGACCATGGAAAAAAAATTTGAAACGGTTGAAGACGAGGTAAAGGTCACACAGTCTATCCTGCCTTCGGTTAGAAGGGATCGGACCTTTTGGGCGTCCCCGTCGGGCAAAACGGTCTGGTAGGCAGGGACTACGTCGACCCGTGCGCCACGTTGCCTTAGCTTATCGGGCAAAATCTCGCGGGCTACCATCGCCCGAGGCATAAGGAAGCGCTTCGTGCTCAGGCTCTCACCCGAGAGTGCTTCCAATATCGCTTCCGCGCGATATTCGGATGGAACCAGGTCCGGGCGCAACATAACGTTTTCCAGGGCCCCGGCGGTTTTAGGACCGATTGCGGCCAGCCGAATGCCGCCAAGATCTCGTGCGTCTTTTCCGGCCGCCTTCATCCGGCCCAGGAATGATTTTACGCCGTTTACGCTCGTAAAAATAATCCAGTGGTAATCGCAAAGAGAGGTTATCGCCTCATCGAGCGGCCCCCAGGAGGGAGGGGAAACGACCTCGATGGTTGGAAACTCGATGCACTCGGCCCCCAGTTCCTCCAACCCGGCCTTAAAATCGCTTGCCTGCTCTCTTGCCCGGGTAACAACGATCTTTCGGCCAAAAAGCGGCCTGCGCTCAAACCAGTTAAACTGGTCCCGGCATTTTACGACCTCTCCTACGACTATGAGCGCGGGGGGCTGCAAATTTGCAGCTCTTACCTTTTCGACAATATCGCAAAGAAGCCCCGTAACGGTTTGCTGCCTGGGGGTAGCTCCCCAGCGAATCACCGCGATGGGCGTATCGGCGGACCTGCCGTTTTCGATGAGTTTTCGGCATATTCCAGCAAGATTTCCAACCCCCATGAAAAACACCAGAGTGCCGGCTCCCGTGGAAATCTTGTCCCAGGAGATCTTGGAGTCGCGCTCGCCCTTATCGGCTCTTTCATGGCCGGTAATGAAGGCTATAGTGGAGGTAAGGTCCCTATGGGAAAGCGGTATGCCCGCATAGGCCGGGACAGCCGCGGCGGCCGAGACGCCGGGTACGGTTTCAAACTCTATGCCGGCTTCGACGAGCGCCTGGACCTCCTCTCCGCCCCGGCCAAAGATGAAAGGGTCTCCCCCCTTTAGCCGCACGACGATATTCTCACGTCCCTTTTCGACCAGGAGCGCGTTTATGCCCTCCTGCCCCAGGGTGTGGTCTCCGCCCTTTTTACCCACGTATATGCGTTCTGCGCCAGAGGCAACGAATTTAAGAAGCTCTTCGTTTGCCAGGTAGTCGTAGACGACCACTTCGGCCCTTTCGAGCACTTCCCTGCCCCTTAGCGTCAGAAGGCCCGGATCTCCCGGACCAGCGCCCACCAGATAAACCTTGCCTGTTTTCACTGAGTTCTCTTTCAACCGGATATATACGCCGCCCGGATTTAACGTTTCGCAGACCTCATCGAGGATCTTGCCCGCGCCCTGGCCGATCAATTCGGCCGCAACCGTTTTGCCCAGAAGCACCGCATCCTCAAGTGGGGCTATACGCACCGCCCGGAACAACTGCCGTCCGTCCAGGGAGGCGACAAGTCCGGAGAGTTCGACCGTTTCCGCGCAAATTCGTGCATACCCCCCAATAGGCACCTGGCACCCGCCCCCCAGTTCCCTGAGAAGGCTTCGCTCGGCGCGAACCGCAACCGCGGTTTCAAAGTGATCGAGGGGGGCAATAAGACGGTTGATCTCCGGATCTTTGGACCTTGTCTCGATGGCAAGCGCTCCCTGCCCAACGGCGGGAACGAAGTCGACCGGCTCCATAAAAACGCTCGCCCTGCTGCGCCATCCCATCCGGTTGAGTCCGGCGGCGGCAAGGATTATAGCATCGAAGACCCCTTCGTCGAGCTTTCGAAGACGCGTATCAAGGTTTCCGCGCAGATCGCGAATTTCGAGATCCGGGCGTAGGGAGCGCACCTGCGCGGCCCGCCGCAAACTGCTCGTCCCGATGAGCGCGCGGGGCGGCAAATCCGCAATAGATTTACCCTCCCTCAGGATAAGGGCATCGCGCGGATCTTCTCGCTCAGGCAAGGCGGCTATCCCCAGGCCTTCGGGCAAATCGGCCGGAACGTCCTTCATGCTGTGGACCGCCAGATCGGCTGAGCCATCCAGCAGGGCGTCTTCGATTTCCTTTACAAACAGCCCCTTGCCGCCAACCCGTGAGAGCGGAACGGAGGTAATCTTGTCGCCGGTGGTCTTAATTATTTTCAGTTCGAACCGGATTTGAGGCCATAACTTTTCCAGGGCAGCCTTGATCATCGTGCTCTGCGTAAGGGCCAGCATGCTGCCGCGTGTAGCTATCCGGACAAGTTCCATGGTAGTTGAGGTTTTCCTTTTTTCCGGTCGTTAGTGGCAGGTGGCGCAGCTTCCGCCAGAGCATCCCGCGCACCCCGAAGAGGCGGTCGTGGAGGCAACCCGGCTGCTTGCCGCCCCCTTATCCCCACCGCTTTTGAACCCGCAAACGGACATTCTCCTGCTTATGTTTGAAGATGCGCATTTGGGGCAGCTAACAGGTTCGTCGCTTCTAAAAACGAGCGTTTCAAAACGCTCGCAACAATCGCAGCAATCATATTCGTATATGGGCATGTGAGACCTCCGGAAAAGCCCTCAGGGATAATAAAAAGCCATTGCAAAAATCAAATAAAGATAACATGTCGGCGGACAAGGGCCAACTCAATAAAGCAGCGGTTAGCGAATAGTAATCACTCATTCTCCAATCCATTCCGCCCGTTCATTTGTTCGAAAACCGCCGCCAGCAGCAGCGGAAACATTATTTCGTGGTGGCCCGTAAGGTTTATGCCAAGCCCTCCTTCCATGGTAGGTCTTTGCACTACGTTTACGAGGGGTCTGTATTGGCGAAGAAAGTCCATGTTTACCGTGGTCAGGGCGTGCAGGGAAAAGCCGAGATTTCTCGCCACGCTCGCGGCTTTTAGAAACACCTCGGGGATCACCACCGCGGAACCAAGGTTTATGAAAACACCGCTCTCAAGGGTGGAGACAAGGGAGCAAAACAGGCGAAAATCGTAGTGGCTAAGAGCCCCCATCGCGGCACCGTCCATCGCCGGGTGCATGTGTATTATGTCGGTACCGATAGCGACATGGACAGTAACGGGCAGGTTGCATCGAGCGGCCGCGACAAGGATGCTCAAGTGTGCGAAGGGGGTCTTGTGCGCAAGAAGAGCCTTTCCAACCGCCTGGCCAAGCCCCTGCCCACCCTGTGGAAACGCTTTGGACACTGCAGCGAGGATAAATTCGGCGGTCTCCCGGGCCATGCCGAATTGGCCGCTTCCAAGATGGGCGGCTACATCTTCGGAGGTCTTTCCCGCAAGGGCGATTTCCACATCATGGATCATCCCCGCGCCGTTCATGGCAACCCCGGAAAAGACACCCCGGTCCATGGCCTCGATTATCAGGGGGTTAAGACCGACCTTTATGGGATGAGCGCCCATTCCGAGGATGAGAGTTTTTCCGTTTCGGGCAGCGGCCGAGATGGCCGAGACGGCCTTAACCAGGTCTTGGGCTGCCAGGATGGAGGGAAGAGATTCCATGAACTGCCGAAAGGAACCACCGGCCTCCATCGGGTGGGCGAAATCGGCAGCCGACACCTTGCTTTGGCGCTCGTAGAGGCTTACAGTCTTTAGCCCGCCAAGGTCCACGGGTTTCCAGTCGAATTTACGCGCTCCCAATGCTATCTATTCTCCTTTTGCGCTTACGCGCTCAATGCGGGCGCCAACGGCGGAAAGCTTTTTTTCTATGGCTTCGTAGCCTCGGTCGAGATGATAGATCCGGTTTATTACGGTTGTGCCTTCGGCGGCAAGGGCCGCAAGGACAAGGGAAGCCGAAGCGCGCAGGTCGGTTGCCATTACGGGTGCTCCAGACAGCTTTTTTACCCCGCGCACGATGGCCGTCCTGCCGTCCAGCTCAATATCGGCTCCCATGCGCTGGAGTTCGAGCACATGCATGAAACGGTTTTCAAAGATACGTTCCTTAATGACCGAAACACCGTCTCCAAGGGTCATGAGGGCCATGAACTGAGCCTGCATATCGGTTGGAAACCCGGGGTGAGGCTGGGTCTCGATGTTTACGCTGCATATCCCGCCGTTTGCGCGCACGTCTACGAAATCGCTGCCTGATTCGAGCAAAACTCCGGCGTCGCAAAGTTTTTGCGATACGGCCTGGATGTGCTCCTGCCTCAAGTTTTTTAGCCTTAGAGTGCCTCCGGTTATCGCGGCAGCGGCCAGGTAGGTGCCCGCCTCGATCCTGTCGGGGATGACCTCGCAACTCGAGGGTTTAAGCTCCTCAACGCCGGTTATGGTGATCTCATCGGTGCCCGCGCCCTCGATGTGAGCCCCCATTCGCGTCAGGTAGTCGGAAAGAGCTACGATCTCGGGCTCCCGCGCCGTATTTTTTAAAACGGTGACCCCCTCGGCCAGGCAGGCCGCCATCATGATGTTTTCGGTCCCCGTAACGGTTACCTGGTCAAAAGTTATGCGCGCCCCGCGAAGCTTTTTGGCCTCTCCGACAACATAGCCGTGTTCGAGGGTAATATCCACGCCCATCTGTTCGAGGGCTTTGAGGTGCAAATTGATGGGCCGCGCTCCTATGGCGCACCCTCCGGGAAGCGAGACCCGCGCTTTTCGAAACCGGGCGAGCAGGGGGCCAAGAACCAGGACCGAGGCCCTCATTGTCTTAACAAGCTCGTAGGGAGCCGTGAGGGTGTGAATATCGGAGGCATCGATTTGGAGCTGCGAACCATGCTCGCAAACCGCTCCCATGTGAGACAGAAGCGAGAGCATCGTCTTAATGTCTCGAAGCCTCGGCACATTGGTAAAGCAGTGTTTGCCCCCGGCCAGGAGGCCGGCGGCCATAAGGGGCAGAGCGCAGTTTTTGGCCCCGCTGATTGAAACTTCGCCGTGAAGCCTCGCCCCACCTTCCACAAGCAGTTTATCCATTGCCCGAATACCCTTTTCCCCTAACGTGGAGGACTCTTTTTATCGACGAATAGTCCTCGATAAACTCAAATCTTTCAGGCAACAGGCCCGAAAGGGCGGCTTCAAGGATTTGAGCCTGCCCCAGGCCTATTTCCATCAATAAAGAACCCTCGGGCTTCAAATACGATTCAAAGCCCTCAAGAATCCTGTTGATTACACAAAGCCCCTCGCGTCCGCCCCGCAGGGCGAGCGAGGGTTCATAATTGGCAATTTGGGGCGCGAGGTCAAGAAATTCCGCATCCGAAACGTAGGGAGGGTTGGAGACTATGATATCGAAAACCGGCCGGTCGCAAAGGGCCTCAAATAGATCCATGACCGTGAAAAAGATTTGTCCCCCCACCCCGTTTCGCAGAGCGTTTTTTCGAGCAATTTGGATTGCGGGCCACGATTTATCGACGGCCACAACCTTTATCGTTTCCCTTTCATGGGTCAGGGAGACCGCGATCGCCCCCGATCCCGTGCCAAGATCGAGCACCAGGACCGGCTTGTTTTGGGCTATTTCGAGTGTTTTTTCAACGATGAGCTCCGTTTCGGGGCGCGGGATAAGAACCGAGGGGGCGACCTCAAAATCGAGCGACCAGAATTCCTGCTTTCCCGTAATATACTGGCACGGCTCGCAGACGCTTCTCCTGCGAATAAAGCCCCGATAGCGGGCAAGCTCCTCCTCGGAAAGCGGCCTGTCGAAATTTAGATAGAGATCCACCCGCTCCATTCCGAGAATGTGAGCCAGGAGCACCTCGGCGTCCGCCCTTGGCTGCTCGCACCCCTTGCTTTTCAAATACCCTGTGGTCCATTGAATGACCTTGAGGACAGTCCATTGCTCTTGGGTTGCCTGCAATCTTCACCTTCAATTTTCATCGGAGGAAAACAACGCGCTCTTTTCCTCCGCCGTGACCTCCTCGGCCATGGGGATAAGACATGACTGGTCGGAGCATACGCGGTCCCTGCCCGCTTGCTTGGCATCGTATAAAAGATTGTCGGCCCTGCTTATAAAGGAACTCAGCGTCTCCTGGTCGAAGCGGTTGAAAACGGCAACGCCAAAGCTCGCGGTAAAGCTCAAAGATTGCCCTTTAAAATCTACCGAGCAGGACTGGACAAGTTCGTGCAACCGCTCCGCGATGCTCACCGCCTGCTTATGAAAAGCGTTTGGCAAGATAACCGCAAACTCCTCCCCTCCATAGCGGCAGGGGATATCGATAACTCGAACGCTTTCCTTTAGCAGTTTGCCCAGGGCGGCCAGGGCTGCATTGCCCCCTTCGTGGCCGTAGCGGGTATTAAAGTCCTTAAAATGATCGATATCCAACATGATCAGTCCGGTGGGCAGCTTTGTACGCCGCGTCCTTTCCATCTCCATCTCAAGGGCTATTTGCATATACCGAAAATTATAAAGGCCCGTCAGTCCGTCGACGAAAGAAAGCTCCTCGAGTTTGAGACAGCGTTCGCGCAAAAGTTTTACTTCTTCAGCCAGCGAACAATGCTCAACATTGGGGCACTCCGGCGGTGGGCAAGACCGTTGGATGTCGCGTTTACTCAAAGGCGCCTCCCGAACAGCAAAGTGTTCCGCTTAAAAACTTTTTACATCATTGCCCCGCCAAGCTCAAGAGACTCCGTACAGGTCTGTGCGACAGCCTCGTTGGAAACCCTTACGACCTGAAAGGGAAAAACCGGAAAATCCACGCAAAACCTTATCAAGCTATTGGGATTAGCCTGGGCCAGTCGGTTGCCCGGGATATCCTCGAAGCTACCCAGCAAATGGAAAGAACTGGAACCATCCGGGTTTAAAAACTCGAGCCTGTGGCCGGGCAAAAGCCTCGATCTTACCTCCAGGAAGATTTTGCCCGCATCCCCTCCCCCCGGTGCCTCATCGCACCCCTGGCCGGAACGTACAAGCCCTGCAAGCGTGTGGGTCTGAAGGTAGGAAATCTGCGTTTCGACCTCACCGCTCCGGCTGGCTTGCCCCGCAAAAAGAGTCCCCTTCGTGTAGGGCCTATGGCTGATCTTTTCCAGATCCAGGGCCCAGGGCTCTCGGGCCCCGGAGTTGGAAGAGCGGCCCGCGCAAAGATCGATCGCCTGCCTGTAGGCCCTTGTTACGCTTGCAACGTAGAGAGCTCCCTTCATCCGGCCTTCTATCTTGAACGCATCCACGCCCAGCCGCGCAAGCGGCCCGATCTCCTCGATCAAACACAGGTCCTTGGAATTAAAGATATAGGAGCCACGAGCATCCTGTTCGACCTGGAAAAACTCTCCAGGCCGCTTTTGTTCCACCAGCGTCCAGGACCAGCGGCAGGGCTGGGTGCAAAATCCTCTGTTGGCGCTCCGGTTTACTAAAGGAGGTCTGGAACTATTTACCGCGCCCTCATTTGCGCCGGCAGATCCGGGCAGGGTCAAAAAAGCGCTCATAAGGCAGCGGCCCGAGTAGGACATGCACATGGCGCCGTGGACAAACATCTCGATTTCAGCCTCCGAGCTCGCAACTATCTCGGAGATTTCCTCAAAGCTCAATTCGCGCGCAAGATTTATGCGATCAACGCCCTGCTCGCGCCAGAACCTTACGCTCAAGCCATTGGTCGTATTGGCCTGTGTGCTAAGATGAAGGGGCACATCCGCGGCATATTGGCGGCAGAGCAGCAAAACGCCCGGATCCGATACAATGAGACCGTCAACCCGAAGCTCCTTTAGATACTCGAGGTAGGGCGCCATCTTGACAAGATCGCTGCCGCGAGCGAAAATATTCACGGTCACATAGATTTTTTTACCAAGACCGTGGGCGATACGGGTTGCGCGGGCAAGTTCCCCGGAGTCCAGATTATGTGCAAACCCACGCAATCCAAAGTCTTTTCCCGAAGTATATACTGCATCCGCGCCGTACAAAAAAGCGATTCTCACCTTTTCCAGGCTGCCGCCGGGAGAAAGCAGCTCGGGCTTTAAAACTCTTGGGGCGCAACGTCGGTCCATAATTGCCTAAGGTCTCATCTTTCATCGCTAAATTTTATCTTTTCTCATTCTAAACGGATCGCGCCGGTTTGACAAACGGTGCGTTGCAATGCTTGAGACTAAAATGTGGCCGAACCGTCTAAATATAAATACCTCCTGCTGCGAACAAGGGGTGCAGGCAGTGTAGGATAGCTCTCATGAGGGGGCTTCCCGGTGGCAAAACCTGTGGCCGCCCCAAGGGCCAGGGGAAGTGGGGGGTGGCGTTTACTTAAGGTCTGCTTATCGCACGCGAAGCCGCGAAGCCGCAAAAAGTGAACTCGTAAAAAGCGCCATTTAAAACTGGTCTTCGAGGGCTAATTCAAGCCTGGAGCCCTCAGGTGAACTCGAACACATTTCGTGTTGTGTTTCTTTCCTCTCTTCTTTCGCGTCCTCGCGTGCGCCTAAAGCAACAACATTGGGGGAAGTGGGGGGTACAAGAAGGGACTCGGGTGCGAATCTATTGTGCTCCAAGCCGCCACGCGTTATATAGTTGGGGCAAAAGGTTCTGAGCTTGGAACTCCTTTGGGATTTAACCTGCTGGAGGAGCAAAAAAAATCGAAAAGAAAAACGACAATTTTAATTCCCCTGGACCTGATGCCGAGAGCGAGAGGCTTGCCTGGCTGAGCTTAAAGCTGGTGCCCGGTCTTGGCAACCGCACGATTTTGCGTCTGGTCGAGACCTTTGGCTCAGCACAGAAGGTGCTTGCCGCGGGACAAAAAGAGCTTAGCCAGAGCGGCGCAGCCCACGACAAGGTGCTGCAAGCCCTTGCCTTAAAAAAGTTTATAAGAGATCCGGCAGCCGAGTGGAGATATCTCGCGGAAAATGGTTTCCGGATGCTTTGCAGGCAAGAGGAGGACTATCCGGCGAACTTGGCCCAGGTGGCCGATCCTCCCGCGGTACTATTTACCCATGGAGAGGTTTTGCCAAGAGACCTCGCCTCCATTGCCATAGTGGGTTCACGGTCGGCTTCGCCCGCGGGCATCCTTTTTGCCGAAAAACTGAGCGCGGATCTGGCCGGTTGCGGACTAACGGTGGTAAGCGGTCTGGCCCTGGGCATCGACTCGGCCGCGCACCGCGGAGCGCTGAAAGCCAGAGGAAGGACCCTGGCGGTTCTTGGCTGCGGCCTGGATGTCAATTACCCTTCGGTAAACTCCGATCTTAGGGGGCAAATAGCGCGCGCAGGGGCATTGGTAACGGAATTCCTTGCGGCCACACCACCCTCCTCGGGCAATTTCCCGACGCGAAACCGCATCATAAGCGGCCTTTCTCTGGGCGTTGTGGTCGTGGAAGCCGCGGAAAGAAGCGGCTCCCTCATCACCGCGCGCATGGCCCTCGAACAAGGCAGGGAAGTCTTTGCCGTGCCGGGGCCGGCCGAAAGCATGCGCAGCAGGGGTGCCCACCGGCTCATCAAGCAGGGGGCAAAACTTGTCGAAAATGCCGAAGACGTCCTCGAAGAGATAAGGCCCTTAATCCGGCGAAATCCATCCTCGCCTTCGGCCGGCAAGGAGCAAACGGCTGCCGACAGTGAGACCCCCGACTCTACGGAACAAACGCTGCTATTAAAGAGCCTCGATACGGTTCCCAAACACATTGATCAAATTGCAAGAGAGACCAAGCTTTCCATGCAACACGCAGCAGCCCTGCTGCTCGAACTCGAACTCAAGGGGCTTGTATCCCAGCTGCCGGGAAAGTATTTTATCGCTAAGCTTTGAGGGCGGTTTAAAAGAGCGCGGAGGCCCAAAAAAAAAGTTAAACCGTTGCGGGTGCCGGCGTTGCTTATCGCCCCGGCACGAAAACCTTTTTGCCGCAGATGCGGCACGGGGGTTCTTTAGCCCCCAAGGCCCAGGATCGAGCCAAGCTCAGCCAGGGTGGAGACTTGGACGTCAGGACTTCCGGGGAGGTTTTCCCGCGCCTGGCCGTAGCGATTGCACCAGACGGTCTTCATTCCGAAGGCCGAGGCACCGTGAGCGTCCCAGGCGTTGGAGGATATAAAACAGACAGCATCCTTTTCCAGAGACAGTGAATCGAGAGCTGCACCGTAGACGGAAGGGTGCGGTTTATAGATTCCCGCGGTCTCGATGGAGACGATCGCATCGAAAAGAGAGTCGATGCGGGTTGCCTTTGCAGCCGCCTCCAGCATTTCAGGGGTCCCATTGGAAAGAATTGCGGTTTTTAGTCCACCGGCTTTAAGACGCGCGATCACGGCAACCACTTCGGGAAAAACATCCAGGGTCCGGTAGAGGTTCATAAGCTTGATGCGCATTGCTGCATCGCCAATTCCAAGAGACTGCATCGCATAATCGAGAGCATCGCCGGTAATTTGCCAAAAATCCGCATGACGCCCCATGAGGGAGCGCAGCCACGTGTACTGAAGCTGTTTATCTCTCCACATTTTGGAAAGCGCATCGGCATTTTCCCCCAGTTCGCCCCGGCAACGCTCCACGGCGGAATTGAAATCGAACAGGGTCCCGTATGCATCGAAAACGCATCCCTTGATTCCCTGGATCTTGGCTTGGGCCATTTGGTCTTCTCCTGTTTATAGAGTCAAAAGGAAATTCCCGCTCTTAGACGATTCTGGTCAGGGGATGGTTCCAACCAGAGCTATCCCTGCTCGCTTTGGGGCAGAACGCATTTTTTGTGCTCCTGGGCATCCACGACCGCAAGGGCCGTGGTGTTAACGATGTCCTCCACGCTCGAATGGCGCTCGATCACGTGGATCGCTTCGCTCGTGCCCATGAGAATGGGCCCGATGGCCCTTGCTCCACCAAGTCTTGCCAGCAGCTTGTAGGCAATATTGCCGGCCTCAAGAGAGGGAAATATCAGTACGTTGGCCTTTTTCCTAAGAGTGTTGAACGCATAGACCCCGTTTAAAATCTCGGGCTCAACGGCCGTATCGGCCATCATTTCACCGTCTATTATTATATCCGGGCGGCGTTCCTTTACGATCCGGACGGCCTGGGCGACCTTTTCGCTTCTGGGGTGGCGAGTGCTTCCGAAGTTGCTAAAAGTCAGCATCGCCACTCGGGGCTCGATATCGAGCTGTCTTACGGTGTCGGCCGTACACATCGCAATTTCCGCAAGCTGCTCGGCCGTTGGGTCGATATTTACCGTAGTGTCGGCAAAAAACATCACATCTTTTTGGAAAACCATCATGTAGACGCCGGCAATTACCGAGGTGGTTTTCTCCAGCGGCAGCGTGTGCAGCGCGGGCCTTATCGTATCCGGATAGTCCTTGTTAACACCCCCGACTAAACCGTCCGCATGGCAAAGCTTTACCATCATGGCGCCAAAGTAGTTGTTGCTGGTGGAAATGAGCTTTTTAGCCTTATCGAGGGTCATGCCCTTCCTGCAGCGCGTTTTGAAAAGATCGGCCGCGTACTCGTCAATGCGCTCGGATTCTTTGGGGTCGATGAACTCGGCGGCCTCGATTTCAAGATGGAGTTCCTCGGCCCGGTTCCTTATCTCTTCTCTGTCTCCGAGAAGGATCGGCCTGGCGATCCCCTCGTCCAAGAGGATTTGGGTCGCCCTCAAGATTTTCGGGTCCGCGCCTTCGAGGAAAACGATTCGCTTGGGGTCGGTTTTTGCCTTGTGGATGATGCGCCGCATGATTTCCCGGGACCTGCCGAGGCGGCTTTCCAGCCGGTCTCTGTATTCATCCCAGTCGGTTATCGGCGCCAGGGCCACCCCCGATTCGACAGCGGCTTTGGCCACCGCGATCCCCTCGCAGATGAGCACCCTGGGGTCGAAGGGCTTGGGGATGATGTAGTTTGGACCGTATTCGAGCATTTCGGCCCCGTAGGCCCTCAAAACCGAATCCGGGACGTCTTCCTTGGCAAGATTTGCAAGGGCCTTTACCGCCTGGATTTTCATCTCGTCATTTATCGCAACGGCCCTTACGTCCAGAGCACCCCGGAAGATATAGGGAAAACCAAGCACGTTATTTACCTGGTTGGGGTAGTCGGAACGGCCCGTAGCCATGATGAGATCGCTTCGAACGCTTGTTGCGTCAGGGTAGCTGATTTCAGGATCCGGATTGGCCAGGGCGAAAATTATGGGCCTTGGAGCCATGCTTTTTACCATCTCCTTGGAAAGGATGCCCGCAGCCGATACGCCGGCGAAAACATCTGCGTCTTTCATCGCTTCCGATAGAGACATCGGCTTTTCACCGTTTGCAAACCGCTGCTTGTAGGGGTTCATGCCCTCTTTACGGCCGTTATGGATAAGGCCCTTGGAGTCTACCAGAAATATGTTTTCTCTTTTTGCCCCAAGCCGTACATAGAGGCTCGCGCAGGCAATCCCGGCGGCTCCCGCGCCCGATATCACCACTTTTACCTCATCGATTTTTTTGTTTTGCAATTCCAGAGCGTTTAGGAGTGCTGCCGAAGAGATGATCGCAGTGCCGTGCTGGTCGTCGTGAAAAACAGGTATATTCATGATCTCGCGAAGATGTTCTTCGATGTAGAAGCATTCGGGGGCCTTTATGTCTTCGAGGTTTATGCCCCCGAAGGTCGGCTCCAGAAGCTTTACGGTCTTAATGATCTCATCGGGATCTTTTGTATTGAGTTCAATATCGAAAACGTCGATATCGGCAAATCTTTTAAAAAGGACAGCTTTGCCTTCCATTACGGGCTTGGCGGCCAGAGGCCCTATGTCTCCAAGTCCAAGAACGGCCGTACCGTTGGTTACAACAGCCACGAGGTTACCCTTGATGGTATAATCGAAGACCTTTTCGCCGGCGCGCACGATTTCTCTGCACGGCTCGGCCACCCCGGGCGTGTAGGCCATCGAGAGGTCCCTCTGAGTAAAACAGGGCTTTATGGGTTTTACTTCAATTTTTCCTGCCCGCTCTTCGCTGTGGTATTTTAAGGCATCCTCTTTAAGAATCATCGTTGCTCCTATGCAGTGAGCGCTTCACCGGCCCGAAGGGAAAGGACGCGCATCGGGAAAAACTCCAATCAAGACAACCGCCGGGACAATACTTAAGGATACCATGGAGCCCTAAGGCCGGCATCGGAAGGGGACCGTTAAACTCAGCTGTTTTGGAGATGTAAAAACACCATAACCAAGAGAATTTTGGCACAAGGTAAGGACAATATTGACAGAGGCCCGAATTATCAACATAATTAAGCCCGTTCTATTAGCTCTGCCCTCATTTGCCTTGATGCGCTCGCCACTTTCGAGTTTCAGCGGTCTACGGCGCCGTCCAGAGCGCGGAGTTTTCGGGCAGTTTTTTTATTTTAACCCAATCTAGTATTTCGACTAGCTGCCAATTTAAAATAAATACTAGATTTTCCGATGGAGCACTGGTTATGGCAAAAAAATGGGTCTATTTGTTCGATGAACTCGATCAGGCGGCGTCTTATGTTGGTGGCGACTGGGAGGACGTAAAGGGGCTTTTGGGCGGCAAAGGGGCCAATCTGGCGGAAATGGCCAGGCTCGGATTGCCTGTCCCCCCTGGGTTCACTGTGACCACCCAAGCCTGCAACTCCTATCTGGAGTGCGGAATGAAATTTCCGGAAGCCATGTGGGAGCAGGAACTGGCTGCTTTGACCGAAGTGGAGAAAAAGACCGGGAAAAAATTGGGAGACGCCAAAAGACCTCTGCTCGTCTCGTGCCGCTCCGGCGCCAAGTTCTCCATGCCGGGCATGATGGATACAGTACTCAATATCGGACTAAACGATGAAACGGTCAAGGGCATGATAGAGGCCACGGGAGACCCTCGTTTCGTCTATGATTCCTATCGCCGTCTCATCCAGATGTTTGGCTCGGTGGTAATGGAAGTTCCAGACGAACCCTTTGAAGAGGTTATCGGCGAGTTTGTAAAGGCGCGCGGTCTTGGAAGCGACACGGAATTTTGCGCCGAGGACTGGAAGGCTGTTTGCGAGCGTTTCAAGACCATTTTCGAGCATCACTGCCACAGGGCTTTCCCAACAGACCCCATCGAACAGCTTCGCCTGGCCACCGAGGCTGTGTTCAAATCCTGGAACGGAAAGCGAGCCATCGATTATCGCAATGCGGCCAAAATCGCCCACGACCTCGGTACGGCGGTAAATATCGTTACGATGGTCTTTGGAAACATGGGCCAGACCAGCGCCACCGGTGTGGCGACCACCCGCAATGTCACAAACGGCGACAAGAAGATCGAGGGCGACTTTTTAGTAAATGCCCAGGGCGAAGACGTCGTTGCGGGCATTCGTGCGACCCTTCCCATAGAACAGATGGCCGATGTATTACCGGAAGCCTGGAAGCAGCTGCTCGCAATCGCCGACAAGCTCGAAAGACACTACAGCAACGTTCAGGATATCGAATTTACTGTCGAAAAGGGCACGCTGTGGATGCTTCAGACACGCGACGCAAAGCGCACGGCCGAGGCAGCTGTGCGCATAGCCGTCGATATGGCCGAGGAAGGCTATATCAGCCGCGAAGAAGCCGTGGAAAAACGAGTAACCACCGAGCAGGTTGACTTTTTCCTCCATCCTCAATTCGATACGGCGTCCAAACGGAGCGCTAAATCCGAGGGCAAATACCTGGCAAGCGGCTTGAATGTCTCCCCCGGGGCCGCTGTGGGGGTGGTAGCCTTCACAGCGGATCTGGCCGAGAGCTGGGCCAAAAAGGATGGCAAAAAAGTCATCATGGTGCGGCCCGAGACCAAGCCCGACGATGTGCACGGGATGCTCGCCGCCGAAGGCATTCTCACAAGCCGTGGAGGGCGCACCAGCCACGCGGCCCTTGTAGCGCGCCAGTTTGGGAAGCCCGCCGTTGTGGGTGTAGCCGCTCTTGATATAAATGTCGCTCGCCGCGTGATGACCGTAGGCGGCCAGGTCGTAAAGGAAGGCGACTGGATTTCCATTGACGGTTCCACGGGCGAGGTTTTCCTGGGGTGCATCGAAGCCAAGATACCCGATATTTCGGACCCCTGGCTTAAGAAACTTCTCCAATGGGCCGACGAGTCCTCGCGGCTTCAGGTGTGGACCAACGCGGACTATCCTCACGACGCCAAACGCGCCCGCGAATTCGGCGCAAGGGGTATAGGGCTGTGCCGCACCGAACATATGTTCTTCCAAACCGAAAGGCTTCCTCATGTTCAGAAGCTTATCATGACAAACGATCCGGCGGAGCGAAGCGAAGCCCTCGAGGCTCTTTTGCCCTGCCAGCGTGAAGACTTTGCCGGTCTTTTCCGGGAAATGGACGGACTGCCGGTGATAATCCGTCTCATCGACCCGCCTCTCCATGAATTTTTGCCCAGTGGCGAAACGCTTGCCACCGAGCTTGCCGACTGCAAAATCAAGCTTCAGCACGCAGGGGACTTGCACGCAATAAATGAACTCCTTAGCACGATCGAAGAGCGCCAGCGTGTTCTAAAGGCCGTGGAAGCCCTCCATGAGGCAAATCCCATGCTGGGTCTTCGGGGCGTGCGCCTGGGGCTCAAAATGCCGGAACTAACCAAGATGCAGGTCAGGGCGATCTTCGAAGCGGCCTGCCAGTGCGCCTCCGAGGGCATAGAAGTCCATCCCGAAATTATGATCCCCCTTACCGGCCACGTCAATGAACTCAGGATGCAAAGGTCCATGCTCGAAGAGGTGGCCAAAAAGGTCATGGAAGAAAAAGCAATGAACGTCGACTACAAGTTCGGCACCATGATCGAAATCCCCAGGGCGGCTCTTACCGCCGATGAAATGGCCGAGTACGCCGAGTTCTTTTCTTTCGGCACAAACGATCTGACCCAGATGACTTTCGGCATAAGCCGAGATGATGCTGAAAAAGGCTTCCTCATCGACTATATACGCGATGGGATTTTGCCGGAAAACCCCTTTGTAAGCATCGACGAGCATGGGGTGGCCAAGATAATGCGGTTGGCGGTCGAGGCGGGCAGAAAGACCCGTCCCGAACTGGAAGTGGGCATCTGTGGAGAACATGGGGGAGACCCCAAGTCCATAGCCATTTGCCACAGGCTCGGGCTAAACTATGTGAGCTGTTCGCCCTTCCGCGTGCCGGTGGCAAGACTTGCCGCGGCACAGGCAGCGTTGAAGGAACGGGGACAAAACCTCGCGGTGGGCCAAAACGCATCTGCTTCCGCATAAGAGTTTTTGCGAAATATAAGTTCATCTGAAACCGGGTATGGAAGACCTCTTCCGATACCCGGTTTCTTTTTTGTACAACCGGAAAAAGTCGCAAAAGTTCTTCCGACGCGCTGGACGGCCATGGACCAAGCGCAGGGAAAGCCCAGTGATACATTTTTTGCACTTTCCATCCGGCGTGGGAAATTTTCGGTATCCTCCCCGGGCAACCACGCACTAAAAAGGGCTTCCCTCCGAGGGAGTCATCGCGTTTTCCCATTCATTATCAGCCACTTAATCTTTATCCAAAATCAAATCAAATCTCTGGCACGCACGTTGCGATAAGGGTCTTTCACGGATTGATTGAATCTGGAAACAAAGAGACTTTAGACAATTTACCTCAAGGAGAACACAATGAAAAAACTGGCTTCCATTCTTGGTGTTGGGATGATTTCCATGGCTTTTGCCTTTGCGCCTGCTTTTGCCCAGACACCCGCTCAGAGCCCGGCGCCGCCTGCGAATACCACCCAGCCGAACACCGAGGTAAAGACCGCGCCTCCCGCGACAACACCGGCTCCCGAGGTCAAGCCTGGGGCGACAACCCAGAGCAAGACCCCCGGTGAGGTAAAGGCGGCAAAGCCCGTTAAGGCGAAGAAGACGGCTACGCATGAAAAAAAGAAGGGTCTTCGCAAACATCACATAATGAAGCACAGGGTGCGCAAAGCTTTGAAGAAACGCGCCGCAAAGCGCCATGAAGTTAAGAAGGCGACAAAACCGGCAAAAAGCCTTGAAAATGGATCGAAGTCAGAAAAGTAGTTGTTTTAGAAGCAGATAAGGCAGCACAATCCAGGGGGCGGCGCCGGCAGGGCCGCTCCCATTTTTTTTGCATTGGGTCCCCCGGAGCCGCTAAAAAGTTTTTCTTATGCCTGTATTGAGTTTTTGATCGGTTGCCAATAGCGCTTCCTGGGGTTATCATGGCACGGGTTATAAAATTGGCGGCTATTAGCCGGTCGAATATGGGGGCAGACGATGCGAAAATATAAGACCTACGCGGAGATAAACGAAAAGATACGAAACGGCAAAGCCGTCGTGGTCACCGCCGAAGATATGGTCGGGATAGTAAAGAACAAAGGGGCTGCGAAGGCCGCAAAAGAGGTTGACGTAGTCACCACCGGAACATTCGCGCCCATGTGTTCGTCTGGCGCCTTCATAAATTTCGGCCACACAAATCCACCCATCAAGGCCTCCAAGGTCTGGCTAAATAATGTACCTGCCTACGGCGGTGTTGCCGCCGTCGATCTTTATCTGGGCGCAACCGAACCGGCAGCCGACGATCCTCTAAACAAGGTTCACCCTGGCGCCTTCGAATACGGGGGCGGTCATGTATTAGAAGATCTTGTCAGCGGCAAGCAGGTCCTCCTGCGCGCCGAAGGCTACGGGACCGATTGCTACCCCAACCGCGCCGTCGAAAAATATGTTACCCTGAAAGATCTTCCCTATGCGGTGATGTGCAACCCCAGAAACTGCTATCAGAACTATAATTGCGCCGTAAACCTGTCCAAGAAGATAATCTACACATACATGGGGGCCTTAAAGCCCAACCTTGGAAACGCCAACTACTGTTCGGCCGGGCAGCTAAGCCCGCTGCTAAACGATCCCTATTACAGGACCCTTGGCCTTGGCACCCGGATTTTCCTCGGGGGGGCTCAGGGCTTCATAACCTGGTATGGCTCCCAGCACAAACCCGATGCGGCAAGGCTTGCGGGCGGAACGCCCCGCACTCCCGCCGGCACACTCATGCTGATGGGCGACCTCAAGCAGATGAGCCCCAAATGGCTCATGGGAGCGAGCATCCTTGGCTACGGCTGCTCTCTTATGCTCGGCGTGGGAATCCCCATTCCGATCCTGGATGAGGAGATGGCGCTTTTTACCTCGGTTAGCGACAAAGATATCGTAACGCAGGTAAAAGACTACAGTTACACCCGGCAGGAGCCGATCTGCGAAATCAGATACGATCAACTCAGATCCGGTTCGATCACCATCGAGGGCAGGGAAATTCCCACCGTGCCGCTATCGAGCTATGTTCGCGCAAAGGAAATCGCCGAAGTGCTCAAAAATTGGATTGAAAAGGGCGACTTCTTGCTAGGAGAACCGCAGAATATGCTTCCCTCCGTTCCACGGACCGGGGTCCAGGAACCCGGGGCGACCAGATGAGGCGAAAGATTTGCGATGTCTCGTAGAGCAAAGGGCATCGGCCTTCTCTCCGGTGGCCTGGATTCCATACTCGCCGTAAAGGTTCTCCAGGATCAAAACGCCGATTTGATCGCGCTAACCTTTGTAACGCCTTTTTTTGGGCCTGAGCAAGGGATGGCCGCCGGCAATATGGCGGGAGTGCAAACGCGCGCCGTGGATATCTCCGAAATACACCTGGAAATGCTAAAAAACCCGCGCTACGGCTACGGGAGCAAGCTAAACCCCTGCATCGACTGCCACGGATTGATGCTGCGGGAAGCCGCAAAAGTCCTTGCCCGGGAAGGAGCCGATTTCCTTTTTACCGGCGAGGTTTTGGGGCAGCGCCCCATGAGTCAGCGCAGGGATTCACTAAGAAGCGTTGAAAAACTCTCAGGACTTAGCGGACGCATCCTGCGCCCGCTAAGCGCGAAACTGCTTCCTCCAACCATCGTCGAGCAGGAAGGGCTCATCGACAGGAGCATGCTGCTTGCTATCCATGGCCGTTCGCGAAAGCCCCAGCGCGAGCTTGCCCTCAAATACGCTCTAAAGGACTATCCACAGCCCGGGGGCGGGTGCATGCTAACAAATGAAAGCTTTGCAAACAGGCTCCGAAAACTTTTGGAAATATTTCCCGGAGCAGCCGTGGCAGACGTTGAAATTATCAAATGGGGCCGCGCCTTTTTGCTTCCCAAAGATACGATCTGCATGGTCGGACGAAACGAGAGTGAAAACCTCAGGCTGGAAGCTCTTGCAAGAGCGCGGGACATCGTCTTGAAGGCCACCGATTATCCCGGCCCAACCAGCGTGATCCTGGCCCCCTCCGCGCCCTTCGATCTGGAGGGAGCCTGCACGCTTTCCGCCTCTTACAGCGATGCCCCTCAAGACACCCTGGTCAGGATAGAATGGCGCGCGGGCGGAGCGGGCAAGGACAGCGCAGCCGGCAATATTCTCGCCAAATCCGCACCGAGGCTCTCGTTTAAAAACATGCTCGTTTAGGACTTGTCCTTAGGCGGCCTCTCTAGGCTTTCACCGTGTCCGGGTTCATCCCGTAGTCGCACTGAGCTCTTAGCGGGCAGAGCGAACAGCGGGGCTTTTTGGCAGCACAAATTTTTCTGCCGTGCTGGATCAACTGGTGAGAAAATTTTACCCATCCGGACTTATCCACCAGTGCGTTTAGATCCTGTTCGATCTTGTCCCTGTCTTTTTGACAAGTCAAGCCAAGCCTGGCCGAAACCCGCGAAACATGGGTATCAACGGCTATACCGGGTATCCCAAAGGCATTTCCCAAAATGACATTGGCGGTCTTTCGGCCAACGCCGGGCAGGGCGACCAGCATCTCCATCTGTTGGGGCACCTCGCCGCCAAACCGCGCCGCAATAACTTTGCTGCTTTCCTTAATCGCTATCGCCTTGTTATGATAAAAGCCGGTAGACCTGATTAACTGCTCGAGTTCTTCGGGCACCGCCTCGCAATAAGCCTGGACCGACGGGTATTTAGCAAACAGGGACGGAGTAACGCTATTTACCCGCTCGTCGGTGCACTGGGCCGAGAGTATTGTCGCCACCAACAGTTGGAGGGGGTTATCGAAATTGAGCGAACATTTTGGATTTGGATACATTTCATCGAGTATTTTGAGGATTGACTTTACCTTGCCCAAATTGATATGAATGTTGCCCAAAGCTTTCTCCTTGGCAAAAGATGGCGGAAAGCTTAGTTTTTTAAGCTAAATTACCGGCTATTTCAAGCCGAAACGGGAACTGCTGCCCTGGTTTTTCAGGGACTACACGCTATAGCAGGGGTATAATGAATTTCAAAGGAGAAGAACTGTTCCGGTCTTTAACTTCAAACACCCGCCCCCGAAGGGCGAAGGGTATTCATATAATCGTGTGTCCCTTTTGTGACGACGGCCAACCCATTCCCACCGACTTCGACTCCATTCATCGTTGCAGTTGCGGGGCATGTTTCAAGGTGTGCGGGACCGACATGCTCGAGACTGGGGTAGGAGATATCGCCAACACCCTCTGGAACGAAGAAGAACTGAGTTTGGTCCGTTCGGTCCCGGTCGATTTTTGCAATATTGTAATAGAGAGGGATTTCGACCGGCTTTTGGATCTAAGGCATGCTTCCCAGGAAAACGGCGGCATCGAGCGTTTCTGTAAATACGACCTCGATCTCAATCTAAGTCTTGTCTGGGTCAAAAGACTGTTTTAGCCCGATAAGATACCCGGTTCCAAAGAGTCCAGGCGGCGCGATTTGTTCGGCCGGGACAATCGCATGAAATTATGAGAGCCCGAACAGTGTTGGGAGGTAGTTAAGCTAGCTTCCCACAGTTCGAGGCCAAGGTTGCGGCACGATTGCGTTCGATTGCTCTGTTTGTGCGGACCGAAATTCTTGACACCGCATGCATAAAGGGGTATCTTCACCCTCCACCGGGGATGTAGCTCAGTTGGGAGAGCGCAGGCTTCGCAAGTCTGAGGTCGTGGGTTCGAATCCCATCATCTCCATCGCAGTATGGTTTTATCCAATCCAGGCAAGTCCACAAACCCTGATTCGTCAGGGTTTTTTCTTTTCAGCAGTCCGCTAGTTGCCCAACACAATCCACCTGAATCCAGTTCACACTTAATCGCTTCCTGGATGTCGGAAATCGTCTGCCCCTTGGCGCCCAACGGAAATTTCTGATGGGCAAAGGCGGCAAGGCTCGGTTTAACAGACCGGGCGCAGCGCTCAAAACCTCTCCATGGCGTGGCATTTACACCACTTTTCACTTTCCACCGTTTGTTGCATGAATTAGTATTAACGGCTATCCGAGAACACAACACCCTCTGGCCGGACTTGATTGCAAACCGACCCAAAGGTAGTTTGCGAAAGCCAATGAAGGTTAATACCGGTCGCTCCATGCTAATGAAATTTCCGAGAGCCAATGAAAATTAAAGTCGGAATACTTTTTAAGCTTTTTTCCTGGTATCTGCTGGCGTGCCTTATCTTCTACGCCACTATTCTTCTTCTTTTCGCTCAAATTAAGAGTCTTGGCAAAGTCACCGACAATATCGTAAACAAAAATTATCTCATCTCGACCTCTTCCAAACTGATGATAGACGCCCTCTGGTCCATGGCCGAAAATCAAAAAAAATACGAGTTGATGCAGGAAACCGAATACAGGAAGTATTTTAAAAAGGCCCTTAAACAGTATGAAGACAATCTCTTTAAGATCCTGTGGTTTAGTGCCTCAAACGACGCGAAAAATCCCTGGGACCTTCTTCACCGTGAATTCGAGAGCCAGTTTGGCGATGCCGGAAAAGTCGACTACGTCCATTCCAAGGCTCCCTGGCTAAAAGACGAGGTCATAAGCAAATGGGCCGATCAGATAGATAAAGCCAGGAAGGAAAACGACCAGCAGATCGAGGAAATGGTGCGAAGCCTCAATGCACGGGGGCGAAGGGCCGACGAGTACGGGATCGTGGGGGTTCTGGCCTCCCTTGTAATAGGCCTGCTGGGCATAATTGCTTTCAGCTTCGGCATGATACGCCCGCTTCGCGAATTGCGGCGCGGAATCAGGTCTTTTTCCAGCTCGGGCCTGACCGAGCCGATTCGGATTTACTCCGAAGATGAATTCGGAGATCTCGCCCACGCCTTTAACGACATGGCCGCTCGCCTTACGCAGGAAGAACGCATGAGGTCGGATTTTATATCGATGCTCAGCCACGAAATCCGCACCCCTCTTACCTCCATTCGTGAATCGGTCAATCTCATTTGCGAAGAAGTGATGGGAAGCATAAACGATAAGCAGAGGCGTTTCCTTTTGATAGCCAGTCGTGAACTGGAGCGCATCACCACCCTTTTAAATCATCTTATGCAGATATCGCGCCTTGAGGCCGGAGCCGTTGAACTCCACCCCAGGGTCATTGACCTTAAGGATTTCGTCCAGGGCGCCCTGTCGCGCTTGGTTCCCGTTGCCGAGGCTAAATCCATTTCCATTCGCTCGGAGATAACCGGCGAGGTGGCCGATTTTTACTGCGACCCGGAAAATTTGCAGCAGGTTTTGCTCAATCTGCTCGGAAATGCTATAAAGTTTTCTCCCGTGGCCAGTGAAATCGTTGTCTGCGTTAGGCGGGAGGAATCGGCCGGACCGCCGCTTCTGGTATTTAGCATTACCGACAGTGGCCCGGGTATTCCCGATTCCGAGCAGACCCTGGTGTTTAACAAGTATTACAGAGCTTCGGGAGTCCGTGAACATGTCGACGGGGTGGGCCTTGGACTCAGTATTTCCAAGTTCATCGTCGAGGCTCACGGGGGCCGCATAGCTCTTAGCAGCAAAGCTGGGGAAGGTAGCACTTTCAGCTTCACGCTGCCCCTGTATGGGAAAGATTGAAAAATGGTTTTTACAACACTTGCAAAGCGCGCATTCCTCCTTCTTTTTCCTGTAGTGTTGCTGTTCATTGGCGCGATGCCTTCCCTGTCCAAAGCCGTTGAAAACGACCAGATCCTTGCCCGCTCCATCCGGCGCAGTGTCGAGATGGATACTCTTAACAAGGGCATCAAGGCCTTCGATGCGGGTGCCTATGAAGTGGCCAAAACCAATTTCGAGATGCTCAGCAACGTGGCGGAAAACGCGGATATAAGGCGGGAGGCCCTTTTCGGCCTCGCATCGACCAGGCTCATCCAGGCCTCTGATAAAGAGCAGTTCGACCGGGCGGTCGCAACGTGGCAAAAATGGGCCGCGCAGACCGGGTCCCCCAAAGGAATCGAGGACCCGAGAATGCTGACCCCTTTTTTCCTCAAACTCCGCTCAGCCATAGACAGGGGCGAAGGGGGGCCGCTTGGCGCAAAAAACAATGCTCCCCCGCAAATCGTGATCATGAGGCAAAAGGTGGTCCAGGCTCTTCGGGCAAAACTCGAGCTGGCGGAACGCCAGGTCCGAAAACTGCGCCAGGATCTCAAATCACTTGACGAAATACATAGAAAATACGAGGAGAAAAAACAGGAAATGGCTCCGTGATTTCCTGCATAATCCTATGAGTTCGCCTGCAAAACCAATAGTCCTTGTCGTGGACGACGATCGGGATATCCTCGCGGTTCTCGAGGCCAGACTCTCGTCGATAGACTACCGGGTCCTTACCGCCTCGGGAGGCGAGGAGGCCCTGGAGCTTCTAAAAAGCGAGTCCGTAGACCTCATGATTACCGATGTGAAGATGCCCGGCATGGGGGGAATGGACCTTTTTTCCGCTGCCCACCAGATCCACCCGGGGCTGCCCGTTATGTTTCTTACCGCCTACGGCACTATTCCCGATGCTGTAAAGGCCATGAAAGCCGGGGCTGTCGAATATCTCACAAAACCCTTCAATGGCCGCGAGCTGGTATCCAAAGTCCAGGAAGTCCTAAAGAAAAACTCGTCCAAACAGCACCTTGAGTCTCTTCCGCCCCTTGGCGACGTATTTCGTGGAGTTACAAGCCCCGCAATGCGCGAACTCTACGAACTGGTCGACCGCATCGCCCGAAGCGATGTCAACGTGCTTTTGCTTGGCGAAAGCGGGGTGGGCAAGGAGCGCATAGCGCACCTGCTCCACCAGAGGGGACCGCGCCGCGAGCAGCCCTTCATGGTCGTAGACTGCGGGTCTACGCCCAGCGGACTGCTTGAAAGCGAGCTCTTCGGCCATGTCCGAGGCTCCTTTACCCACGCTATAAAGGATAAAAAAGGACTCATCGAGGCCGCCGACAAGGGCACCCTCTTTCTCGACGAGATCGGCAATATTTCCCACGAAATGCAGGTGAGGCTCCTGAGGTTCCTTGAAGACAAAAAAATCAGAAGGGTCGGAGACCTTAAAGAGATCCCCGTTAACTGCAGAGTCATCTCGGCCACAAACGCCGATTTGCGCGAAGAAGTCGCCTTGGGAAATTTTCGCGAAGACCTCTACTACAGGCTTCGCGTGGTAACTTTAAAGATTCCCCCTCTAAGGGAAAGACGGGAAGATATTCCAGGGCTTGCGCAATATTTTGTCGAAAATTTTTGCAAAACCCATGATATGCCTCTGGTCAAGCTTCCCCCCGAAACGCTTCGCTGGCTTACCCAATATCCATGGCCGGGCAACGTAAGGGAACTCAAAAACGGACTGGAGGGCGGCGTAGTGCTCTGCCGCGGTGGTGTCCTGCACAAAAGCGACCTGTGCCTCTCCGGGCTTCCCGATGAGCCCGAAAAAAAACAGCTGCCCCCAGGTACCGAGGCTTCAGGGCTTTCTTTGGAGGAAAGCGAGCGCGTCGCGATTTTACGCGCCCTCCAGCAAGCCGGCTTTGTCCAGAAGGAAGCCGCCAATCTTCTTGGAATTAGTCGCAGGGCCATCCACTACAAGATCAAAAAATACGGGATCGACTGCGCAAAGCGCTCGGGCAAAAACGCAGAGGATGACTGATGGAGGATGCCTCCACACACTGTCTTACGGCTTGCCCGCCAAAGTTCACGGATTCTTTGCCGCCGCAAGTTTGGCAGCCTTATACATCTTGAAGTTGTAGCTGTCGGCCAGAGCCTGCCAGCTTGCTTCGATAATGTCGTGGGAGACCCCTACCGTGCTCCATTGATCGTGGCCGTCGCTTGATTCGATAAGCACCCGCACTTTGGCGCCCGTGCCGGGCTGCTCAGGCAGAACGCGCACCTTGTAGTCGCTTAACTCCACATTTTTTAGCTCCGGGTAGAATTTTTCAAGAGACTTCCGCAGAGCCTTGTCAAGGGCATTGACCGGGCCGTTTCCAAGGGCGGCGGTGTGTTCGAGCTGGCCTCCGACCCGGATCTGAATCGTAGCCTCGGCCACCGGTTCCTCTTTTTCGCTCTGCTTTTGATCAATTACCCTGAAGCCGACAAGTTCGAAATATTTCTTCGTCGTCCCCATCGCCTTGTTTAGAAGAAGCTCGAAACTCGCCTCGGCCGCTTCGAACTGGAAGCCCTGGTTTTCGAGTTCCTTTATCTCTTCGAGCACCTGCATGGCTACGGGGTCGGCCTTTGAAAGCTCAAAGCCCAGTTCTTCGGCCTTTTGCTTGATCGTGGCCCGCCCGGAAAGATCGGAGACGAGAAACCTGCGGACGTTTCCGACCAGGGCGGGGTCGATATGCTCGTAAGTCTTGGGGTTTTTGGCAACCGCGCTGATGTGCACACCGCCCTTGTGTGTGAAGGCGCTTCGGCCTACAAACGGCTGATAGCGGTCAGGTGTGACGTTTGCAACCTCCAGGATGAACCGGCTTACCTGCTTGAGCTTCTTGAGGTTTTCCTCCGAAAGGCATGCGCATCCCATTTTAAGACAAAGATTGGACATGATGGAGATAAGGTCGGCGTTGCCGCACCGCTCACCCATGCCGTTCATCGTTCCCTGCACCTGGACGGCGCCCATCTCAACGGCGGTAAGCGAATTTGCCACCGCAAGCTCCGAGTCGTTGTGGGCGTGGATTCCAAACGCGACCGGTCCAAGACGTTCTTTTACCGCGCCAATGGCCCGCTGGATTTGGCTGGGGAGATTGCCTCCGTTGGTATCGCACAGAATGATGACTTCCGCACCCGCCTCCATGGCCTTCTCAAGGGTTGCAAGGGCATATTGGGGATCGTCTCGGAAGCCGTCGAAAAAATGCTCCGCGTCGTAGAAAACCGTTTTACCCTTCTGCCTCAAAAAGGCGACGCTTTCGGAAATAATCTCCAGATTACGCTCGGGAGTCGTATTGAGAGCGTCCTTTACGTGGACGGTCCAGCTTTTCCCGAAAATGGTCACCAGTTCGGTGTTGGCATCCAGAAGCGCTCGAAGGTTAAGATCCGAGGACGCGGTCGAATTGGGGTGGCACGTCGATCCGAAAGCGGCAATCTTGGCATGTTTTAGTTTGTAATTGCCGATTTCCCGGAAAAAACCCACATCCTTGGGGTTCGATCCCGGCCAGCCGCCCTCGATGTAATGAACGCCGATATCATCGAGCTTTAAGGATATGCGGACCTTGTCCTCGACGGAAAAGGCGAAATCCTCGGCCTGAGTACCGTCCCGCAGCGTTGTGTCGTAGATCTTGACCTGCATGACTCTATCTTTGCAATTATAGGGTTAAGTGGTTTTGACGCCTTCTAGCCTATTCGCTTTGAGCCGGAATTTTGTCCAGTTCGAAAGCATCGTGAAGGACCCTGACCGCCAGCTCGGTGTACTTTTCGTCGATAATACAGGAGACCTTTATTTCGGAAGTGGCGATCATCTTGATGTTGATGCCCTCTTCGGATAGAGTTTGAAACATCTTGGTGGCCACTCCGCTGTGGCTTCTCATTCCTACCCCGATAATGGAAACCTTGGCTATTGCAGGGTCTCCTACTACCTGGCAGTCGCCAAGCTCGCGGGAAACGCTCTCCAGGATGGAGATCGTCTGCTCGTAGGTGCCCCTGGGGACGGTAAAGGAAATGTGGGCTCTGCCCGGAACCCCGCTTGCGCCCTGAACGATCAGATCCACATTTATTTTGGCCGCCGAGATGGGCCGGAAGACTTTGGCCGCTATCCCCGGCTGGTCGGGAATATTGGTGATCGTAACCCGGCTCTCGTTTTTATTGTAGGTGATTCCGGAAACCACCACTTTTTCCATGGTTTCATCCTCCCGTGAAACAAGCGTGCCCGGCGCCTCCGTAAAGGAGGAAAGCACCATTATGGGCACATTGTAATTTAGGCCGAATTCGACCGAGCGAAGGTGGAGCACTTTTGCGCCCATGCTCGCCATCTCCAGCATCTCTTCATAGCTTACCCTGTCAAGCTTTCGCGCCTTGGCGCATATGTTGGGATCGGCTGTGTAGACCCCTTCGACATCTGTATATATCTCGCAAACGCTTGCGTGAAGAGCCGCGGCAAGGGCTACGGCCGAGGTGTCCGAGCCCCCGCGCCCAAGCGTTGTGATGTTGCCCTCGTCGTCATAGCCCTGAAAACCGGCCACGACCACGATTTTGCCCGCCTCGAGATAATCGAGCATCGGCTGGGTCTGGATCCAGTTTATCCGCGCCTGGCCGAAGTGGCCGTCAGTCATGATCCCCGCCTGGTATCCGGTCATGGATACGGCTTCTTCACCCATCGATTTTATCGCAATGCAAAACAGGGCTATAGTCGTTTGCTCACCCGTAGCCAGCAGGACATCCATCTCGCGGGGGTCCGGGCAGGAGCAGATCTCCTTGCCCAGCTTGATCAGCCGGTCGGTTTCCCCGGCTCGGGCCGAAAGGACCACAACGATCTGGTCTCCGGCTTTTTTCCTCGCCAGCACCCGCTTGGCCACAGCATTGATTCTTTCGGCGTTTGCCACCGAAGTTCCGCCGTATTTTTGAACAACGAGAGCCATTAGCTCGAAATCCTCCCTTTGCAAAGCAGCAAGAGTGGAGTAACAGGCAGTCAAAAGTTCTACTCCGCCTTTGCCCCTTTCTGCTGCTGAATTTTCCAAGACGTTAAATCACTATGGCAAGTAACCAAAATGTGACCGCTTGTCCACAAGAAAACAAAAATCTTCTGCTATAATCTATTGGTTTCGAAGATATTCTATTGACCGCTATACTATCCAACTATACACTTTATAAATTGAGTATGCGGCAGTAAACGCTTCCACAAGAGGGTGCCAAATGAAAATTCTTTTCCTCTATCCAGAGGTTTCCGATACCTTTTGGAGTTTCAAACACGCTCTGAGGCTGGTGCGCAGAAAGGCTGCGTTTCCGCCCCTTGGCGCCTTGACGGTTGCGGCCATGCTGCCGGTCTACTGGGAAAAAAGACTGGTCGATCTCAATGTTAGAGACCTCCAGGATGAAGACCTGCTCTGGGCCGACTATGTATTCGTAAGCGCCATGATCGCCCAGAAAAATTCCACGGGCTATGTGGCGGAGCGTTGCCGCCGCCTCGGTGTGAAAGTGGTGGGGGGAGGGCCTCTTTTCAGGGCCTATCCCGACGAATACGCAGGTTTTAACAGCCTCGTTTTAGGGGAAGCCGAAGGCATTGTCGACCAGCTGGCAAAAGACATGGAAGCCGGGCGCCTTCAAAGCTCTTACCGGCCCTCCGGGTTTCCAGATCTCGATCTTGTGCCTGTTCCCCTGTGGGACCTCATAAATTTTAACGACTATGCGACAATGTCGGTTCAGTATTCCAGGGGATGCCCCTTCAACTGCGAATTCTGCGATGTGATCGTTATGAACGGGCGCGTGCCCAGGCTAAAGAGCAACGAACAGGTAATTGCCGAACTTAATGCCCTCCATGTCCGGGGCTGGCAGGGATCGGTCTTTATCGTCGATGACAACTTCATAGGCAACAAGGAAAAGGTTAAAAGTCTTCTAAGGGACATTATTTCCTGGCAAAAAAGCAGGCCCCGCCGGATGAACTTTTTTACCGAGGCCTCCGTTAACCTCGCCGAAGACCCCGAACTTATGAGCCTCATGGTACAGGCGGGCTTCAATAAAGTCTTCCTTGGCATCGAGACCCCCGTCGAAGACGCTCTGAGGGAATGCGGCAAATCTCAGAACCTTAAGCGAAGCCTCTCCGAATCGGTATCCTTGATTCAAAAAAGCGGCATGGCCGTTATGGGCGGTTTCATAATCGGCTTTGATCACGATCCTCCAGACGTCTTTCAAAGACAGGTCAACTTCATCCAGAAAAACGGGATCGTAACCGCCATGATAGGACTTCTTACCGCCATCCCCGGCACCCGGCTCTACACCCGCCTGGAACAGGAGGGAAGAGTGCTCTTTAACTCCTCGGGCGACAATACGGATGCCGACGGCTCTCTTAATTTCGTCACCATGATGGATAGAACCAAGATAATCGAGGGCTACCGGTGGGTAATGAACAGCGTTTATTCCCCGGAAATGTATTACAACCGCGTTCTTGCCTTTCTTCGCACCTATGAGCCAAAAGCCAGGACCTACCTGCAAAACCATGATATCGTCACCTTCGTGCGCTCCCTCTGGTATCTTGGCATAGTCGATAATAAATCCAGAAATTATTACTGGAAACTCCTTAAAAAGGCCGTTGCCGGCTACAATGACTCCTTTGGCGAAATTATCGCCATGGCCATCTACGGCTACCATTTTCGAAAACTTTTCTGGACTCCAAAGCTTCCCGTAAAACTGGAAGAATGGATTGCCGGAATAACCTCGTAACGCCCTGCCCTGGGGGGCAAGGCAAGTCCCTGCCCCCTTCTTTTTAGATTCGGTCTACCCTGCTGGCCAATTCCCAAACACTTCTTTTATGGAGAATATATGTCGCCTAAGAACGGATTCCCCAGCCTGACGCCCCAGGAGGCGGTTGCCCATATCCCCAATGGAGCAATGGTTGCTTTCAGCGGGTTTGCCAATGCGGGGGCTCCCGGGGCAGTGCCTGAGGAGCTGGCCCTCCATGCGCGCAGGATGCACGAAAAGGGGCAACCCTTTACAATACGCGTGCTCTCCGGGGCTTCGTGCGGCAAGGCCGTGGACGAATCCTTGGCCCAGGCGGACGCGATCAGTTGGCGGGCGCCCTACCAGAGTTCGCCTTCCCTGCGCAACCAGATAAACAGGCAGGAAGTCGAGTACCTCGATATGCACCTGTCGCACGTCGGGCGCACCGTCACCTCGGGATTTTTTGGCAAGGTCGACCTGGCGATAGTCGAGGCTTGCGAAATAACCTCCGACGGCCGGGTTTATCTTACCACTTCGATCGGGGCGACCCCTACCTTTCTTAAATGCGCGCAAAAAGTAATCATAGAAATCAACGAGTATCATTCACAGAGGCTGCGGGAGATGACCGACATAGCCATTTTGTCCGCGCGGCCTCATCGGGACCCGGTTCCCATTTGCGACCCCATGACCAGGCTTGGATCGACCTTCGCGCTGGTTGACCCCAAAAAAGTTATCGGCATAGTGCGAAGCAGTCGGCCAGACCCTATAGAGCCTTTCGCTGCCCCGGACACTTTCAGCCACAGGATCGCCGAGCATATCACCAGGTTTATTTTCGACGAGATGCGCGCCCGACGCATTCCGCAGGATTTCCTGCCTCTTCAGGCCGGAACGGGCCGGGTGTTAAACGGGCTGCTCTCGGCTCTGGGAGAAAACCCCTACATACCGCCGCTTAAAATGTTTACCCTGGTCATCCAGGAAGCTCTGGTGGAACTGATCGAACATGGTCAGGTAGTGGGCGCCAGCGCCACAAGTCTTGCCCTTCCTCCCCCTGTGCTCGATCGTGTCTACGACAATATGAATTTTTTCGTTCCCAGGATGCTGCTTCGCCCCCAGGAGGTATCAAACAGCCCCGGCGTCATTCGAAAACTCGGGGTGATCTCCATAAATCAGGCTGTGGAAATAGACATTTACGGCAACGTCAACTCCTCGCATCTCTTTGGAACCGACATCCTGAACGGAGTGGGGGGCTCTGGAGAATTCATCCGAAACGGCTACCTGCCCATTATCGTGTGTCCTTCCATCGCAAAAGGCGGAAGGATTTCTTCGGTAGTTCCCATGACCCCCCATGTGGACAGCAACGAACATTCCGTAAAGATCGTTGCCACCGAACAGGGGCTGGCCGATCTTCGCGGCCTTGGCCCCATGCAGCGAGCAAGGGCCATTATCGACACGTGCGCCCACCCCATGTACCGCGACTACCTCCATCGCTACATTGAAAACTCCCGGGTGGGACATATCCGCCATGATCTCAGGAACTGTTACGAACTGCACAGAAATTTTATCCGGTATGGCAGCATGCTGCCTGACCTGGACTTTTCAGAGCCCTCCATGCTTTAATCGCGGGTCGGGTGCCACACAGAAAGGATAGAACCAATGGCGAAGATCGGAGTCTTTCCCGTTCTTAGTCCCGAGGAGGCCGCGGCTAAAATTCCAAACGGGGCTACGGTGGCCTTTAGCGGCTTTGGCCATGCGGGGGCCGCGAAGGTGCTCCCCAGGGCTTTGGCAAATCGAGCCCGAAGCGAGCATCAAGGCGACCGCCCTTACAGGTTGCGCGTCATGACCGGGGCCTCGGCTCACAGTATCGATGATCCCCTGGCGGAGGCTGACGCCATGGGCTGGCGCACTCCCTACCAAAGCGCTTCGGGCTTGCGAAAAATGATAAACAGGCAGGAAGTCGAATACGTCGATACGCACCTTTCCCAGGTCCCCGAAATGGTTCTGGCCGGATTTTACGGCAAAATTGATTATGCGGTTATCGAGGCAACCGAGGTGACACCCGATGGCAGAGTTTACCTGACCACTTCGATAGGGGCCTCTCCCACCTATCTCAAATATGCCGATCGGGTGCTTATCGAATTAAACCCGTATCATTCGGTGCGCTTGCGCGAGATGACCGACATAACGATTCTTTCGCCGCCGCCGCACCGGGGGGCAGTCCACTTGCACAGCCCCCTCTCAAGGATCGGCTATCCCTACGCGCAAGTCGACCCCAGAAGAATCGTGGGGATCGTGGAAAGCGAGGGCCCCGACATGATCGGGGGCTTTTCCCCTCCGGATGAGCGAAGTAAAAAGATTGCCGAGCATGTAGTCAAATTCCTGGTCCAGGAGCTTCGCTGCGGGCAGATCCCCCCGGAGTTTCTACCCCTTCAGGCCGGGGTGGGCAATGTCTCCAACGCCGTCATGTCCGCACTGGGTGAATCCGAGGACATTCCACCCTTCCTGATGTATTCGGAAGTGTTTCAGGACTCTCTTATCGACCTGATGGAAAGCGGCAAATTGCGCGGCGTCAGCACCACCGGGCTCATTGTGACGCCCGAGAACCTGCAGCGAATGTATGCGAACATGGATTTTTTCACCCCCCGCATCGTCCTTAGACCCCAGGAAATCTCCAATCACGGCGGCATAATCTTCCGCCTGGGCGTTATCGCCATGAACACAGCTCTTGAGGTTGACATTTACGGCAACGTCAACTCCTCCCATGTCTGCGGAACCGACATCATGAACGGGGTCGGGGGAAGCGGCGAATTTACCCGCAATGCCTTTCTCTCCCTCTACGTGTGCCCCTCGATCGCCAAGGGAGGCAAAATTTCTTCCATCGTCCCCATGACCCCCCATGTCGACAACAACGAACACTCGGTCCAGGTTGTGGTAACCGAACAGGGGCTGGCCGACCTTCGCGGTCTTGGCCCTTTGCGGAAGGCAAAGGCGATAATCCAAAACTGCGCCCATCCCGCCTATCGCGATTACCTGTATCGCTATTTGGAAAAATCCCGGACAGGACATATCCGCCACGATCTGGACTCATGCTTTGAACTGCATATAAACTTGCTGGAGCAGGGCGCCATGCTCCCAAACCTTGATTTTACGCAATTTTAAGGTGATGCTGGCTCTAAGAGGCAAACAGGGGGCGCTAAAATAAGTGAGGCCAAATCCCGCTGGTGGTGTACACTGGAGCGATGTTTAGCCGGTTCGTCGATCGGGTTCCCTGTATCTCTTAGCCTAATTCCAGAGGAGATCTCCAAAGATTGGAAAAATATAGCAAGGTAAAACTTGAAAGGACGCAGGCCCCTCTTTCCCCCATCGCCCCAGGCGAGGATGCGAAACGAGTCAGGTCGCCCGCAAGTTCTTCCCAGGCGAAAAAACAATCCCTGTTTTCGCGCATGCTCTGGTTTTGCGCCGGGGCCGGCGTCAAATACTTCGTGATCCTTTTACCGTTTAATTTCCTTAAGGCCCATACCTCGCTTTCCACCATCGTTATCTCCGGGATCAGCCTGGCGGTAAGCACCGGTTTCTTTTTCTTCTGGAACTATTTTCTTAATTTCAGGACGGAATCCAGCCCCAGAGAAGCTCTGCCTCGCTACCTCGCGGCGGCTTCCTTCATGTGGCTTGCCTCCACGCTGCTGCTAAGTTCCTTAAAGGGGCTAAACCTGTGTCGAGGCTTTAAAATCGGCAACTACCCCGTGGATGTCGATATAATAATCATGCAGGCTTTGCTTAGCGGAGTAAAGTTTTTGCTCTATCACAAGTGGGCCTTTCCCGCTCAAAGCAAAGTCAATTTGAAACGAGATATCCTTGCGCAGAAAGAAAGCGTGGTGCCCGACCGGCTTTAACAGCTTTTGGAAGGTCTGCTTATCTCACGCGAAGCCGCAAAAATTGAACCCGCAACAACACCATTTCGCACTGGTCTTCGAGAGCTAATTCAGACCTGGAGCGCTCAGGTCGCTTTGGACACATTTCGTATTGTCTTTCTTTCCTCTCTTCTTTCGCGCCTTCGCGTCTTCGCGTGAGTCAAAACAACACTACCCCCCCGGCCAATGGCGATGGCTTAAGGTCTGATTATCTCACGCGAAGCCGCGAAGCCGCAACAACACCATAGAACCGGCTTTACCGCAGACCCAACCGGCCGGACAGGTCGGGCTCGAGCAACTCCGACACCGGCAAAACCCTGCCGCGATCGCGTGCGATAAGCATGTAGATCGACGGCACGACGAACAAGGTAAAGATTGTACCCACAAACATCCCCCCGACGAGCACCAGACCTATCGAATTTCGGGCGGCCGCACCGGGGCCGGTTACCAGGGTCAGAGGAAAGTGGCCGGCGATAGTGGCCCCGGTTGTCATTAGAATCGGTCTTAGCCTTGTCGAGGCGGCCTCACGCACCGCTTCGAGCTTGGACACCCCGTCCAACTGCAGCTTGTTGGCAAATTCCACGATCAGGATGCCGTTCTTTGAGACCAGCCCCACAAGTGTTACAAGGCCCACCTGAGAGTAAATGTTAAGAGTGGTGGTCCATCCACTGGTCCAGAACGGAATGCGCGGGTCGGACATCTTTAGAAACGTAAATAAAAGAGCGCCGAACATGGCCAGGGGCACCGAGCCCGCAAGAATTACCAACGGGTCGCGGAAGCTGTTGAACTGGGCGGCCAGAACCAGAAAAATAAGAATTATGGCCAGGGAAAAGGCAGGCAGGAATTTGTCTCCCTCTTTTCTCAACTGGCGAGACTCGCCCGTATAGCTGATGACATAGCCTTTGGGAAGCATCTTCTTCGCCTTCGTTTCAAGGAAACGAAGAGCCTCATCGAGCGGACACATGGGAACGCCGCTAAGCTTTACCGCGTTTAACTGCTGGAAATGATTCAGCGAGCGCGGCACCACCATCTGGCGTAGCGTGGCGATCGTACTGAGCTTGATCAGAGTCCCCTTGGGGCCGGTGACATAGATATTGCTCAACTGATCGGGGTTTAGTCGGTCGATTCGTTGAATCTGAGGGATGACTTTGTAGCTGCGCCCCGAAATATCGAAGCGATTTACATAGTTGCCTCCCGTCATAGAGCCAAGGTCCATTCCGATTTGCGCGAGGTTTAGGCCAAGCAGCCCCACCTTGTCCTTGTCTATCACAAATTCTGTCTGCGGCTGATCGATCTTGACATCGATCATGGGGGGAAAGCGAATTTGCCGCTTTTGGCCGCTTCCTCCTTCAATTTCTGTGCGAAAGAAAGAATCTGGCTTGTATCCGCTGTCGATGCGAGAACAAATTCAATTGGAAACTGCCCGCCTCCAGGCAGCGCGGGTGGAACCACGGGAAATATCTGAATGCCGGGAATTGACTGAAGTTTTTTCTCCACATCCGGTAAGATCTGGAAAATGTTGCGTTTGCGCTGCTCCCAGGGCTTGGCCACCATGCCCGCAAAGCCCGAATTGGAATTGGTGATCTCAAAGGTAAAATCGGTTTCCGGTATGCTTCTGAAAATCTTGTCGACAGCCGAGGTAAAATGGGCGTTTTGCTCGATAGTGGAATTGGCCGCGGCGTCTACGATCCCGAAGATAACCCCCTGGTCCTCTTTTGGCGCAAGCTCCTTGGCCGACATCAGGAACATGGGAATTGTGAGAATCGAAATAACCACCCAGACCCCATAGACCGAAGGCCGGTTGGAAAGGGTCCAGGTGAGCGCGCGCCCATAGGCGACTTTCAGGCGGTCCAAAAGGTGGGATATTTTGCCGGAAAAGCCGCTTTCCGAGTCTCCGGCCCTTAAAAGCCTCGAAGACATGAGGGGGGAAAGCGTAAGAGCGACGATTCCTGAAATCCCGACAGCCCCGGCCAGGGTGAAGGCGAATTCGCGGAAAAGCGAACCCGTAAGCCCCCCTTGCATTCCAATCGGGATGTAGACGGCGGCAAGGGTGATTGTCATGGCGATGATCGGGCCGACAAGTTCGCGGGCTCCAAGAATCGCGGCATCCAAAGGGGATTTACCCTCCGAGAGGTGGCGTTCGACATTTTCCACCACCACGATGGCATCATCTACGACCAACCCCACCGAAAGGACTATGGCAAGCAAAGTGAGAATGTTAACGGAAAATCCGAAGGCCTCCATCAAGAATACCCCGCCGATAAGCGAGACCGGAATCGCCACGATGGGAACGAGCACGGATCGAAACGAGCCCAAAAACAAAAATATGACGATCATAACGATAATCAGGGTCTCGCCCAGGGTGTGGATCACCTCATGGATGGAACTCGAAATATAATTGGTGGCGTCATAGGCGATGCGGGCCTTCAGGCCCGAAGGCAGCCCGCGCTCGATGGAGGCCATTTCGGTCTTTACGCGCTTTATCACATCCAGGGTATTGGCATTGGGAAGAGGCCAGATTCCAATAAAAACCGCGACCTGTCCCGAATAATGGACTTCGGTGTCATAGTTCTCGGCCCCAAGGGATACATCGGCTATGTCGCCAAGCCTTATAATGGCCCCGTTTTGCTCGCGCACCACGAGCTGTTTGAATTGCTCGACGTTATTGAGGTTGGTGTCCGCGGTGAGATTGACCTGTATGTAGGAGCCCTTGCTTCTGCCAAGGGCGGCCAGAAAGTTGTTGTTGCCAAGCGCGGCGCGCACCTGCGCCGGACTGACGTTCAAAGCCGCCATCTTGTCGGGGTTTAGCCAGATGCGCATTGCAAAGGTGCGAGCCCCCAGGATGTCGGCCCGCTGTACCCCCTGGATTGCCGCCAGGCGGGGCTGGACTACACGCACCAGGTAATCGGTTATTTCATTTTGTTTTAGCAGGTTGGAAGAAAAACTAATATAGGCCGAGGCCTCCTGACTGTCGGCGGACTCGATGTTTATCATCGGAATCTCGGCCTCCGGCGGCAGGTCGTGGCGCACCTGGTCAACCTTGGCGCTTACCTCCGCAAGGGCCTTGGTCGGGTCGTAGTTGAGCTTGAGATGTACGCTGATTGTGGAAAGACCAAGCGTGCTCTGAGACTCCATGTAGTCAATGCCGTCGGCCGCGGCGATCGCGCGTTCAAGAGGCGTGGTGATGAAGCCGCGCACCAAGGACGCGCTCGCCCCCACATAAACCGTGCTGACCGTGATAACGCTGTTTTCGTTTCGGGGATATTGCCTCACATTTAGCGAGCGTATCGCCTGGGCTCCGGCAATAAGGATTATAAGGTTTACGACTATGGCCAATACCGGTCGGCGTATGAAAAGGTCGGTGAATTTCATCTCAGTTGTTCTCCGGCGTGGGGGCCGACTTGAAATCCGGGGCCAGCTTGTTGTCGACCACTGCCGACTGGCCGTTTTGCAGTGTGAAAGCACCGGTGCTCACAACACTTTCACCTTCTTTTAGCCCCTCGGTTACCGTGACAAAATCTCCATGCTTTTTGCCAAGCCGGATGAACTGCTGGCGCAATGTTTTGCCCTTGCCCCCCCTGGCCTCCTGGACAATAAAGACCGAATCGCCGTAAGGCGCATAAAGCACGGCCGTCGAGGGGATGACCAGAGACTTTTCCTCACCGGGAAGTTCCACGGCAACACGAACAAACATGCCAGGATGAAGGGTCTCACTCTTGTTGGGCAGTTCCGCCTCTACTTGTATGTTGCGCGTTTCGCTCTCCACCCTGGGCTCTATTGCCGTGATCTTTCCCGCATTGGCCTCGCAGGGATAGGCGTCGCAGGACACTCGAACCCGCAGGCCTCGCCGCAGATGAATCATCTGCTGCTGGGGCAGGGAAAAATTTACGTATATCGGATCAAGCGACTCCAGAGATACAATCGGATCTCCCTCCTTTAGCATCTGCCCAAGGTTTACCTTGCGAATGCCAAGACGGCCGCTAAAAGGGGCGCGAATGGTCTTTTTGTCGATTATCGCCTTTATGCTCCGGGCCTGCGAGACCGCCTGATCGTAAGTCGCCCTGGCCTTGTCGTAGTCGGCCTGGGAAATGATCTTATCGGGAAGCATCTTGGCTGCGCGCTCCAGATCGGCTTTGGTGCTCTTTGCAAGGGCCTTGGCGCCGGCCAGCTGCGCTTGCTCCGATGCGGTGTCCTGGCTCACCAGAAGCTCTCCCTTTTTGACCAGGTTGCCCGACTTGAACCCGATCGCCACCACCTTGCCCGAAAGCTCAGCGGACACAGTCACCCCCTGGACAGGAACAAGAGAGCCCACCGCGCTCAGTTCCTCTCTCCACACTTCTGATTTAACAACCGCGGTCGTTACTGTTTGGGGAGGCTGAACGAATTTTTTGCCGCTCTCCACCATGGCTTTGATCTGCATGGCTTTGATAGAGGCAATGACGGCGACGATTAAAACCAGCACGGAAAGGGTGATTATAAAACGCTTCTTCATGTAGTTGGCGCTCCCGAGGTGTAGATTTTATCTTTAATCCGCATCTTTTTTGTTCAAAGTCCCCGCTTTGGAAAGCTTTACCCCGCCAGTGTCCTCTGCCCACCATCCCTTGCCAAGAGCCTGGAAAAGCGCGGCCGTGTCGGCAAATCGCCTCGCCTGGGCCTGCACCAGTTCGATGAGCGCAAGGTGTTCCTGGCGCTGGGAGTTTAGCAGGGTCAGGTAGCTCGCCGCGCCAATCTGGAACTGCTTTTCGGCAAGTTCGAGCGAAGCGCGGGCAACCGCCTCGGCCTCTGCCTGCGCCCGCAGAGTGCGCGCATCACTTTCCAGCGCATCGAGCACGTCGGCAACATTTCGGAAGGCAAGCAATACGGTTTGTCTATATTGTGCATACGCCTGGTCGCAGGCGGCAATGGCCGCGCGGCGCCTGGCCAGCAGTTGCCCGCCGTGAAAGATGGGCTGCAAAAGCCCCGAACCCGCATTCCAAATGGCTGTGCTCGGCAAAAACATATCCGTTAAGTTGGTAGCTTCCGTCCCAAGACCTGCGCTAAGAGATATCTGAGGATACAGATTGGGCAACCCCGACTCCGGCCCCAGCCGCGTGCAAAAGCTCCTCCGCGGCGCGGATATCGGGCCTCTGGCGTACCAGGGACGAAGGCACGCTAACCGGCAAATCCCGGGGAAGGTGCAAATCTTCCAGCTTAAACTCGGGAACCGAACCTTGCCCGGGATACCTGCCGGTATAGGCAGCCAACTGGTTGCGGGTCTGCGCGAGTGCCTTTTGAAGTCCGGGCAAAGTCGCCCTGGTCTGAGACAACTGCGCCTGCTGGGCCAGAACATCCCCGCGAGCCGATCCCCCCAGGGCAAACTGGCGCTGGACCATCCTCAGCTCTTTTTCCTGCATCTCCACGATCTGCTCGGTCGCCCGTATCCTGGCTCGAAGCGAGGCCTCTTGAATGGCTGCGGTGACAACGTTCGCCGTAAGAGTTAGCTGAGCCCCGTAGAGAAGATACCGCTGATAGTCCACCTGGGCTCTGAGGGCTTCCAACTGGCGCCTTTCGCCCCCGAAGACATCGAAAACATAGGAGACGCTAACCGAGGCGTTATAAAGATTGAATATCGAGCTGCCAAGGTTTGGCATGCCAAAGGAGGCGTCTGAAAACCTCTGACGGGTTGCTGAAAAGTTCCCGTCCACTCCAGGAAAAAACACCGTTGCGGCTCCGGCGCTCAGATTTTCGCGCGCCTGGCGAAGCGAGGCCTCCGCGGCCGCCATTGTCGGGTTCTCCTTTACAGCCCGGCGAACAATCACGTCCAATGCCTTGCAATGATACAAATTCCACCACTGCTCCGGGATGTCCTGACCATAGGAAAACCGCTGGGAAGCACCACCCTTTACCGGCGCGGAAACAGTCGTGGCGGGAATCGGTTTTTCGGTGTATGTCTTAACCCCGGGCGCGGCGGGTGTCCGAAAATTGGGACCGACCATGCACCCGGCTGCGGTTGTCAATAAAAGAAAAACAAGAGCATTCCTAAAAGATCTGTTTTCCACAAACATATGCTCCAGAGTGCAATAAAGTCGGATTCCATTTGCAGCGATCCACTTGTAGTAGATCTACTGCGGCAAGTTCGTCACTAATACGCGCATATTGTCAAATTTGGAAGTCAATCTTTCATTCCATAGATTCATTCTGCCTGCCAAAAGCCGGATAATCCGCCGCCGGGACCAAAAACCGGACCGGCGCGGCCGTGGCCGCGCAAAAGGTTCGGGACCTAAATGCCTCTTGCTATCTTTTAAGTAGCATGCTACACTTTCAGTATCATTAAAACCCACATTTTCCAAAAAAGGAGAAGATTATGCCGGTCATTAGAATCGCTACCCATCCGCTCAACCAGGACGTTAAAACCCGCCTTATCAAGGAGCTGACCGATACCGCAGTTGAGATCACGAAAGTTCCGGCGGACAAATTCGTTGTTTTCATAGAAGAATTTGATAACGGCTCCATCGGGCTTGCGGGAAAAACCCGCTCCGAGATTGTTGCCGGGATACGGGGCTAAAATGTCTGCTCTAAAGCCTGGAACAAAAGTTAGAGGCTCGGAGTCCGGTTCTCCCATCAACGCCGTCTTTGACCTGCTGGGGCGGCGTTGGGCCTTGGGAATCTTATGGTATCTCGGGGATGGCCCCCTCAAATTCCGCATACTTCAGGATCGTTGTGGAGGGGTTTCCCCGTCAATTCTAAACAGGCGGCTAAAGGAGTTGCGTGAAGCAGATATAGTTGAGCGGACTGTGGACGGCTACATTTTGACCAAAAGAGGAAAAGATCTGCGCTTATTGATTGTGCCCGTTGCTAAATGGTCGCTCGACTGGTCAAGGGAAGTATATGGGTATGAACGCCCGGAAATGGGCGAAAGGCTGGCTAAGCACGAGCCAACGAAAATTTAGCTTCATTCAACAGGGTTGCTAAAGACCGTCCCTGCCCGCTACAAAGGTATCCCGGCTTTCTCTGAAAAGGCCTTTTAAAACCAACTGTTTGCGATTAAACTTATCCTCCACGATATCTCGCAGCTTTCTCTGAGCGTGTTCTAAACGGGTTTAAAACCAAAGTGGGAGGAAGAAATGAATTGCTGGGAATTTATGAAGTGCGGAAGGCAAAAAGGTGGTGCGAAAGCAGTTAAATTATCGCCCTTCGGGCGAGCTTTTGATCCCGGTGTATTCCATGGTTTCTCGGTTACACCCCGGACAACCAAGAACGGGCATAACCG
>JBMFHI010000001.1:0-135325 GCA_049976905.1 Syntrophobacteraceae bacterium | reverse complement strand
CTTGAACAAATCAAGGAGATGGCCCGCGATCAATACGAGGAGTGGAAGCAGGAGCAGGAATTAGACTTGGACGAGGGGCCTGAGATAGGTTTCTAAAAAACGGGGTCGAGAACACCTCGATACCGATGGTGGTGCGAATGTTGGGGTTGGCCAGATTAGCGGCCGCGCCAGGGTCCGCCTTGTGACGTTATGTCAACCTGGGGCTTACTGCAAGGTGAGCCACAAATCCCCAAGGTTAAACTCGACTTCCTGAAAGGGTTCGGCTCGCACCTTGTCATCCTCATAAAAGCTTCCCGAAGCAACCCATTTACCCGATTCGAGTCTGTAGGCGTCAAGAGTTCTATTGATCGGGTCAATCAGCCAAAAAAATCCGACTCCGCAAGTGGCATAGATCGGCATTTTTATTATTTTGTCGAGCCGGTAGGTGGAAGGAGAGAGGATTTCACAAATCCAGTCGGGAGCGACTGAGATCGAGTTGGTCTCTTCTTCGACTGGAAATCTTTCCTTCCTCCATCCGGCAAGGTCCGGAACCAGGGTATGCTCACCCAGTTGGATTTCCGGTTCGACCAGGATGATCCACCCACCAGGGCCTCCGCCTTCACCAAATTCGTACGGGGCCCCTAATTTTTTGTCCAGCCTGGAAGCAGCAAAAATGTGCTTTCTAGATGGCCTCGGGTGTACGATCATTTCCCCGTCTACGATCTCTCCTGTCATATTTTCCGGTATACCGTAAAGGTCTTCGTAGGTCGCTTTTTTCTTGGCTGATTCGCTCATGACCGTTCTTTCCTTTTTAAATTTTTCATTGCCTCGATAGAGCGCGATCCCAGAAACACTCCCTCAAGCCACCAGCCGGGACGCATACCGAAAACAGCCCGGATATACACAGAGTCCTGCTCATGCAAGCAGGCCGTGGCCTTCTCGATGTCTAGTTTGTGCTTGCCCTTTGTGTGCGCCATTCAAACTACCCAATCCTCCTAGAAGGGCCTTTAAAGCCTTATTCCCCTTCAAGAGGCTGCGTTTAAACAAACGAAACAAAGGTCCCATGGGATTTTTCATAAATCGGCCACCGATAAAGTTTTTGGCGAATTTTTCACCTCCCAATGTTAGACCAGTTTCAAACCTTGATTTTTGGGAGGTCACTAACCGAATGAAAGCTTTGCTGGTGGCAGAGCTACGCGAAAGCCCAGGAACCTATTGTCTCGTTTGTTAAAACATACCCACTTCCTTGCTTCGCCGGCAGCGTGCCGCAAGCGGTACACTGCGCGCCAGCGCCGTGAAGGTAGCGCCTTCGGGCGGCGCGCCACACGAACCGCAAGACCGTCGCTTTAAAAGCGGGGAAGTCCTCGAACATTTCGTCGGAAGCTTCTTTAAGGTCAGCCCCGCTTCGCGCGGACCGGTGAGGGCGAGGCGTCCCGGCAACCCTGTTCGGCCCTCCAGTTCCAGCTTCGACCTCGACCGTGGTGCGATTCTAAACCCGAACGAAAAGAAATTACAGCGGAAACAGCCCAGCTGCAAGGCCTGCTATTAATCCCTGAACACGAAAAATTCATTTCACTTTTATGGTTTAAAAAAGCCCCTTCCGAGGGGCTTTGAACCCCCCTGGCCAAATCGGAAGGGCAATGAGCAAAGCCAAAGAATCCCATCATGGGATCTCTGGACCCGATTTTTGGGGAGGTACTCGGTTTGTAGTTTCTCGATAAAATCGATGCGCCAAATCCGCTCGAAAAACCAAAACCAAATGGCGCAAGCCTCTTTAAAAAGTCGCCCAAGGGATAGGAAGACAACTGAAAAGAGAGCTACTGTAACGCTCTTATGGTAGAGTAGAGTCTACGAATACCACACCGCGCCGCGCAAGACTTTACTGAAGCGTTGCAAAAGGCGGCCAAAAGAAAAGTGCCTTATGCGAGGGGATGATTCCCATGGAAAAAGGAATTCGAATAGCGGACTTGTTTCGAGAAGAGAAAAAATGGCTGGGCAAAACCGTACTTGTCCAGGGTTGGGTTAAGACCATGCGTGAGTCCAAGGCCGGCGTTGGTTTCATAGAGTTAAACGACGGATCGACCCTGAAGGGGCTTCAGATCGTTACACAACTCGAGGGCCGTGATTATAGTGTTCTTCTTAAGCAAATCACAACAGGTAGCGCAATTTTGGCCGAGGGGCTCCTATCGGCTTCTCCCGGCAAAGGTCAGTCGATAGAACTGCAAGCCGACAGGCTCCATCTCTACGGCGGGGCCGATCCCGCGACCTATCCGCTGCAAAAAAAGAGGCACTCCTTCGAGTACCTTCGTCAGATCGCCCATCTTCGGCCAAGAACCAACACCCTGGGGGCGATTGCAAGAGTTAGAAACCGCTTAAGCTTCGCCATTCATCAGTTTTTCCAGGACAGGGGCTTCTACTACGTCCATACGCCCGTAATAACCGCAAGCGATTGCGAAGGGGCGGGAGAAACCTTCCGCGTAACTACGCTTGACCCGGCGAGGCCTCCGGCTGCCGGCTCCGAAGACCCCTACAGGAACGACTTTTTCCAAAGGCCAGCCTACTTAACCGTAAGCGGGCAGCTCCAGGCCGAGATCTATGCGCTTGCCCTGGGAAGGGTCTACACTTTCGGCCCGACTTTCAGGGCCGAAGATTCAAACACCAGCAGACATCTGGCCGAGTTTTGGATGGTCGAGCCGGAAATGGCCTTCCATGACCTGGCAGACAACCTCGAGGTGGCCCTTGCATTTATCAAATACCTTACGGAAACGATGCTTGATAAATGTCCGGAAGAAGTGGATTTTTTTTCCCGCTTTATCGAACCCGAGTTGACAAAGCGCCTTGAAAACGCCGCCAAATCCGTTTTTGAAATTATTACTTACACCGAAGCCGTAGATATTCTTAGGAAATCCAAAGAATCATTTGCCTATCCCGTGGAATGGGGAAACGATCTCCAGGCCGAACACGAACGCTACATTACGGAAAAGGTCTTTGGCAGACCCGTTGGCATCACGAATTTCCCGAGGGCCTTAAAACCCTTTTATATGCGGGTAAACGAGGATGGAAAAACCGTGGCCGCCATGGATATCCTGGTCCCGGGCATTGGCGAGATAATCGGCGGCTCGCAGAGAGAAGAACGCCTCGATGTGCTTCTCGAGCAGATGGGCATTAAAGGTATTTCCCCCGATGATTACCGCTGGTACGTGGAGCTGCGGGAATATGGCTCGGCGCCCCATTCGGGTTTCGGCCTGGGTTTTGAGCGCCTCATACAGTTTTTAACCGGCATTCCCAATATCCGAGAAGCGATTGCCTTCCCCAGAACGCCTGGGCACGCGGAGTTCTAAGGACCTGCGCATCCTTTGAAAGAACACCTGGGCCGGCTGCAAACCGCACGCTGGAAAGGATTGCGCTCCGGTCCCAAGCATTGAATTAAGGGGACTTAACGCTGGATGCCGGCGATAAATTCTTTCAACTCCTCTATTACCCGATCGAGAAGGCTCTCGGAAAACCTAAGGCCCGTAGCGGCTATAAGGGAATGGCGTCTGTAGGGATCGACCTCGAAGTTCCACGGGCGCAGGTCCATGTGAGCGGTTTTTTTCTCCAAGCGGCTAAGGAATCTATTCATTTCCACTACAAGCCGGTCATAGTCCTCCTTACCGTATACCCTGCCCTCGTATTCGCCAAAGGCACAGTCTCCAAAGGAGAGGAAAAGCTCTTCGGGGCATTGTTGGTCATTAATTTGTCTGGTAATCCTGAATTCGGGACGGCAGCAAAAAAACGGGTCGATCCTGTAGAGTTCGATAAAACCCTCCGGGGGGATAAGGCCCAGGGGATCGGCCGGCCTCTTTTGGGCTCTGCGATCGAGAAAGGTGCGCAAATACCTGCACATGATCGAAAAATCGGCTTCCGGGACCGCAAGCCCCACGCTTACTATCCTCGCGTGGCCTTGCCCAAGAGGAGGCTCTCCGTTTATTATCCGTACGCGTTTTGCCAGAATCTCATCGAAGCGTGCGAGATATTCGAGAAACTGCTGGGCCAGGAGGTCTTTTTCCATGTAGTCAAGAGCGGCTGAGCCCACCTGGAGGCTGTCTGGATTTTGTTCATATTCGAAGTTGCTGGCAAATACCAAAAAACTCGAGCCCGGAGTTTTCATCAGGTGAAAGCCTTCCTTTTCAAAATCCGATAGAAGGCTCATCGTGCGGTTCTTGAGATTAATGTCCCTAATGACGTCGTTTTCGGTTTCCCCCCTGCAGAGGGCCTTTTTTACGAGAATCTCATGGATCCAGTGGGTCCACCAGGTCGTTGAGAGCATGAGAGTGCCCAGGATCTTTAGAACTTCCGCTGGCAGATCGTTCCCATGATAGGCAAGCGGAGGGCCCGGCTCGAAATCTTCCGCCCTTACCTCCTTTAGCCTCATCGCCTTTATTCGGTCGCCGTTTCTAAAGCAGCGAAGCCATGTATCGAAGGTATGAAGGAGCCTTATCCGGGAAATTTGCACTCCCGCGTTGATTTGTCTTTCCATCTGGGCGTAATTTTCCAGCTCCAACTCCCATTCGTAATGGACGTCCAAAAGTTCCAAATAATCGCAGTTTTCGTAGGCGCCGGCATCGAATTGCTCCTTTAGAAACTCCCAGTCGACATATAATTTTTTTCTAAACCGCCTGTCTTCAAGAAAGTCTAAACAATTAGCACATCCCAAAATGCCTCTTTCTCCGTCGAGAAATACATTTTTACCGATAAAGGAAGAAACCAGACTCTCGGGGTTTAACCTCGCGCCGTCATCGTCTATCAAAAAAAGGGGTCTTCCGTTAACGTCACGTGTCTTTATAAGGTAAGGCTTTCCATAGGCTACCGCCGATACGGCTTCATGAGAGGTCGTGTGACCGTCTACGCGAACAATGCCCCGCACCCGTGGGTGATTTACGGCCAGATCGCCCTTACCGAAGGTGCTCTTGCGAAGCAAGATGACATCCTGACCGCTTTCGGCAAGCTCGATGGCCGCCTGGCTTCCGAAAACCAGCACCCCGGCATCGGCGCAGTCGGTTACCGGCTCACCGCAGGCAAGCGGTTGGAAATCAGAAAAACCCTCCCGTAACCCCTTTTCCGGTTGGGCCAGGGCCTGGTTAATTGCAAGGGAGGCAAGCTGGATAGTTGTCTTACCTTCGTCGATCATGTCCCACATGGCTCTTACGGTGGCGCTGCAGGTCGTTCGCATCGGACGTCTTTGAAGAATGAAGAGCCTGCCGGATTCGACTGTGAATTCGATGTCGATGGGACGCTTGGCCCGGCTTTCGAAAGCGTCTCGAACGAGCAGAAGCATCCCGTATATCTCCGGATTGCCGACCTTGAGGTCTTCTGCCTGCAAAAGCTCCTTTCTTAGCTTTCCTGACACAATCTTATCGCACTGCACCCTTGGCGCCCACTCGATAATGGGACGGTTCGCCCCTGTTCTCTGCTCCCTGGTAAAAAGCACTCCGCTTAAAGACTGCTCGTCTCTGTGTCCGAAGACCATCCGCTGAACGATAACCGCCGTACCCATCGAATCGGAAATGGATTCGCCGGGGCGCTCGCGACTCTTGCGCGCCTCGACGGCCACAGGAGACATCCAGGAGGCGAAAACCGCCTCGATCACATTTTTTAGCTGCATGCGGAGGTTTGTTTCAAAACCGGACCGGAAAGCCGGGTGAAAGCAATTGTGCAAAACGTTTTTAAATTCGGCGATAAGGGTCCTCAAATCTTTAACGGAAATTGAGCCTTCAACCCCGAAATCCTTTATGATTCGGTAGAAATCGTCGTAGGCGATATCGAGGACCACCTCTCCATACATGCGTATGGAGGTAAGATAAGTGGTAAGAACGAAGGATTCCTCTTCTCCGGCACGGATCATGGCGGAGGCTACATCGTCGTTAAAACCGACGTTTAACACCGTGGCCAGGGCGCCGGGAAGGGAAACGGGAGCCCCGCCCCGCACAGCCACAAAAAGAGGCGGGCCGCCGCTCGTATCTCCAAAGCGGCGGCCGGTGCGTTCTTCAAGGGCGCAAAGTTCTGCGAGGCAGGACTCAAAGAGTTGGTCGCAAAGGCTATTTTGGGAGCTATCAAAAAGGCGCCAGGCTTCCGTTGTCAGTATAAACCCGTCAGGGACCGCGATCTTTTCGACCATCGCGGGGAAAATCTGCCGCAGGTCTCTATAGTCTTCGGCCAACCTGGCGCCTTTTGCCCCGAGAAGCTCTATATTTCCCGGGTCGGTTTTTTCAAATGGGATGATCAGGGGATTTTGCATTGTTGGACCCCAAGAAATCCTGCAAGCTCCAGGGTAAGTACCAAGCCATGAAAAATCCAGTCTCGCTCTGCCTGCTCCCAGCTACATCACCTTAAGCCCGGTACCTTTCCGCTACGATCTTCTCGACCTCGTCCTCGGTAGGCATGCTGTCGCGATATCCTGCCAGGTACTGGGCTCTCATCCACCGGAAAAGGCTAACAGTTTCGTTTACCTGAATGATCTCGGGGATGACCTCGCCGTTTTGGGTCTTTATATGCTGATTGTACTGGCCGAGCATGGACACCACGTCATAGAAGGTCGCGGGTTCACGGGTAACGCCCTTTTTGAAAGATTTCCCGACAGTCGGGTAGATCTTATCCGGCTCGGGGTTTGCCGAAATGTCAAGACGCTGGAACGGCCGTCTTACCGCGATCTGCCATTTTCTCGATTCCACCATCATTCGGGAAAGAAGCGGTCCAGACCAGTCTGGAGCCTGCTGGCCCTGTGGGCAGCCCGAGAAGAATTCGACCACCGAAGGGCCGTTGTAGGCTATGGCTTCCTTTAGAATCTTTATGGCATACTGCGGATTGTCCACGCTTAGTTTGGCTGTGTAGACGTGGGAAATCGAGGTCGCCTGGGCCATGATGCGCCTGTGCAGAGTCGTTTTTCCCGCGTAGCGACTTCCAATGGGCGAAGTTGAGCGGTCCGTGCCAAACCTGGTCGCTCCGGACTTTTGCGCTCCTGTGTTCATGTAGCCTTCGTTGTTAAAAATTACCCAGGTGATGTCGAAACTCTCCCCCAGGGCATAGTTGAAGGGGCCGTTTCCAATGTCGTAGATTGCCCCGTCTCCGGCAAAGACGATGATCTTGGTAAGAACGTCCTTAAAGCCGTTGAGGTAGGCCTGGTCGAGGCTGAACTTGGCGCCAAGGGCGGCTGCCGAAGCCGTTCCAAAGCCGTAGTGCCCCGCCTGGTAGACCCGGGAATTAAACGGGTTTGTAAGCTCGGAGACCTCGTTGCATCCGGTCGCATTGATGCAGTAGATATTGAAACCATGATCGAGCATGTGCTCGATTGCGTCCCTGTGTTTATCGGATAGCACCTTGATGCCCTGATAGAAGGTGGCGATACCCTGGGGATGATTTCTAAGGGATTCAGCCGCAAAAAAGGTGAGCAAGCTAATGGATCCCTCGCCGCAGCCCGGACAAAGGGTGTGCCTACCCGGATAGATCTTGGAGAAAACGAACAGAACCTGTTGCATGAGAGGAAATGTGTCTACGTAAGGAGCCGCCTCCGAAGTCTTGTCGAACTCTTTGTAGACTTCGGGCAGAAAATCACTGTCGCTAACCTCGGCTTTGGCGACCATCTTAAGAGCATCGGTCGGACAAACCTGCTCGCAGATCCCACACCCCTTACAGGCCTGCGGGATCACATTGATGTTTAAGGCGAACCTTTCCCAGGGAAGTCCGCCCGGGGCCTTCTTCAGCACTTTGAAATACCTGGCCCCCTCTTCGGGTATGGGCCGGTCGGTAATGGTCGAGTAGAGCGCCGAATCGGGACAGGAAGCCGTGCAAATGCCGCACATCGTGCATTTTGACGCATCGTATACCGGTAACTGCGTCCCGATATAGCTCATGTCGCGATACTTGCTTGTCCCCCCCGGCACGGCAGGCAGAAAATGGTCCCAAGGGACCTTCTTGCCTTCAGAAATGGGTTTTACCATCTCCTTATAGAAGAAGTCCTCATAATTATCCCAAAGATTTGGAGGCTTTATGGTTCCCAACTCATCCTTTTCGGTAAGCTCGGCATGAAGACCCGAAGAACCGGGCCCCTGCCCGAAGTCCTCGGGCGGCGGTGAAACGAATTGGGCGCTATTGTCCGCCTCGGAAGCCGATAGAGCTCCAACACACGCCGGGGCAGTGTCTATGGCCAGCGAGGCCCCGAAGCGCAAAAGCTCAAGATTGGATTCGATAACCTCCATGCCCTTCTTTTTGCCGATCTTGCCGCTCAAAATATTGCCGACCCTCTCCTCAAAATCGCTTTCTCCGATAATTCCCATCTGCTTATTGATAAGCCCCAGGATGGCGGTGCCCGGCAGGTTGCGGTTTAGATGCTTTAATGCCGCGGCTGTGGCATCCAGAGTGACGAACCGGATGGCCTTGTTCGTGATCATTTCCTGGATTTCCGCGGGAAAGGATGCGTAGAGCTCCTCGGCCGAGCGGTGCGTATTTACGATAAAGAGCCCCTTTTGTCTCAGACCCCCCACATATTCGCGAAGGATTTGCCCGATAAGAAATTTGTCGTTAAAAAAGGCGAGCACGTCCCGCTCGGTCAACTCGGAACTGTTTCGAATGGGAAAGTCGCTGATGCGAAGATTCATAAAAATCGCCCCGCCCTTCCTCGCCGCTCCGTAGCGAGCGCTTGACTGGACGAATTTCCGCTGGGCTCCGCAGTCTTCCGAATAGATGTATGCGGCTGTTTCAAGGGCCGTCTTCACCCCTTCGGCGCCAATGCCTATGAAAGTCATGCCCACTTCGCGCTCCACGTAGCTTGGAAGCGGCGTAGGCGCCAAGGTGTAGGGGCCTTCGACGCCGGCAAAAAAGTCGCGCACGACCTTCCCGCCGCTCTTTTCCAGGGCCGTGTGCATGTTCTCGATCACAGCCCCTGCGTCATACTTGTTGAAATCCTTGCTGCCAAGCCCGTAGACCCCATGGAGCAGGGTCGGCATGCAGTCCCTGGAGTAGATATGATGCTCGGGCTTTCCTTCGCGCCCCGCCCGCATCGAAACCTGCAAAGCGGCCTCGACATCTCCCAAAAGAAGCTGATTGTGCGCCATGCCGCTTCTTTCGAGCACCGTCACCGCCTTCGCGTTTCGAAGCCCATAGGCTATTTCCTCGTAGCAGGGCGGAGCAAAGAGTACCGGGCGCACCACACCCACTTTCCACCCCCGCACGTTGCGGTAGTAATCGACCACGTCCTTTACCACCCCGGCACCGGACCCCATGACCACAATGACCATATCGGCATCCTCGGTGCGGTAGTTTTCAACGATCTTTAAGTTTGTGCCAAGAATCTTGTTCATCGCATTCATCGCCGCAGTATAGGCGCGCTTTAGAAAGCGGTAGGCAAAGTCCTGCGAGATCTGGGCCTCCATGGTAAGATCGGTGTCGGTAAAAGTCCCAACGAGGGTGCTCTGGCCAAAGCGCGGCTGGTAGAGCCTGTTGGGAAAACCTACGAAATATTTAAGAAACTCATCGGAGAGCTCCCTTATGTTCTCGATGGAATGGCTCTTTATAAAACCATCTCCTATCACCATGCAGGGAAGCATCACCTGGCGAAGTTCAGCCACTTTAAAGGCTACGGGCAAAAGATCATGGAGCTCCTGGTTATCGCACGAAACCAGTTGCGCCCAGCCAGTGTTTCTTACTCCGTAAAAATCGGTGTGCCCGGCATGAATGCTTATCGAACCCTTGTTTACCTCCCTCGCCATGATGCTCATAATTACCGGCAGCCTCTTTCCCGCAACCGAAAAGAGGTTCTTTGTCTTTAGCACCAGACCCTGGGAAGAAGAGTTATCCACATAGCGACCGCCCTGGCTCGCCATGGCTTCCACGGCAGTGATCGCCGAGAGCTCATCGCTTGGCTGAAAGTACATGAGCTCATGGTTAAAGAGGTTTTTTACCCCGTTTGAAGCCGCCTTTGCAAATTCCTCGGCCACCGGCGTCGAAGGGGTTATAGGGTAGCCGCAAAGCCCGTCCACAAGGCGAGTGAGAATGGAGAGCACCGCATGGTTGCCGTCCATGATAAGCTCTTTGCGCTTTCTCATGGCAGCAAGCTCCTCGGCCGGAATGGAGGCGGGATCGAATTCGAAAAGGGCCTTGGCATCAAACCTTTCCCACTCTTTTTTCCAGTCCAGCTGAACGCTGCTTTTCCTGCCGCGCTGCAGTTGGTAATAGGGTAGACGGTCCCGCAATAGATCCATGCCAGTCTTTGCTTTCATCGTGCAGAACTCCTGAGGATGTGAGTTTTTGTAAATGAGCTGTATCGGAACGGGTGCGGGATCAAAGGGCGTTCCATCTCTGTGAGGTGGCTGGGCACCCGGGTATGGAAGTTTAACAGTGAATCCTCGATAGGAAAAGTGTTCATTGTTGTTTGCCTGTGGACTAAACACTTTGGTGTATTGAGTCAAAATATCCCGCAAATTTTAGGGCTACATTAAAAGAAAGACCGAAGTCAAAGAGAAAACATTCACTTGACTGGGACGCCCCTAGATGATAGAAACGCGTTAAACAGTTTAACCCACAAGGGGGCCGCAATGGACAAAACCAAATCCCGCATGGTAGGCGTTAGGGTAAATAAAGAACAAGAGCATATGTTGTCGAAACTACAGCAAAAATCAAAGATGACCAAATCCGAGCTTCTCCTGAAAGGCCTTGAGACCCTGGCCGAGTATTCCGATCTTGGACAGGAACACGAACCGATGCAAACCGCGCTCGAGCGGCTTGAAAAAGAAGCCTTGCATCATCTGGCCAGCCTTAAGCAGGTTCGGCGCAAAGAGGAGGCCATTAAGAACTTTATCCGAGAGATAAGACAGGTCGACGAGATTATCGATAGGCACGGTTGTGACCAAAGCAAGCTCATCCAGATTCTTCTTGACGTTCAAAAGCAAAACCACTGGCTTCCCAAACCCGCTCTAGCCTGGATATCGGAGAGATTGAAGGTTCCTATGAGCCGGATCATGCAGATCGCCTCCTTTTATACCATGTTCAGCCTCGAGCCCCAGGGGCGAAAAACCGTGCAGGTCTGCATGGGCACGGCCTGTCATGTAAGAGGGGCAAACGAGCTGCTTGCCAGAACCGAATCGGTTCTTAACCTCAAGCCCGGCCAAACCGATCCCGGCATGAAGCATACCTTAAAGACGGTCAATTGCCTTGGCTGTTGCGCCCTTGGTCCTGTCATGACCGTTGATGGGGCCTATCACAGCAATCCGTCGGTTACGGAATTAAAAAAACTCGTTGACGAGCAGGAATAATTTCAGAGGATACCTATTATGAAAAAACTCAACTCCGTCGTGGAGCTTATGAAGTTCCGGGAGCAATTGCTCGCAGAGCAACAAGGGATCAAAAAGTCGATTGCCATTTGCGAGGGCACGGGTTGCCATGCTTACAAGTCCGCTGCCGTTGCCGATGCCTTCGAACAGGAGATCAAAAAACGGGGCCTGGAAAAAGAAATAGTGGTTCGTCGCACGGGGTGCCATGGTTTTTGCGAACGGGGCCCCATGGCAAAAATTTTTCCTGAAAAAGTCTTCTATTTTCAGGTAAAGCCCGAAGATGTGGCGGAAGTCGTGGACTCGACCCTGGTAAATAACCGGCTTGTCGATCGGCTGCTCTTCCTGGATGAAAAGAGCGGGAAAAGATGTGCCTATCAACACGAAATTCCCTTCTACATGCTGCAAAATCAGGTCGTCTTCGGCAGCAATTTCATGATAAGCCCGCGCAGTATTGAAGATTATATAGCTGCGGGGGGCTATTCGGCTCTTGCCAAGGCCCTGTCGACCATGACCGCGGTCGAAGTGCTCGAAGAAATTAAAAGGTCGGGCTTGCGGGGCCGCGGTGGGGGTGGATTTCCGGCGGGAATAAAGTGGGAGACCACGCGAAACGCCCCGGGAGAGGACAAATACGTTATTGTAAACGCCGATGAAGGCGACCCGGGGGCCTACATGGACAGGTCGCTTCTGGAGGGAAACCCTCACAGTGTACTGGAAGGCTTAATGCTTGGCGCCTATGCCATAGGTTCCAGCGAGGGGTTTGTCTATGTGCGCCAGGAATACACCACCGCTATCGAGAACCTGCCAATCGCCATCGAACAGGCAAAGCAGTTGGGACTTCTTGGACAAAATGTCCTTGGAACCGATTTTAGCTTCGATGTGATGATTCATCAGGGCGCCGGAGCCTTTGTCTCCGGTGAGTCGAGCGCTCTTATGAGCGCCATCGAAGGGCGTGTAGGCGAACCTCGCCCTAAATACATCCGCACGGCGGTAAAGGGGGTATGGGATAAACCGAGCAATCTAAACAACGTTGAAACCTGGGCCAATGTTCCACTGATCGTAAATAACGGCTCGGAGTGGTTTCGCTCCCTTGGCACCGAGGGCAGCAAGGGCACAAAGATTTTCTCCCTGGTTGGCAAGGTCAAGTACACCGGCCTGGTTGAAGTGCCTATGGGCGTATCGCTTCGTCAGATCGTCTTCGATATTGGAGGCGGCATACGAAACGATCGAAAGTTTAAGGCGGTCCAGACCGGCGGCCCTTCGGGGGGCTGCATTCCGGAAAAATACCTCGATCTTCCCGTCGACTTCGACGAACTGAGCAAGGTCGGCTCGATGATGGGCTCCGGAGGCATGATCGTAATGGACGAAGACACCTGCATGGTGGACGTAGCCAAGTATTTTACAAATTTTCTAGCCGATGAATCTTGCGGAAAATGCGTGCCATGCCGTGAAGGGCTGCGCCAGATGAAGCGCATCCTAAAAGACATAACCGAGGGAAAGGGCAAGGAGTCCGACCTGGAAACCCTGGAAGAGCTGGGAGCCTTTATGAAGGACGCTTCCCTTTGCGCCCTCGGGCAAACCGCGGCAAATCCGGTTCTTAGCACCCTTACCTACTTTCGTGACGAATACCTGGCCCACGTGCGCGACAAGAAATGTCCGGCCAGGGCCTGCCGTGAACTCATAGTCTTCTATATAGATCCCCAAAAGTGCTCAGGGTGCGGCACATGCCGCAAGCAGTGCCCGACCAGTGCGATCTCGGGAGACAAAAAGATTGTCCATATCGTTGACCAGGAAAAGTGCATCAAATGCGGGACCTGCCTTCAGGTTTGCCCTCCGCGCTTCAGCGCTGTTACGAAGCTGCCCGGAGGACCCGCTCCGGCATCGGTTCCTTATGGGACCGCGGTTGTACAGAAAGCAAAGGGGGAAAGCAAATGAATACCGTTACCCTTAAAATAAACGGCCAAGAAATCACCGCCAAAGAAGGCACAACCGTTTTGGAGGCCGCAAGATCGCAGGGAATAGAAATTCCGACCTTGTGTGCCTACGACGAACTTGAGCCTGCGGGCGTATGCCGGATGTGCATGGTGGAAATCACCCAGGGAAGGAAAACCAGGCTGGTCACCTCATGTGTCTATCCCGTGGAAAACGGCCTCGAGGTCCAAACCGAAACCGAACGGGTAAACGCGATCAGAAAAATGCTGATCGAACTGCTTTTGCCCGTAGCGCCCTCGGGTCCGATCAACGCTCTTGCAAAAAGGTATGGTGTTGGAAAAACGCGTTTTAAGCTCGATGCGCCCCAAGAGGCACCGACAAACTGCAGCCTCTGCGGTCTTTGCGTTCGCTACTGCGAGCAAGTCAAAGGGGAACATGCCGTAGGTTTTCTTGGACGGGGAGTTAACCGCAAGGTAGCGCTCTTACCCGGCAAAGGTGATGAGTGCGCTTTTTGCCGCCAGTGTTACAGCCTGTGCAATTCGGGCAGGTTTGTAGAAATGGCCGAGGTATTTCCCGATCAGCCCTGATTTTTTGGCGGGGGCGTTGTGCTCTTGACGCCCCCGCATCCCTTTGCTGGTGCTACGGTCTGATATGAACTGGAGTTCCTATGGAGGCTACCTTGAAAAGCTCTTCCATATCGCTTCCGTAGAGTTCTATGCCGCCGTGTGCCGCTCTCTCGAGTCCGTCTTCCGTATCGTGAATGGAGAGTTGCCCGCCCAGTCTGGTATCCCATGGGGGGGCTGTCCTGGACTCCAAGGCCAAAAGTATCTTATCGAACTGAAGGGGAGTGATCAGGCCCGAGGAAAGTGCGCGCTGCGCATGCCCCTTGTCGGGGTAATCGATAGTGAGCGCCCTTTTGAAGCGGCCAGAGTCCCTTTTGCCGCAGACATAAAAGTCGCCTTCCGGGGTGCGTCCATCACCCGCGGCTTGTTTGTCACCCACCGGATGAGACCCGAGCGTTATCGGGTAGTCGCGGACAATAACTTTCGACTGCACAACGTAGAGACGTCGCTTTTCCTTGTAAATATAGATTGCGGGGTTGCGCACATCGGATAGAAGAGTTAGATAATCGACCCTTACGGGTGCTTTTGCCTGCGGGCTCTGACGATAAACCGCCACCTTGTCGAGATGGCCTTGACCACGGGATCTCGGAGTATCCAAGGCAGCGTCAGGTCTTTGTACGGAACATCCTGAAATCAGACAGGCCGCAACGCAGAGAAGGATAAACCTTTCCGGCGAAAACTTCGACTGCATAATAATTGCGCCCCCATCTGGAATCAAATCAACATTACCAAACTATATCTTTTGATTCTACACACCCCCGATAATAGGGACAAGCCCAAAATTAACCTCAGGAGTTTTTTGCATAGGGCGTTGTAGGTTCGACAACCTTGGGGCTGATGAAGATCAGCAGTTCGTTTTTCTGCTCCTCGTTAGTTTCCGCCTTGAAAAGATTGCCAAAAAGCGGGATGCTCGCAAGCCCGGGGGTAAGATTGTTTTCGTAGTTGGACTGATTGTTTATGATGCCTCCGATAACGACGACGTTGCCGTCTGGCACGAGCAGTTCGGTTTTGATCTTCCGTGTATCGATGCCGGGTTCGGTTGTGTATCCGATATTGTAGTATTTAGTCGAAACCGTGTCTTGTTTTGCGTCTATCAACAGTTTGACCTTGCGGTCCGGGGTTATGTGGGGGGTAACATCGAGTTTTAGCACGGCATCCATAAAAGCGATCGTGGGTATGGTGGTAACCGCCCCAACCGTGCCGGTTGGCTGCAGGTAGGGAACCTCCTCGCCGGAACTAATGGATGCTTTCACGTTATCCAGGGTAAGAACGCGCGGCGCGGCCACTATCCTTGCAAGGTTAAGCGTCTGGAGCGCATTTATCTGGAAATCCACGTAGAGGAGCGTTTTGCCGATAACTTGCGAGATCGTTGACTCAAATTGGTTAAAGACGTTTTGATCTGGAGGATTAACTATATAGGACTGGCCAACCGGCTGGCCATTCGCCGGATTCGTTGTACTCGACGTAGGTGAGGCATCGAAGCTGAATTTGACGCCAAGACTCCTGTTGGCATCACTTGAGATAGTTATGATTCGAGCTTCGATGAGCACCTGGGGGGTTGGCCGGTCGAGCCTTTCGAGCATGCTCCTGGCCGCGGTGATTCGCGCCGGGTAATCCGTATAAATGATAAGGCTGGTTCTTTTGTCAACGGAGACTTTGCCGTTGGTGCTCTTTTCCGCCGATATTTTAGACGCCAGATCAGCGGGAGTGCCAAAATTTACGGGGAAATAGACCGTAACAAGATCTCCGGTGTCCTTGGCGGTTTGGTCAAACTTTTGTTTCGCCTGGATCGCCGCCAGCTTTTGCTGATATTCTTTTTGCAGCTTTTCCTCTTTGGAAATGACAATCACATCTCCATGCTGTTCCATGCCCAGGTTGTTCATGGAAAGCACCATGGCCAGCACCTGATCCCAGGGGACGTTTTTTACTCTCAAAGTCACCTTGCCGCTTACATCAGGGTCTACGACAATATTTGTCGAAGTGAGTTGAGATAAGAGGCGCAAAACATTTCTGATGTCGGCGTCCATAAGATCCAGGCTGATCTTTTTGCCGGTAAATTTCTTTACTATCCCGTTTGGCGTCTCTGTTTGTCCATACATGCCGGGCTGAAAACCCGTCTGGGAGCATGCGGCCCGCGAGTGCAGAAAGCAGCCCAGGAAAAGCGTCAATCCCAGAATTAAAGGAAAAGTGCCGATCCAATCTTTTGCCTGCCTTCGCATATATTCCCCCTGATGAACTATTTAAGTTTCTAAGTTGCAGTTACAAAAGTCGTCAATTGCGACGACGGAGCAAAGAGCCAAAAGTCTTTATCTTTTTTTCCCCGCCTTTTTAACTGCGGGGTGTTTTAAAAAGCGGTAGGTGACCAGTTCGCAGTTGACGCTAAGCAAGGAAGTCTGACTCTTATCTTTTCTAACAATTTTTAGCGTCTTTACCTTGAGGATTCTGTCGTGTTTGGAGACGCTGTCCAGGAAAACCCCCAAGTCGTCGAAGGTGCCCACCAAATCCAGCTGGACCGGAATCGTGGCGTAGAATTCATGGCGCCTCTCGGGTTCTGGTTTAAAAAGGATGTTTTCAAGGCCAACATCGGCACCCAGGCGCGAAATACTATCCAAAAGTCCGGGGATTTCCTTCTTATCCGGAAGGAGCTTAAGGACTGCTTCAAACTGCTCCTCCGACTTGGCTATTTCCTTTTCTATGGTCTTGATCTTTAACTTGGCCACCTTAAGATTTCTTAGCGTATTGTTCTGCACCACGATTTGGCGATCGAGACTGGTAACTGTGTCCATTTGGCCTCTAAACTGCACAAAGTAGAAGATGGCACACAGAAAAACCAGTGTTCCCAGGAAAAGAAACATCTTCTGAGCAACTGGAAGTTCTGAAATTTTTCCCTGAAGTTGGTCAAATGCTTTTTTCATGGCGACCTGCATCTTCTATTTTTTCTGGGTTTGAGAGTATGTTCTGAAACGATAAGCCAACTGGAATGTTCTAAGCTTCATATCGCTGATTTGGATCTGCTTGGAAACGACCAGGTTGGTACTCCCTGCTTCTACGTAAGGAGAATCCTGGAGATTGCGCATAAACGTTGCGATCGCTTCATTGCTTTCAGCCACTCCATCGAGAGAAACAGTGTCTCCGTTTTGCGTTAGGCTGTTAAACCATATCTTGCCGACGGGAATCTTTATCGACAATAAACCAAGCATGCGGACTACCGCGTCCCGATCAGATTGGAGCTGTTTTATGACTTCACGCTTTTGGTCGATGGTTTTCTTGCGATTAGTAAGTTGATCGAGTTTGACCTGGTATACATGATAGGCCTTTACTTGGGTTTGAACGGCAGAGAGTTCCTGCTCGCGCGTTGCAATCATCCTGCTGTAAGTAAAGTCCACTAACGCGATTATGGCCAGGGCAAGAAAGACGGTGAGAAGATATGCGGCGGCAATCAACCTGTCGCCCTCTTCACGCTTTTTAGTTCTAACGGGAAGCAGATTTATCAGTATCATTTTTCTCTGTTCTTTCTTAAAGCCAGTCCAAATGAAATGGCCATTTGTGGCCCTAAATAATCTACATAAGCCGGGTCGAAGTGCTTTGTGTCATGGTGAATGCTCGATACGGGGTTAAAAATCTCGACGGGAATTTTAAGGTATTCGCTGAAGACTTTGTGCAGGTCCGGAATCTGGCAGGAACCTCCACTAAGGTATATGGAGTCGATTTTATCTTCGGGAAAATTGTGGGAATAGAATTCAAGCGCCCGCTGGCATTGCGTTAACCATCCCCTCACCGTGGATACAAAAATATCTTGGAGGTCCTTGCCAGGATACCTGTTGTTCGGATCTCCCAGCTTCACCGCTTCGGCTTCCTCAAAACTAATATTAAAAGTATCCTTGATCGCCTCGCTGAGTTGATTGCCCCCTATGGATATGCTTCTTGTAAAAGTTGGCACTCCCTTATCGATGATGTTCAAAAGAGTCTTGTTGGCCCCTATATCGAGCATGGCCACTCTTTTGTCATCGAAGCCAAAAGTGGCCTCAAAGGCGTTGCTTAAAGCAAAAAAGTCAACATCGACCACGGCCGCGTCAAATCCTGCGAGTTTCAGTAGATTATTAAAGTCGGTAATGGATTCTTTTTTGGCCGCAACCAGCATAACGTCCATATAATTAGGCCGATTTTTGGAAGCATCGATCACCTGGTAGTCCACATCCACTTCATCAATGTTGTAGGGAATATATTGGCCCAGCTCGGTTTGCATCCTCTCGGCAAGTTCATCCTCGGTCATCGTCGGAAGTTCAATTTTTTTAATCATCGCATCGTAGCCGGATATCGAAACGGCAACTGATTTGCGTTTGACCTTAAGATGGCTTGTCAGCAGGCGAATCGTTTCGGCAACCACCTCAGGCTTGACCAGCCTGCCCTCCGCAAACGATTCGGGCGGCAAAGGAGCAACCCCCATGTGAACCAGACTAAGAGAGTCAATACCGCCCGCTACCTCCAGCAGTTTTACACTGTGCGTGCCGATATCGAGGCCGACAAGGTTTTGCGATTTAGAAAATAAGGAAATCATATCAAGGCTTTTCCCCGGTTGATTATGTTGTCACGCCCGCTTTTGCATCTTGTCCTTGAAAAGAACCAAAATTAAGCCCATAATAAAAGGTCTTTACCCTAGAATAAGGAGTCGGATTTGAAAAAAACTCTAACGCGCGAATATACCGAAGTCGTAGTCCTTGCGGTGCTCCTCGCTCTTTTTATCCGCGTTTTCATCGTTCAGGCCTTTAAAATTCCTTCGGGTTCCATGGAGCCAACCCTGCTCGTGGGCGATCATATACTCGTTAATAAATTCATTTACGGCATAAGAACCCCTATTGTCAACAATGTCTTTATCCCAATCAACTCACCAAGGCAATTTGATGTTATCGTTTTCCAATATCCAAAAAATAGGTCGGTCGATTACATCAAAAGAGTAATTGGGCTTCCTCTTCAAAAAATTCAAATCATTGACAAGAAAATCTACATAAATGACAAACTTCTAAAAGATCCTTACGGCTATTACAGCGATCCGCGTATTGTGCCCGGGCCAAGAGACAATTTCGGCCCGGTCGTCGTGCCCGCCAACAACTATTTCGTGATGGGCGACAACCGGGACAACAGCAGCGACGGCCGTTTCTGGGGCTTCGTTCCCAGAAGGGACCTCGTAGGCGAGGCCTTCCTTGTCTACTGGTCCTGGAGAGAGCGTGGTTCACTCTCCATCAATCCCTCCGCAAGCTTTGTCCGCTGGAACAGATTCGGCAAAATTTTGCTGCATGGATAGCTGCCCCTGTTTTTTATTCGGGATAGAGCAATATGGACTGACGCCTTTCTCGATATTTTGGGATACTTTGCGCCCAGCCCGACTCAATATCTTCAATGCGTAGCCCTTTCTCTATCTTTTCTCTTATAGTCCGGCTACCAATCAAAATATCAATAGGCAGCTTTTCGAATTCGTACTCATAAGGAGGATCGAGCCATTTAAAAAGGTCCGGATGAGTAATGCACAGGGCACGCAAAAGGCTCAGTCCAAACCTGTAGGGTTGGAACGTCTTTATGTCGGTTACGTGAATTTGGAACCCGGAGCACGTTTGCCCCTTGTACTTGTCAAAAGCCGGTTCATAGGTAACCGGTCGAAGAGTTACCCCTTCCAGATCAGCTCCGAGTTGGCAAAGAAGTTTTTGCCCGTCCAAAAAAGGGGCTCCAAAGAACTGGAAAGGCATTGTAGTACCCCTGCCCTCACTGATGTTGGTTCCTTCCAGAAGCACCATCCCGGGGTAAAGAAGAGCGGTTTGCCATGAAGGCATGTTGGGCGAGGGATAAACCCACTGAAGGTCAAAATCGTCGAAATTGTGGCCTCTGGTCCATCCCCTCATTGGAACTACCTCCAGATCGCAATCAAGATTTGCCGTTTTACAAACATAGCGGCCAAATTCTCCTGCGGTCAATCCGTGTCGCATGGGAACCGGATATCTTCCCACAAAAGAGCGGTAAGCCGATTCGACCAAATTCCCTTCAATTTCCGTACCATTTATCGGGTTTGGCCTGTCCAGTATCACCACCCTTTTGCCCGCGCGAGCACAAGCCTCGATACAAAGCCCTATCGTCGTGGTGTAGGTGTAGACGCGGGTGCCAACATCCTGCAAATCAATCAACAGGATATCGATTGTGTCGAGCGCCTCGGGGGCCGGTTCGCGACTGCCCGCGTAAAGACTCACAACCGGCAGACCGCTTTCAGGATCTCTAAAATCGGCCGATTCAATCATGTTGGCTTGTTTTTCAGAATAAAATCCATGCTGGGGGGAAAAGATGCACTTAAGGTTTGCACCGGCTTGCAAAATCATCTTTTTGACGCTTTTTAACGATTTATTGACGGAAGCCTGGTTGGCCAAAATCCCCAACCGTTGTGAGCCAAACCACTTCGGGGGCGACTGAAAAAAAACGTCGCACCCAAGGAGAAAATCTTCCCTTTTGGGGGGAGAGACGGTCATATTGCCTGGATTCCTTGCTAAAGTTTACAAACCGGTCAATTTTTTCCTAAGTGCGATATTCTTATAACGGATTAGCAACTGCAACACAAAACAAATTACAGTTCTGTTATCGAATTAAATTTATTGACCCCGTGGCTCATATTTTCCAAAATCAATGGGAAAGGCTTAGAATTTATTCCTGTCTATTGTTTTTTCGGAAAGGATTTTTGCGCCCATGCCCCTGCCGTTTTCACTTATTGAGGCCATAGTTGGCGGGCAAAATTTTTTGAGATCGCCCGAAGAACTCTACTGCTACAGTTCCGATGCGAGCAAAATGCGCTTGATTCCAGAGGCGGTGGCATTCCCTGCCGATTCAGCCCAGATTTCGGCCCTTGTCAAACTGGCCAATGACCATCTTTTCGCGATCTATCCCCGCGGGTCGGGTTCCGGAATGGTAGGGGGCTGCCTTGCCAGGGGCGGTCTTGTCGTAGTTACAAACAGGCTCGACACAATAGTTGAAATTGATGGCGACAATATGACAGCCATAGTCGAACCTGGAGTGATAACCGGACAATTTCAGAAGGCCGTTTCCAAATACGGCCTTTTTTATCCTCCCGATCCTGCAAGTCTTGCCTTTTCCACTATGGGCGGAAACGTTGCAATGTGTTCGGGAGGGCCAAGGGCCGTAAAATACGGGGTAACCAGGGATTATCTGCTGGGGTTGGAAATGGTGCTGCCAACCGGCGAGATAATTAAAACCGGCACCCGTACTATGAAGGGGGTGGTCGGCTATGACATGACCCGCCTTATGGCCGGCTCTGAGGGTACACTTGGAATTTTTACCAAGATTTTGGTCCGGCTGATCCCTGAGCCTCAGTCCGTTCGCACACTGACGGCTGTTTTTTTTAACCTTGATTTCGCCGTCAATGCCATAGTCGGGATACTAAAGGCGAGAATTATTCCTTCCACTATTGAGCTTATGGACCAGGCAACGCTTTGCGCCATCGAAAACCACCTGGGCATAGGGCTTCCGGTTGAAGCCGAGGCGATGGTGCTAATAGAAGTTGACGGACCCGATATCGTCTTGGACGACGAGGTCGCAAAAATCGATGAAATCTGCATGAAAGCCGGGGCCGCTCGTGTGGAAACGGCGCGCACAAAGGAGGACAGAGAGCGGCTCTGGCGAGCGCGCAGATCTATTTCGCCCGCTCTTGGCAGAATAAGGCGCGGGAAATTAAACGAAGACGTAACGGTTCCTCGCAGTAAAATTCCCGAGCTTATCAGGTCCATTCGCAGGCTTGCTCAAAAATACGATCTTCCCATTGTCTGTTTCGGACATGCCGGGGACGGCAATATTCACACAAATATCATGCTGGACAGAAAAAACGAAAAAGAGCGGCGCAGGGCCGCCAGAGCGGTCGAGGAGCTTTTCGCGATAGTTCTTGGACTTGGCGGTACAATTTCAGGCGAGCATGGGGTTGGGATAGCCAAGTCGCCTTTTATTGAACAGGAGGTTGGCCCCGGGGGGCTAGAAGCTATGCGAAGAATAAAAAAAGCCCTCGATCCGCTAGATATAATGAACCCCGGCAAAATGTTCGTATCTGATCGCACTTTTCTTGATGGTGATTTTGTTTAAGAATGGCAACTCGACTTCTTAGTCCCTGCCCCGGCAGAGAGGGTCAAGACGTCAAATAGCTCTTGCTCTGTGTCTGCCAACGACTTTTACGACCTTTGGCGGCTGATGCCGCCTACCTAACTTTAAAAGATTGTCCAATCGGCCCGCAAAGGGCGAATACGATTTTTTCTCAAACCGACTTAATTGAGGCTATCAAACGCATTTTAGTGCTCCGAAGCCACAATTAATTCATGGCTCCAAACATTTGTGCTTTTTATTGCGTTATCAGCATAAAAAACCTATACGTCATGTAATATTGTGCTAAAAAAATCGTCCATGACGAAAGCGCTTTGAAAAAGCTTTATCCTGCAACGCCGCCGTCTGGCTTTTTAGGTGCTTTTGCGCTTTTTGTTTGAAGTAAATTGCGAGAAGTTCCGAATAGTAATTATCCGTAGATTATAACTGGAGATTATAAACCGGTTCCCTTTGTTTAGGAGATTCTAATGAAGAAAGCTTTGATCTTTTTTTCAGTTGCTTTGGTTTTAGGGTTTTTTGCGGTATCGGTTTGTGCACAGAAGAGTGCTAATGCCGCTGAGGCTTCCGTTAAGCCCACTAAACCTGACGTTATCTACGTTAAGGATTTCGTTATGGACCTGCCGCAGATGTCGAGCCAACAAAGACCGCGCCTTCTAAACCGCCGAGGTTCCGCGCAAGAGGATCCCGCGGCAAAACAGGCTATGTTCATAGAAGCTATGTCAACCGCCTTGACTCAGGATCTTATGAGTAAGTCCATTAGGGCGAGGAGATTTTTCACGGGCGATCGGCTCCCGGATAAAGGCTGGCTGGTGGAGGGGAAATTTATCGATGCCGACGAGGGAAACCGTGCCGCGCGTATGATGGTCGGCTTCGGTGCGGGGGCGTCCAACATGCAGGTCCAGGTGTCGGTTACCGATCTTAGAAGTCCAAACAGGCGGCCGTTCGCCGTGTTCGGTGCCAGGTCAAAGAGTGGAATGGCCCCGGGGGCAGTGGTCTTTATGAACCCCTATGTGCTTGCGGCCAAGTTCGTGATGTCCAAAAGACACCCTGATCGGGATGTAAAAAAGACGGCCAAACAGATCGCCGGTGTGTTGGAAAAAATGGCGGCACAATCGCCCGTTCGTTAAAGTAAAGTTTGAGGCCGGTGGGGCGAAGATTCTTCGACATGGAGTATCACTGGATAGAGGAGGGAAAGTGTGCGATGCGAGGTGTTTCTACGGCTTGTGTCAAAGTGGCATGCAAGCTGCCTGAAAAAGGTTTTTTTCGTCTTTCTTTGCTGCTTCGTCATGATTGCCGCCCCGGGATGTCAAAAGAGCCAAACCCTTCCGTCAAATAAAGACAAGGGGCCGGTGGCGGTTTCTGCCATCACGGTCGCGCGAGCCGATGTGCCTGTAGCCTTCGAATACATCGCCCAGGTAAAAAGCTCTCAGCAGGTAAATATCGCGGCCCGTGTGAGCGGCTTCCTCGATAAGCGGGTCTACACCGAGGGGAGCATTGTCCGACAGGGGCAAAAACTTTTTTTAATGGACCAGAAGCCCTTTAAAGCCCAACTGGACCAGGCTGAGGCGGCTCTTTCCAGGTACAAGGCCGCTATGCAGGTAGCACGCCTAAATCTTAATCGCGTAAAGCCCCTTGCTGCGGCCAGCGCGCTTAGCCAAAAGGATCTCGACAATGCCGTGGGCCAGTTCGAGTCTGCCTCCGCGGCCGTAGAAGGAGCAAAAGCCAGTGTGGAACAGGCAAGGCTTAATCTTTCCTACACTGTAATTACCTCTCCTTTGACGGGTATTTCCAGCGATGCCCAGCAGTCCGACGGAACCTATCTGAATCCCTCCAACAGTTTACTTACCACGGTGGCGCTGATTTCGCCGGTATATGTCAATTTCAGCATCTCCGAAAACGAGTGGCTGCGCTACAGAAAAGAGGTTCGAAAAGGGTTGCTTATCCCGCCAAAAGACGGCGATTATACTGCCGAGGTAGTCCTCTCCGATGGAACGCTGTTTCACAACACCGGCAAGGTAACCTTTGCCAATCCTTCCTATGACCCCAAAACGGGCACATTTCTTATCCGCGCTACCGTTGAGAACCCGAAGGCAATTCTGCGCCCCAATCAGTATGTGCACGCGCGGTTGATCGGCGCATTGAGGCGAAACGCCATCCTTGTTCCCCAGCGCGCGGTGCAGCAGACCTCCAAGGGGCATGTCGTATGGGTGGTGGAAAAGGACGGCAAGGCCGAACCTCGCCCCGTAACTGTTGGGGCATGGCATGGAAACGACTGGTTCATCGACGAGGGGTTGCACACGGGAGATCGGGTGATTGTGGACGGACTTCTGAAACTGCGGCCCGGCTCAGAGGTGGAAGTAACGCCGTTAACACAAAAACAAATGTCGGATGGCGTCGGCAAGTAGGAACAAGGAAGAAAAGAAGAGGGGCGCGATAAGCGAAAAGCTGCAAAGGGGTGGACTCGTTGCTTGCCTTTGGCTTCATAAACTACGCTGTCAGACAGTCTTGTCCTTCCCTCGTCTTGTTGTCTTGGAGCTCAAAGCACAGGAGGCGCCCCCGAAATGTTTTGCAAGTTTTTTGTCGAGCGGCCCATATTTGCAATTGTCCTTTCGCTCATCATCGTAATAGCCGGTCTGGTGGCGATGAAGGTGCTTCCAATCTCCCAGTATCCCTCTATTACGCCCGTACAGATCCAGGTCACCACCACCTATCCCGGGGCTGATTCCAAGACTGTTGCCGACTCGGTAGCCGCGCCTATCGAGGCCCAGATAAACGGCGTCGACAACATGCTCTACATGACTTCGACAAGTTCGAACACCGGCCAGTTGACTATAACCGTCTATTTTGCTCTAAACACCGATCCCGATATTGCCCAGGTACAGGTGCAAAACCGTGTAAACCTCGCCATGCCTCAACTTCCTGATGCGGTTGCGCAATACGGGGTTTCGGTGCAAAAAAAATCCACCGCCTGGCTGATGCTTATCGCTGTTACCGACAAAGACGGCCGCTACAGCCCCGACTATGTCGCAAATTATGCCAACGTCTACGTGCTTGATGCAATCAAAAGGGTAAACGGGGCCGGCCAGTCCGAAGTCTACTATGATTTACCCGACCAGGCGATGCGCATCTGGATGGATCCCGACCGTATGGCCTCCCTGGGCATAACGACTACGGATATTAAAAACGCGGTAACGCGCCAAAATTCGCTCCACGGCGCGGGTCAGATTGGACAGGAGCCTACCGACAAAACTCCGCAGCTTACTTTCCCCGTGGTTACCCAGTCGCCTTTTGTCGAGCCCTCGCAGTATGAAAACATAATCCTTGGGGCCCGAACCAACGGCAGCGCCGTTGTGAGGCTAAAAGACGTGGCCCGTGTCGAGGTCGGCAGAAAGCAGTATGTTCAGGATACCCGCCTTGACTCCATCCCGGCAACAATCATAGCCGTCTACCAGCAGCCGGGCGCAAACGCTTTGGCCGTAAGCAAGGGAGTGCGCCGAACTCTGGCTGAGCTCAAAAGAACCATGCCCGACGGCATAGATTGCACGATAGCCCTGGACACCACCGATTTTGTCCGCCTTTCCATCGAGGAGATCGTTCATACCCTGATAGAGGCGATCCTGCTTGTGGTGCTGGTTGTTTACCTGTTTTTACAAAGCTTTCGGGCTACCATCATCTGCACGGTAGCTATCTTTGTCGCCCTGATCGGCGCTTTTCCCGGCATGCTCGCCTTGGGGTTTTCGATAAATTTGCTGACCTTGTTCGGGCTGATACTCGCCATAGGTATGGTGGTCGATGACGCCATCGTGGTGGTAGAAAACGTTGAAAGAAACATGGTGAAGTTCAACCTCGAACCCCGTGAGGCTACCATCCAGGCAATGGAACAAATCGGCACCTCGCTTGTAGCCGTCGTGCTGGTGATGGCTTCGGTATTTATTCCGGCAGCCTTTTTGCCCGGGACTACCGGTCAGCTCTACAAACAGTTCGCGATCACCATTGTAATATCGGTGGCTCTTTCAGGATTTGTGGCCCTAACTCTTACCCCTGCCATGTGCGGGCTGATGCTAAAACATAGAATGCCTCCTCAAAGCGGCCCCTTTGCCTGGTTTAATCGACAGTTCGAACGCTTTACCCGTGCCTTTGGCGATGCGGTGCTGTTTATGATAAACCGAATGGGCGTGGCCTTCGTGCTGCTTGCGCTCCTAATGGGAGGGCTTGTCTACCTCTTTCACATCATACCCACGAGCTTTGTGCCGGGCGAAGACCAGGGCTATCTGTTTCCCATGTTCGTCTTGCCCGACGTTGCGAGCATCAATCGCACCACGGCGGCTACCGACAAAATCGACAAACTTTTTGCCCAAAATCCCGCAGTGGCGCACAGAGTCGTACTAAACGGTTTCAGCGTCCTCGATCTTCAGACCAAAAACAATGCGGCCACTCTTTTTGTCATGCTAAAAGACTTCAATGAGCGCTACGCGAGCGCCAAACGGGCGCGAACCCAAAGCGCCAGGGCCGTCTTTAACGAGACGGCGAGCAAGGCTCGCTCCATCGACACAGGCGCTTTGATCCCGCTTTTCCCCGCCGCTATTCCCGGCATTGGAACAACCGACGGGTTCGAATTCTGGATTCAGGATACCGGAGCCGGTGAGCCCCAGCGCCTCTACGAGGTTATGCGAAAGTTTTTGGCCATGGCCGGTAAACGGCCTGAGCTCAAAGGTTTGAGCTCCTCTTTCACCGCCTCATCCCAGCAGCTTCGAGTCGAAGTGGACCGTTCAAAGTGCGTGCTTCTCGGAGTGCCCGTTGCCGATGTCTACAGTGCGCTCCAGGCCCAGTTCGGCTCGATAAACGTTAGCCAGTTCTCCCAGTATAGCCGTGTTTGGAACGTTATCCTTCAGTGCGATGCGCCTTACCGCCGCAGGCCTTCCGATATAGCCCAACTCTATACAAGATCCAAATGGGGGCAGATGATACCTCTATCTGCCCTTGTGGACATTCAATATGCCTCCGGTCCCGATCTGGTGCCGCATTTCAACGGCTTTCCGGCTGCCCAGATAACCGGGGCCCCCGCTCCCGGTTACAGCTCCGGAGACGCCATAAGAGCCATGGAGCAGACTGCGGCTCAAGTGCTTCCCTCCGGCTACGATCATGCCTGGTCAGGGATGGCTTTCGAAGAAATGAAGGCCGGGGCTACCTCTACGGCGGCTTTCGTTTTTAGTCTCATTATAGTCTTTTTAGTGCTGGCCGCTCAGTTTGAGTCCTGGACTTTGCCGGGGTCGGTCATGACGGCTGTGCCTTTCGGAATTCTCGGGGCACTCGCTTTTAACTGGATGCGAGGCCTTCAAAACGACGTCTATTTTCAGATCGGTCTCCTGGTACTCATCGGGCTGGGAGCCAAAAACGCGGTCCTGCGGGTTACTTTCGCCGTCGATTTGCGAAAGGAAGGCCATTCCATCCTGGACGCTACGATTAAGGCCGGAGAGGAGCGGCTGCGGCCCATCATCATGACATCTCTAGCCTTCATTTTGGGCGTGCTTCCACTGGCCGTTGCCTCGGGGGCCGGCGCAAACGCCCGCCACTCGATCGGCACGGGAATCATGGGTGGAATGATTGGTGAGACAACCCTCGCCATGCTCTACGTTCCTCTCTTTTTCTATATTTTCGACAACATTGCCGAACGAAGGAAAAAGTCGGCAAAGGCCCACAGGGATAGACTCCCCTAGGGCCCATTGGAACCTCTTCGGCACTCTGGAACCATAAAGCTCAAGCTCTTGTACAGGAGACCCCATGTTTAGCAAATTTTTTATCGAACGGCCGATATTCGCTACGGTCATCTCGCTTATCATAGTGATAGCCGGTCTGGTTTCGATCAAGGTTCTTCCTGTCGCCCAGTATCCTTCGATCACTCCCGTGCAGATCCAGGTGACCACCACCTATCCGGGGGCGGATTCCAAAACGGTTGCCGATTCCGTTGCCGCGCCCATCGAGGCCCAGATCAACGGGGTCGACAACATGCTCTACATGACTTCGACCAGTTCCAATACGGGCCAGCTGACAATAACCGTCTATTTTTCCCTGGATACCGACCCTGATATCGCCCAGGTGCAGGTGCAAAACCGCGTAAACCTGGCCATGCCCCAACTTCCCCAGGAGGTGGCGCAGTACGGCGTCTCCGTGCAGAAAAAATCAGCCAGCATGCTGATGATAATCGGAGTCACCAACACCGACGGACGCTACAGCCAGGATTATGTCTCAAACTATGCCAACATTTACGTGCTCGACGCAATAAAGCGAGTCAACGGCGCCGGACAGGCCCAGATTTTCGGCGTGCCCGACCAGGCCATGCGCATCTGGATGAATCCGGACAATATGGCCTCTCTTGGGATAACGACCTCGGACATTCAAAACGCGGTGGCTGGCCAAAACGCCCTTTTCGGCGCCGGCCAGATCGGCCAGCAGCCAAATGACAAAAACGTGCAGCTGACCCTTCCGGTTGTAACTCAGGCCCCCTTTGTAAAACCCTCGGAGTATGAAAACATTATCTTGCGGGCAAACCGCGACGGCAGCGCCATTGTTCGTCTAAAAGATGTCGCGCGAGCCGAAATAGGCCGGAAGGCCTATTTCGACGCCACTTATTTAAACGGCTCGCCCTCGGCGCTTATCGCGGTCTACCAGCAGCCCGGAGCCAACGGGCTCGAAGTATCCAAGGCCGTTCGCCAGACCCTGGCAAACCTGCAAAGAACCCTGCCTGACGGAATTCAATGCAAGGTTGTCCTGGATACCACCGATTTCGTCAGCCTCTCTATCGAAGAGATCATTCACACCCTTATCGAAGCCATAATTCTCGTAGTTCTTATCGTCTATCTTTTTTTGCAAAGTTTTCGAGCAACGCTTATCTGCACTGTGGCCATTTTCGTGGCGCTTATCGGCACTTTTCCCGGCATGCTCGCCATGGGGTTTTCGGTAAATCTACTGACTCTTTTCGGCATAGTGCTCGCCATCGGCATGGTTGTAGACGATGCCATTGTCGTGGTCGAAAATGTCGAACGTAATATGGTGAAGTTTAACCTTGCGCCCCGTGAAGCCACCATCAAGGCAATGGAACAGATTGGCACATCTCTTATCGCCGTTGTTTTGGTTATGGCCTCGGTTTTTATTCCCGCGGCTTTTCTGCCCGGTACCACCGGGCAGCTTTATAAACAGTTTGCAATTACGATCGTCATCTCCGTGGCTCTGTCCGGGTTTGTGGCCCTCACTCTTACTCCGGCCATGTGCGGGCTGATTCTAAAACAAAGAGCTGCGCCCCAGCACGGCCCGTTTGCATGGTTTAATCGCCAGTTCGACCGCTTTACCGTAGTTTTTGGAAATCTCGTGGTAATGATGATCAAACGGATAGGCGTGGCTTTCGCCGTACTCGCGGTTTTGATGGGGGGGCTTTTCTACCTTTTCCACACTATACCGACCAGTTTCGTCCCAAATGAAGATCAGGGCTATCTTATGTCCATGGTCATCATGCCGGATGCGACGAGCCTCAAGCGCACGGACGCGGCAACCAAAATCGTGGACAAGATCTTTGCCGCCAATCCGGCTGTTGCCGATCGGGCCGTTGTAAACGGCTTTAGCCTCATAGACAATCAGTATAAGACCAACGCGGCTACAATATTTGTTCCTCTAAAGGATTACAAGGAGCGCTATGCCTCAATTAAGCGCGCCCGGGTGGAAAACTCCAGGGCTGTGCTTTTAAAAACCTGGGCGCAAGCAAAGGAAAATAAAAATGCCGGTATTTTCATCCCGATTGCCCCGCCTGCTATCCCCGGCATCGGTGTAACCGGAGGTTTCGAGTTCTGGATCCAGGACAAAAACGGCGGTGACCCTGAACGGCTCTACGAGACAATGGAAAAATTTATGGCAAAGGCCCGCCTAAGACCCGAAGTGAGCGGCCTGAATTCGACTTTCCGCGCCGTCTCACAACAACTGCGCGCCGATGTCGACCGTTCTAAATCCGTGCTTCTGGGCGTATCCGTTTCCGACGTCTACAGCGCGCTCCAGGCTCAATTCGGCTCAATCAACGTAAGCCAGTTCAATCAGTACAGCCGGGTGTGGAACGTAATTTTGCAGGCCGATGCGCCCTTTAGAGAGCGGCCCTCCGATATCACCCGGCTTTATACCAGGACCAAGTCGAACAAAATGGTGCCTCTATCGGCCCTTGTGACTACAAGATATGTTTCCGGACCCGATCTTGTACCCCATTTCAACGGATTTCCCGCCGCCCAGATTACCGGCTCCGCCGCACCGGGCTACAGCTCCGGGGATGCTATAAAGGCCATGGAAGAGACTGCCGAGCAAGTGCTTCCCCCGGGCTATGATTATGCCTGGTCGGGGATGGCCTTCGAGGAAAAAAAGGCTGGGGCTACCTCTACTGCCGCCTTCGCGTTCGGGCTGGTGATCGTTTTCCTGGTCCTGGCCGCCCAGTTCGAATCCTGGACCTTACCCGGCTCCGTAATGACCGCCGTGCCTTTCGGGATTCTTGGGGCTCTTGCTTTCAACTGGATGCGGGGTCTGCAAAATGATGTCTATTTTCAGATCGGTCTTCTGGTTCTCATAGGGTTGGGGGCCAAAAACGCGGTGCTTCGGGTAACTTTCGCCGTCGATTTACGAAAGGAAGGCTATTCCATAATGGATGCGACCATAAAGGCGGGTGAGGAGCGGCTGCGCCCCATTGTGATGACATCTCTTGCCTTCATCCTTGGTGTGCTTCCCCTGGCCATAGCCACGGGCGCTGGCGCCAATGCGCGCCACTCGATCGGTACGGGCATCATGGGGGGCATGATCGGCGAAACCACTCTGGCCATGCTCTATGTCCCGCTTTTTTTCTACATTTTCGACAATCTTGCCGAACGCTCCAGGGAAAAGAAGAAAAGGCTTGCGGCGCCAGGGGAACCGCCCGCTGATTTTCCCCCTCAAGCCGGCCCGCCGGAGGTCAACTGATATGAGCCGTTTAACGACCCCTTTGCTCTCACACCGCACTGGCTGCCGGGAGATGTCTAAAGCCATGGGAAGTCTCAAAAGCAGGTCTGCCCAGATCATTTTCGCAAGTCTTCCACTTCTTTTTCTTTCTGTTGCTCTCTCGGGCTGCATGGTAGGGCCCGATTACCGCCGCCCAGCCGTGGATATGCCCAAAGCCTTCCACTTTGAACAGAAGGAGGCTCTTCGTACCGCCGATACCCTGTGGTGGAAAGAATTCAAGGATCCCGTTCTCGATTCCCTGATAACCGAGGCTTTGGCCAATAACAAAAGCGTAAAGGCCGCCGCGGCCAACGTGGAGCAGGCCGCCGGCATTCTCACCCAAACGCGCGCCCCCCTCTTTCCTCAGATTACATACGGCGGAGAGGGTACCAAGGCCCGCCAAAGCCAAAGTCAACTGGGACCTCTTTCCGCTTTCATCCCCAACCCCGCCAGCTCCTTCGATCTTATCGGGGGCGCCAGTTGGGAAATCGATCTTTGGGGGCGCATCCGGCGCCTCACCCAAGCCGCCAGGGCAGATCTTCTCGCAAGCGAACAGGCAAAACGCGGCGTGATACTTTCTCTTGTCGCCTCGGTCGCCTCAAGCTACCTCCAGCTACGAGGACTAGACGAGCAACTCGAAATTGCCGGAACCACTCTTTCGACCTACGCAAAATCGGTCAAGCTCTTCGAGTTGCAGTATGCCCACGGCCAGGTCTCCATGATGACGGTTGAACAGGCGAGATCTCAGTACGAAACCGTAGCGGCCGAGATTCCACAATTGGAGTCGCAGATCGTTGCGACCCAAAACGCCATTTGCGTCCTCCTTGGCCGAAACCCGGGTCCTGTAAAAAGAGGTCAACCTCTTACCCGGATCTCTATTCCGGCTATTCCCCAAGGGCTTCCCTCGCAGTTGCTCGAACGTCGTCCCGATTTAGCCCAGGCCGAGCAGAACCTTATTGCCGCCAATGCCCAGATAGGCGCCGCCAAGGCGCTCTATTTCCCCTCTATTTCACTGACCGCCGCCCTGGGGGTCCAAAGCTCCCAGCTCTCAGACCTTTTTCAAGGGCCCGCGCGCGTGTGGAACTACGCCGGCTCCTTTACCGGGCCTATCTTTACGGCCGGCCTTATCTCCGGTCAGGTCGAGCAGGCAAAAGCGCTGCGCGAAGCCGCGCTCCAGAATTATAAGAACTCTATCATCAGCGCCTTTAGCGATGTTGAAAATTCCCTTGTCGCTCGCAGCAAACTCTACGAACAACTCCAGGCTCAGCAGCGCCTGGTCCTCGCCCTAAAAAATTACGACCGGCTGGCATGGATGCAGTATAACGGCGGCTACACCTCTTATCTTACCGTGCTTACCGCCGAGGAACAGCTTTTCCCCGCCGAGCTTACCTGCGCTCAAGTGCGAGCCTCCGAACTCGTGGCCTTTGTCACTATTTACAAGGCAATGGGGGGAGGATGGGTGAGCAGGGCCGAAAAACTCACCTCAACGCCTTCCAAGCGTTGAATTTATTAAAAAAGGAGGACTTTTATGAAAACTCGTTTAATCCTGAAGCAGACTATTAAGGTAATGGGCTCAGCCTTCATGGTCTTATTTTTGACCTCTGCCTGCGCCACTACGACCACTCAACCCAAGACCGGCCTTATTAAAGGTTCAGCAGCAGAAAAGGCTCCGGTCGCACCATCCGGATTTTTGGGCGATTATTCCAAGCTAAAACCCGGGCCCAATGACCGCGCCGCTTTGGTTTATGTGAACCCCAAAGCCAAATGGAGTTCTTATCACAGCATAATAGTGGACCCCGTTCAGTTTTGGAGCAGTGATAACACAGTTCCCCTGGCCGAGCAGAAGGTCCTTACGAGCTATTTTTATGACGCCCTTAGAAAAAATCTCCAACCGTATTTCGTCCTGGTCGACAAACCGGGGCCGGGCGTGCTCGAGCTAAAAGCCGCCATTACCTCTGCAACTGCCGCAACCCCGGTTTTGAGGTCCGTTTCGGTCGTCGTTCCCCAGGCGCGGCTTCTTAATACCGCCAAATCCCTTACTACGGGCAGTTATGCCTTTGTGGGGTCCGCCCAGGCTGAGGGGCAGGTGATCGATTCGGTTAGCAAGATGCGTCTGGCCGCCGCGGTAGATAAGCGTGAAGGCGGCATGGCCCTGGAAACTGCAGCCCAGTGGAAATGGGGAGATGTGCAAAACATTCTCGACTATTGGGCACAAAATACCGCCAAGAGGCTTGCTCACATTCAGGAGCACGGCAGGGTCGCCAACTAGTCCAAATAGGAGCATCACATGAATTTTTCAAGGATAATCAGCAAGTGTGTATTGTTTCCGCTCATTATCGTCATGGCTGCCCCGCCCTGGGTATTCGCCCAGAATGCAGCTGGTCCTAAAACCTTTAACCAACAACAGCTGGAACAAATGCTTGCCCCAATTGCCCTTTATCCCGACTCCCTGCTGGCGCAGGTTCTTATAGCCTCGACCTATCCGGTGCAGGTCGTCGAGGCCGACCGCTGGGTGAAAAATAATACCAATCTCAAGGGCTCGGCTTTAAACGCGGCAATCGATAAAATGAACTGGGATATGAGCGTAAAAGCCCTCGTGCCTTTTCCCCAGGTTCTTGCCATGATGAGCGCTCAGCTTGCCTGGACTGAAAACCTCGGTGATGCCTTTATAGGCCAGCAAGCCCAGGTTATGGATACCGTGCAAAAATTGCGCGCCAGGGCCAAGGCTCAATCCACCTTGAAGTCCAACGCCCAACAAAAGGTGGTCGTCGAGCACGACATCATAAGTATCGAACCTGCCAACCCACAGGTCATCTACGTGCCGGCTTATAATCCGGTCGTTGTCTACGGCGCCTGGCCTTATCCCGCCTATCCGCCTTACCCCTATTATCCCGCTGGAGCGGTTCTTGCGGCCGGAGCCGTTGGCTTTGCCGCCGGCGTAGCCGTTGGGGCCGCGTGGAATAACGGCTGGGGTCACTGGAACTGGGGTCATGGAAATGTAAATGTTAATGTTAATAAAAACATAAACATTAATAACATCCATGTGAACAATCTCAAAAATGTTCAGACCCAGAAGTGGCAGCACAATGCGGCCTATGGGAAAGGGGCTGCCTACACCAATCAGGTTAACAGGCAAAACAATCCCCAGAAAAACAACGCCGCAGCGAACAGGCCCAACGGCTATAACGGCCGCACAGGTGCAACTCCATCGGCCCAAAAGATCGGTTCAAGCTCCAGAAATTCAACCTCGCGCAATACGTCCTCTCAAAGTCGCGCCTCTTACGGCAACTACGGACGCTCCAGTTCGACGAACCGTGCCCAGCAGAGCCGACCTTCCGCATTTCAGGGTCTAGGACATGGCAGCGAGGTTCGCGGTTACTCTTCTCGCGGTTCGGCCAGCCGACAATCCGCCATGAGAAACAGCGGGGGCTTTGGAGGCCGCGGCAGCGGTTTTGGTGGAGGCGGGTTTCGAAGGAGATAGTCGAGCTTTTCGCGCTTAATCGTGAACGTATTCTTTGGAGGATCGAGCATGAGTGCTTTGATAAATAGAAAGACCAACAGGTGCTGTTTTGCAGCGTTATTGCTGGCGCTGGCTTTGTTGATCTCACCGGGATTTTGCAGCCTTGGTCTGGCCGCCTCGAAAGGGGCAAAACATTTTAAGCAGAAGGTTTTTAGTTCGCCCCAACTTGCGGTAAACGCTTTTGTTGCGGCGCTTAAAAATAAGGACGCCAAAGAGCTTCGCGCTATTTTTGGTGCCGGCTCCTATGACTTGATCCATTCGGGTGACAAGGTCGCTGACAATCAGGCACGGGAGCGCGCATTAAAAATGTTTGCAGAAAACAACAAAATCGACCAGGTAAGCGAGCGAAAAGCCGTACTCGATATCGGCAAAGACAACTGGCCTTTCCCGATTCCGATTGTCAAGCAAAAGGGGAAATGGCGCTTCGATACGCGCGCGGGGCGCCTGGAAATACTGGATCGGCGCATAGGCAGAAATGAACTGGGAGCTATCAAGTGCTGTGAGCAATACGTTAAGGCCCAGAAGGCATATGCCTCTCAACTGCACGATAATTCTGGTCTATTTGAGTATGCGCAAAAATTTATCAGTTCTGCGGGCAAAAAAAATGGGCTCTACTGGAAAACCAGCGAGGGCCGGCAACCTAGTCCCCTTAGCGCTTTCATGGAAAATGCGATAAAAATTGGATACGGAGCCGGTGAGAAGGGCGTATTCGAGGGCTATCGCTACAACATTTTGACAGGGCAGGGCAAAAATGCCCAGGGCGGCGCCTTTAGTTATGTTAATAAGGGCAAAATGACCGGTGGATTTGCCATGATTGCCTATCCTGCAAAATACGGCGTCTCCGGGGTAATGACCTTCATCGTAAATAACCAGGGAGTAGTCTATCAGAAGGACTTGGGCCCCAGGACCGCTTCGAGGGCGCGAGCCATTAAGCTCTTTAATCCCGATAAGAGCTGGAGCATCGTCAAATGATAAGACTGCAGGATAGTAGTTTGCCGCGCTCGGCCCTTATGCCGGGATAAGGCAATCGCGGTTTTCCCTCTGGTGCGGCTCGGTTGCCAAAACCAATTGGCATTAGGCAGCCGGGCTGCATCAGCTGGGAATGAGGGAGGCCGCATGCAATATTTAGGGTTTTGCGTACATTTTCCCATCAGATTGGCATTGCGTTCAAAAGAGCTTCTCGGGCAATCGTTGAGGCCTCGCCTGCTTTCCAAATGTTTTCGAGTTAATTGGCAATCAGGTCATGGCTCTTTGCTCTAAGGAAATCAAACAACCCTTTCCAGAACGAAGCCTTTGCGTTCTCCGGGGTGGGAAGATAAAGTGAAGGCGTTATTTTTTCTATGGCAGCCTTCAGCTTGGCCTGGTCAACCGGAACAACTACTCTCGACTGGTTGCGGGCATTGAATATCTCGACGGATTGAAAAGAATTTTGAAAGTTTTGCAGGGTCAAATTTAAAACGGGAAAGGGAACTATGTCTTTGGGTCTCCACTGAAGACTCAAACGATAAATAGTATCGTATTCCAAAATCGCATATCTTGGTCTACGAAGTGAGCGGCCGTATATAGCCTTGCCAAGGTTATCCAGCAAAGTGCTTAGCATCGGCTTGACCTGCTCGAAAGCACGTTTCCTTGCGAGATCTTCTTCCATTTGCGATGTTTCCTCCGTTTTACGAAACGGGCAAATATAACGTGAAAACCTTCACTGCCTAGTTTGACTTCGGCTGAACTCAATAATGCATAATGACGATTATGTCTATTAAATAAATAACCTGAGTCTAAAAAATACCGGCCGGGCCGAGTCGTGTTCTCTTGTGTCAGAGCTGACGGTTTCGCTGTCCAAAGCACTTCCCCCCGGTTGTCTAAAGTCCACCTCCAGACCGGCCGACTCCCCGCATTCGGTTACCTGGCGCGCAACAACAAAGACCGGCACCATTTGTTGGAGCTATTCGCTTTTGCTGATACATCGATCATGGATGAGGACGGTCTCTATGATCCCAATGACTTTAACGATCGCCTGCTTTTGGGGTTAAAGGGTACAAAGCGCTCTTGAACACACTGGGATCGGCGACCACCCCGAAGTGGTGAAGCTCTTAGTCAAAATGGGGCAATACATTGCAGCCAAGCAGGGGCCCAGGAAAAAGTTACTTTCCTCCATGTATCCGAGCATGAAATGAGCGCCCTAATTCATTTAAATCATCGTCGTTTTTTCGGTATGAGCCGATCTGGGGCAGAGGGGGACATCAAGATCTGTTTCGACCCCTGCAAGGTCACTTGCCGTAAATACCTTAGACTCTACGGGATTGATCGGGCCGCATACGGGCACCTAGACAAAGAGGCGAATCAATTATGGGGCCGATCATAGCCAAGACGTGTTTTTCTTATATGGTAGTAGGCGAAACGTCGATCCTGGGGCAACTTCGCAAGCCGTACGAGCCGAAATGAAGGAAGGCCCGCTTAGAACCGGGCCGCTGGTCTGAATTTAACTCGATTATTCCCTTGCGGTTGCATCACCCCGATTGCGCCTGTCTCAAAATTCCATCCTTGTGTAGCTGAACGAAATTGACTGGTTGGAGATAGACAGGTGGCAATCCCCCCCGCCTGCAAATCTCGCTGACTAACTTCCTCACATAGGGGAACAGAATCGCACTCCAATAGTTTCAAATAATTTGGGTCCGTACCATTTAATCCGGATCCGGAATCCCATAAGGTGAGTCGACAAACGTATAATCTGGGTCGATGCTTCCGGATAGTTCCAGATTATGTGGGCCGAAATCGGAGGTTATTCCAGACCCGGGCGTTTTTCATTGCGGTCCGCTACACCTACTGCCGTCGTGGTAGTGAATGACCCCCTGCGTCCGGTCAACGAACTCAGCTCTGCCTGATGATCCTGTTGACGTTTTGATAGTCCCTGACCGAACAACAAGTGTTTGGTCGGGCTAAGGAGCGGGAGTATTACCGCCATGGAATTTTCCAAAATGGCGCGCGGAAAAAAGGGCGATCAGGAAACTTCCGATTCCCATGGCAAAAATATCGGGGAGGGAATGCGGGTCGAAGTCCCCAACGTGGAAGATTAGCAGATATGCCACCGTCGCATTGAAAAATCCCCAGACGACATTAACGGTAGATGAGGAAAGCCCTTCGCCGGGCGGCTTGGCAAAAGGGCTTTGAAAAGCACGCCCCATCACTCCGCTGACAACATGGGGAATGGCGTTGGCAAGAAAAGCGCCGCCGAAAAAATAAGAGATAAAATAAAAGAGATGGTTTGTCCAGTTCATGTCGGTTTCTCCTTCCCATGGATTATGCCTGCTCAGTGATAAACGCATCCGCAGTCAGAACAGTTCCCCGTTTTGGAAATATTTTTTCCATCAGAACGCGATGGGTTTCGGAATCGGCATCGAAGCAACCATCGGAAATGACGGTGAGTCTGAAATCGAGATCGAACGTACTGGTGACTGTGGCCAGGACGATACCGCTGGTGGAAATTCCGAAAAGAACGAGATTTTCGATTCCGCGCGCGCGAAGCCTCAGGTGTAGGTGGTTTTCGGAAAACGCTCCGATGCGTTGTTTATTAATAATCAGGTCGCCTGGTTTTGCGATCGCGCCGTGAAATTGGGCGGAAGCGCTTCCTTTGACAAAGAGATTGTTTTGTTTTGCCTTTCGAGAAGGGGTATCGGAGTCGGAGACTTCCGGGTGGCCGTCCGAAAAACCAAGCCCCACATGGAGGAGTGAAGTGTGTTTTTCGCGGGCAAAATCCACGACCCGGGATGCATTGGGAATGACGCATTCATAGCCGCTGCCCATCTCCAGTATCCCTTTTTGGAGATCGAGGGTCAGTATGGCTGTTTTAGACAGTTCCAGTTTCAAGTCATTTCTCCTTGTCCGGAAAATTTAGGCATAAGCACCATTTCCTGATAGATCGGGCGCATGAGCGTTCCGATTTTTGGGTATTTGCAGCGAGAACCAGACAGAGCCCAAAAAACAGAATATCCCGGCGATGATAATCGTGTCGAAGACATCAATTTTCTGAGACAAAGCGCCTGTCGGCAGGCTGCCGATTGGAGCCGCGCCAAAATAGGCCATTGCGTAATAGTTGATGTCGCGGGCACGCTTATCTTCGGGCACAAGGGTTTGCATAATCGTATTGCTCGCGACGGCGTACTGCATCATGCCTAAACCGGCAAAGCCCATGAGCAAAAGAGACAGAGCGAACCGGTGCGAGAAGCCAAATAGGCTTAACGCAATCCCAAGGGTCGCCGAACGCATCCCGATCATACGGGTCAATCCCACGACCGATTTCCTGAATGCAAGAGAAAGCGCGGAAATCAGAGTCCCTGCTCCGGATGCAGCCGTAAGCCGGCCCAATGCATGGGGGCCGCCGAGGAAAACCCGGCCTGCAAAGATTGGAAGCAAAACCATATAGGGATAGCCCATAAGCGATACGATAGCGAAAAGCAATAGAATCGTCCGGACAGGGGGAAAGGTACGGTCATAATCCCAGCCCTCACGCATTTGGCCAAATAAGTTGTCCGCCGTACGCGAAATCTCCACGGGCAGGATAGTCATGATGAGAACCGATGCGATCACGGCCATATAGCTCATGGCGTCGTTTAGAAAACATCCTCCCTCTCCGACAAGGCCGATTGCAACTCCGGGGAGGGCCAGCCCCAGCAGGCGCGCGCCATTGACCATCGTCGAGTTTAAGGCGATGGCGTTTCCAAGATCGCTTCGATCATCAATCATTCGAATAAAAAACGACTGGCGTCCCGGCACATCAAACGCATTGATCAGCCCATGCAGGGCGCTAAGCACTATGATCCCCCAGATCGCAACGATATGGCCGAGGGTAAGGACGGCAAGCACAAGAGACTGGATGGCTGCTGCGACTTGCGTCCAGATGAGGAGCTTTCCCCGATCCATCCTTTCGACCCGGGCGCCCTCCAGGGGTTGCAAAAGGACGGGAACAATCTGCCCGGCGAAGCCGGCAACATCGAGAAAGAGCGGTGATCCGGTCAGCCGGTAAACCAACCAGCCGGTCGCCATTCGCGTCATCCATGTTCCTATGACCGAAACGCCTTGCCCTATGAAAAAAGTCTGAAATTCCGGTTCCGTAATGCGCACCATCCGTGAGAAATAGAGGTGTTCATAGATCGACGAGTTTCTTTATCACTTCGGCCGCGGCAAAAAGCTTTTCCTGCTCTTTTTTATCCAGTTTTTCTATGGCGTGTGCCAGCCAGGTGTGTTTGGCTTCTCGCGTATTTTTGCGCATGGCCTTGCCCTTAGCGGTTAGAACGATGTTTATCCGACGGCGGTCCGTGGGGTGCGCCTTACGTTCGACCAGCCCCATTTTCTCAAGCGTTGCGATAGCCGTTCCCATGGACTGCGATTTCACACCTTCTGCGCGCGCAAGGTCTGCGGCGGTAGCCGAGCCGTCTTTATCCAGGCGAACGATGACGGATTTTTGCGTCCAGGAAAGTTCATGGAGGTCCGAAGGGGCCGCCGCCCGGATGCGCCGGATAAGCGAACCGAAGGCAAGGGTTAATTCGGCGACAGCGGATTCCATGCCGGATTGTATGTTTTTGGATGAAGTGATGGGGTGGACGATACAATATTCACAGCTAATCTGTCAAGTTTAGCTGTTGGTATATGTGGGGCATAAAGGTCCGACCGCCTGGGTCTTCTCTCGATGCAGGCCTATCGGTTTTATGGTTTGACGCGGGTTCCTTGCCAGACATCGTGCCTACAAAAGCTAGCCGGGCATGGCTCCCCCAGATTTACCCGGAATCGCGAGGGTGTAAACACTGGGCTCTGCGACCGAGGCAACGTACGCGCACATTGGAGTCGGAATGGCTGCCTTATAGAAAGAGTCGGTGGAGTCAGGCTTAAGGCGACTTGCATTATCAAAATCACCGTTTAATTCGGTAAAATGAAGATGTCGTATTTTGCCAGCGCCGGATTGCGATACGACCGATTCTCAATCTCTTTCATTGCTTTCTTGGTAAGAGAAACCCCCTTCTGATAAACCTTTATCAGCCTCGGTCCTTTAGCTGTCCGTTGGGTAACGAAAGTCAACCTGGACGCAGCCTCGTTACACCAAATGGAGGTGCCGCCCCAGTGGTAACATGGGCAAGGCCGGTGTTCATGGGCTCATATGACGGAAGCGGTCCATGTGATCTCCCGGGGTAACAGGGATGGCATGTTGCGGAAGAGGAGGAGTCCAATGCTGAAAACCCGATGTGGAGATGCTGAGGAGCATAACCCTCGCGTATAAGGAAACGAAACCGCAGCGGGCCATATCGGGAGTCGGAGGGGTTAATAGTACCGTTTGAGGGTGTGGAACAACATAACCCCGCCCGAGGGAAGGGTCCCTGCTTTGTTCATGCAACCAAGCAGTGAAGGATGAGGGAAATACGCACCTTGGCTGCTTATGCGAAAGACGCTACCTCGGCGACTTTATACAGATGTTTTGTGTTCATCTCATCGCCCACCGACAGCGGGAACCTTTTCACTAGTAAGTGGTGGAGCCTTGGGGCGCCCGGCATTTGAAGAGCCGTGCGAGCGGCGTGGGATCAACCCACATGCTTCCCCTGTGCTTCTCCAAAAGAAATTGACAACGTCTCAAATAATTATAACTCATTGATTTTCCTTAAGCTGGCGATGGGATTTGAACCCGCAACCTGCTGATTACAAATCAGCTGCTCTGCCGTTGAGCTACGCCAGCAAAACAATGCAAAGGCTTATAGCATGAGGCTATAGGGAAATCAAGGAAATGGGTGGACACGGCCAATCGAAGACGGCCTATAAACAATTTGCGCAAAGGGGTAAACCATTGTGGTTTTTTAAACTAAGAGGCTGATTATCCGATCGACCTGGTTTTGTTTTTTGGAATAGAGTGAGGATAATACCAGGGGGAGGCTGGATTCGATAGGAGCTTCGGTATCGATTTTCAAGTGTTGCTCTTCGCGCAGTTCGTCAAGGAGTTCAAATTCTTTGAGCAGTCCGGGGAGGTGTTCTTTTCTTGCATCAGAGAGGCCGCCCTTGCCTTCCCTGCCGGCAAGCCTTTGAAGAAGTGTGGGTTGGGAACCGAGGCATTCGAGAAACAAAATGTTTGCGTCCAGATCCTCGGCGAGCCTTACGGCCTCCTCGCGCCATTTTTTCTTCGAGAAGGTAGCATCCAGGATCACCGAACGGCCTTTTTTTAGTTCGTTCTGAGCGGCGGAAAGGAGCCTGGAATAGGCACGCGCGCGCATTTCGGGCTTATAGATACCTGTTGCGAAGGCCACCGGGCCCCCGGGTTCGCCGTATTCGGGAAGCTCCTTTCTCTGGGCATCGGTGCTCAAAAGAGCAAGCCCAAAAATTTCAGCTATCTTTTTTGCCCAGGTCGATTTCCCGGATCCGGGCAATCCGCACAGGACATAGATCGCAGGTCTTGCAAACCGCACCGCGTAACCAAAAGCAAGATCGAAATACCGGGAGGCGCGCTGCTTCATTTCGCTTCGTTTCCCAGCGCCAAGACACGACACTTTGGCCTTTACAACCGCCCGGTAGCATGAGTAGAAATCCAGAACCGTATACATACCGAAATCGCGGCCGGCTTCCGTATAGCCTTGCAACATCGCAAGGCTTAAATCGGGTCTTCCCAGCCGTTCTAAATCCATGTGCAGGAAGGCAAGATCGGCCGCACGATCGCCGCAGCGCAAACGTTGGCTAAACTCCACGCAATCGATAATCTGGATGCCGTCGAGAAAATAGACGTGTTCGGCTCTAAGATCCCCATGGCCGTCGCAGATTTTGCCTTCTTCGATCCTGCGCTCAAAAAGAGCGCTCCGGTTTTTCAAGAAAGTGCGGCTTGCCTCCATTACGAACTCAAAACGCTGCCTGTCGATCAGGTCTCCCACAAAGGGGAGCAGTTGGCGGAAATTTTCCTCGGTATTAAAGCCTATGACGTCGAGAGCGCCGAATTTTTCGATCCCCCCTGCCCGTTCTGCTCCCTCGAAAAATTGAAAAAGACGCTTTCCTAGAAGAGTCATATCTCCAAGCGTAACCTTTTTGGCCTCGATCATACAGGATAAAGAGGCCTCATCGGGCAACCGGCGCATTCTTACCCCATATTCGATCTCTGCTCCGCCTTCAGCAAGCCGGAACTGATCGCCTGTTGCGCAAATGGGAACAACTCCAAGGTAAACTCGATCGGCCAGTCGCCAGTTGAGCTCAACTTCGAGTTCGCACATCCTTTTTCTGGTCTCAAGCGAGGTGTAGTCAAGAAAGCCGAAATCGACCGGTTTTTTTAACTTGTAGACAAAATCTCCGGCAAGGAAGACCACCGAGATATGCGTCTCGCGCCGTTCGAGTTTTAAGACCGGGTGGGGATAGAAGTCGGGACGGGCCATGGCCCGGCAGATAGCCTCGAAGGTTTTCATCTCGCTCACAAGCCGTCTCCAAAGAACCAAACGCCCTGCCCGGGATGGGAAATATCCGCAGGTTTACTTCCATCTTTCGATAAAAGCATAAGCGCTGTGATTGTGAATGGACTCGAAATTTTCGACGTCGACTAAAAACCAGCAGACATTGGAATCCCGCTTAAGCTCGAAGGCTATATCGCGCACCACATCTTCGACAAATTTTGGATTTTCATAGGCAAATTCGGTAACATACTTTTCATCGGGCCGCTTTAGCACCGAATAGACATCGCAGGAGGCCGATTTTTCAACCAGATCGATAAGGTCCTCGATCCATATGAAATGCTTAAAGCGAACGGCCAGCCGCACGGTACCTCTCTGGTTGTGGGCGCCGTAGTCGCTCAACTCCTTGGAACAGGGGCAAACGGTGGTGATGGGAACATTTACCTCCAAGACCAGATCGTAGCCCTTATCGGAGTCAAGAGAGCCGGCTATGCGGCAGCCGTATTCCATAAGACCGGGGCTTCCGGTTACGGGCGAGAGTTTCCGGATAAAGTAGGGAAAGTATATTTCCATGTGCGCCGATTCGGCCCGAAGGTGCTCCTGAAGGACCTTTAGAACAGAGGAGAATTCCCTTATATCGAGGTGGCCGTGAAATTCATTTAGAATTTCAATAAACCGGCTCATGTGAGTACCCTTGAACTCACGGGGCACGTTGACATACATATTGATGGAAGCAACAGTGTTCTGCACGCCGTTATTCTTATCCATAACGGTGACGGGGTAGCGAATATCCTTTACGCCCACCTTGTCGATTCCGATATTTCTGTAATCCGCCTGGCTCTGGACATCGATCATGGATGTATTCCGTAATTAATGGAAGTCACGTCAGTATATTGCTCCAAGCCGGGATGGTCCCTCAGGACGGTCCCATCCCGGCACTGCTAGGTGGCTTTTGAGGCTTCCAGCAGGTTTTTCACTATGGCTTCAAGACCCACCCTTGTCTGGGAACTCACATTATCGGCGAATTTCGCCTCGAGATCGGCCTCGATAATGAGATCGTCGTAGGGAAGGAAACCCAGGATAAGGTGTCCGTCAAGAGCCTTGCTCAGAAAGGCGCGGTCATCGTCGTTTCTAACCTTGTTGCCGACCAGCCCTATTCTTGTCAGTCCGATGTCCTTTCCCAGTTCGCGGATGCGGGCAGCGGTCTCGATGCTTCGCCTTCCGGGTTCGACTACCGTAATGAGCCAGTCGACGGCTTTGGAGGTCCCTCGACCCAGGTGTTCGATACCCGCTTCCATGTCCATAACAACCACTTCATCGCGTCTTAATATGAGGTGCTGAACAAGGTTTTTGAGCAAAATGCTCTCCGGGCACACGCAGCCCGTCCCCCCTTTTTTGACGCCGCCCATTACCATCAGCCGGATGTTTTCTCCCTGGCGAACGGAGAGTTTTTCGGGCAGATCGTCGACTCTGGGGTTTAGTTTAAAATAGCCGCCATAAGAACCCGGCACCGATTCGGTTCTCTCGGCCACCAATTCCTTCATTTGTGAAATGGGGGTAAGGGACGAGGCGTCTTCAATGCCAAGGGCGTGAGCCAGGTTGGCATCAGGATCGGCATCAATGGCCAGAACGCTTCTGCCCTGCTCGGCAAACCATCTGACAAGAAAAGCGCTCAACGTTGTTTTCCCTACCCCGCCTTTACCGCTAACAGCTATCTTCAAAATTATCCCTCCAAGGCTCTCAGGCCGACAGCAATTTTCTTCCAAGACCGATAAGTCTATATACCAGCCCCCCGCTCATCACCGCAATATCTTCGGCTGAAAGGAGCCACTGAATGCTTTCATCGAAAAGAATGGTAGCTTCTGGAGCAAATTCCTCATCTCCGGCCCACAACACCAGTTGAACCCGAATATGGGGAAAGACGGCAAACTCCATACCGAAATCGCCGCTTTCCACACGCGTGGCCCCAAGCGTTTCGGCGCATTTTAAAAACAGCGGACCCTTGTCTCCGAAAAAATTTACGAAGGGGTCTCTTGCCCTCCTTTGGAAGGCGTCAAAATAGAAATGCCCATCAGGGACCTGACGAAAAGTGATAAGGGTTCCTGTCGCTTTTCTGCCGGCCCCGAGCAAATAATGAGCTATGAGGATCTGATCGGGCAGAGAGACCTCTTCGTCCGAGTCGACTTTCCCGATTTTGGTTTCCGGCTGAACTTGAACCCTGTAGGGGGTGCCTAGAAAAGGCATTATCAAACTATTCTCCGAAGCAATTTCGGCTCCCGAGGATTGGACAAGAGCGGGCAGATCGCGCTTTTTGAGTTCAAGGGCCGCCAATCGCAATGATTCTTTGTAATCGTCTATACGAGCCACACTGATTCCTTCCGGATGAATTGAGCTTGCGTTAGAAAAATAAAGTGATTATTCGTATAACTCATCTCAACAGAAACTCAGAGTTGTTATTCTAATTTAAATGGAGTGTCCAGATCAATGGTGGAGGATAGTTTTATAATCCGATGCGACAAGTGCGGGGCAAAGAACCGCATCCCCCGATCCCGATCGGCAGACAGGGCGGTTTGCGGTAAATGCCGCGCTCCTCTTCATTTTAGCGCGGGTTATCCGCGCTATGCCATAGCCGTGGACGAAAGAACTTTTGAAAACGAGGTAATAAGGTTTCCCGGGCCCGTTCTTGTTCTTTTCTGGGCCACGTGGTGCGGGCACTGCCGCGTTCTTCTACCTCTTGTCGATCAACTGGCCTCGGAGTACACCGGACTGGTTAAGTTTGTAAAAATCGACCTGGACAAAAGCCAGTCATTGGCCACGAGATATCAGGTCCAAAGCGTACCCACGATGATCGAGTTTAAAAACGGCACGATTTTCAACCGTATTCTCGGGGCCGTTCCCAAGGACCAGATCGTTCATCACCTGCGGGCCCTGCTCCAGAAATAGCCGCACAGGATCTTTAGCCGTTTAGACGAACGGCTGCGAATTTAGGCGAAGAAGTGCACCCCTAACTAATGCCAAAAGGTCCCTTTTTGGCATTAGTTGCCTTCGCCCGGCGTTTCAAAGCGCGCGAAGCGAAGAGCCAGTGTTGGCAGAACCAATAAATTAAGTGCCGTCGAGGTAAAAATACCTCCAAGCACCACGATGGCCAGAGCCCCCACGATCTCCCGGCCGGGCGTGCGAACCCCAAGAGCAAGGGGCAGAAGTCCCAGGGCGGTTACCAAAGCGGTCATAAGAATGGGCGAGAGCCGCTCGGAAGCTCCCCTCAGGGCAGCCTCGGGGCCCCACTGCATCCCGTCAACCGACACCAGGCGCTGATAGTGCGATAGCAGCATTATGGCATTGCGAAGCGTTATGCCAAAGACCGTTACAAAACCGACCATGGAACCAAGAGACATCGCCCCCCCGGTAAGCATCACGGCAAGGACTCCTCCGGCAAGAGCAAAGGGCAGGTTCACCAGCAGAAGCAAGGTATTTCGCCAATTGCCCGCGACCAAAGACACAAGGAGCACAATCCCTGCGGCGGCTACAAGGGCATGAAAGACCAGGTCTCTTACCGCCCGGCTTTGGGCGGCGGCAGTACCGGCAAATTCGAGATATACGCCCGCGGGCAAGGAAAGGGATCGGAGGCGGCGCTCGACCTCAGCCGATACGGCCGCGCCGTTTGCACCCGTAATATTGGCGGTAATAGTTTGGACCCTCCGGCCTCCCTGGTGAAGTATGGCGAAACGACCTGAAGTCATCCGGATGGCGGCCAGCTGCTTTAACGGCAGGTAAACCCCGGCGGGGGTGCGGACCGCAAGATTGCCAAGCGAAGCTATCCGACGATCGGTGGGTGGAAGAATCACGGAAACGTTAAAGACCCGCTCCCCATGGTAGATTTGACCAACAGTTGTCCCCTGGTAAGCAGTCTCTACCGCATCCAGCACAGTTACGGGAGCTATGCCCCACCTGAGAAGGGCAGCTTTGCGGAGGTTAATTGCGATTTGAGGCGCTCCCGCCTGGGAGAGCACCTGGACATCGGAGATCCCTGAACTCTTTTTAAGCACCAGGCAAGCCTGCCGCCCCACGCGATCGAGAAGATCCAGGTCGTTTCCGAAGATATTTACCACCAGCGAAGCCGAGTAGCCGGAAACGGTCTCCTCCATGCGTTCCTTAAGAAAGGTATTTACGGAAAAGGTGGCCCCGGGGATTTTATCGAGAACGCCTCGAATTTGAGCCCCCGCTCCCAGGGGCTGTTGACCGCGCTTCAAATTGACCTCGATTTCACTGGCGTTAGGCCCGCGAATTGCGCTGCCGTCCTTGGGTCTTCCGGCTTTCTGGGCCACGATGCTAACATAGGGAAGTTTTAGCAGTTGCGTTGAGACCTGCTTTCCAAGCCGCAAAGACTCTTTTAGCGAAGACCCGGGGACCAGGATCATGTGCACAATATAATGACCTTCCTCGAAGGAGGGCATAAAACTGTTTTTTAAAAACGGAGCGGTAATGAGCGCGCAGGCCAAAAGCAGCAGGACCGCGAAAGTAACCAGGCGCGGGCGAAGCTCGACGCGCTCCAGGAGCCGGACATATCTTTTTTTAAGTCCCCGGATGACAGGAGGGTCTTCGCCAGGCAGTTGCGCGCTCCCCAAAAGCAACATACACAGCGCGGGCGTTACGGTCAGGGCGACCAGAAGGGAAGCGAGCACGGAGAGTATATAGGCGGCTCCAAGGGGTGCAAAGAGCCGCCCCGCGACACCCGAAAGCGTCACAATGGGGAAAAAGACCAGGATGACGGCAAAGGTAGCGTAAACCACCGCGGCCCGCACTTCCAGGGAAGCGTCCAGGATCACACGCATAACCGGCCGCGGACTTTCCAGGCAGCGATTTTGCCGCAGGCGGCGGTGGATGTTTTCCACATCTATTACCGCATCGTCTACGATCTCGCCCAAGGCTATCGCCAAGCCTCCCAGCACCATGGTATTGAAGCTAAAACCAAGATATTGCATCACGATAATGCCGGCCATGAGCGAAAGAGGAATGGCAAGACACGAAATAGCGGCGGTTCGCAAATTAAAAAGAAACAAAAACAGCACGATAATGACGAGCACGGCCCCTATTGCCAGAGCCGACAAAACATTTCGGACGGCGGTATGTATAAAGTAGGCCGGGCGAAAGACGGAGTGAAGGACAATACCCTCGCGGGCAAGGGCCGGTTTGAGGGCTTGGAGCGCCCGGTCCACTCGGCTTGTAACGTCCAGGGTATTGGAGCCGTATTGGGCGTTTACAAGCATTACGATTCCCGGCCGACCATTGATGAGGCCCGCGCCCACCGGGGGCTCCTGGGCCGTTGTAACCGAGGCCACATCGGCTAGCCTCAGGCCGGCGCCGGCGTGATGAAAGAGAACCACATCGGAGAGCTGAGCGGCTGAAGTCGGCTGCCCGCCGGTTTGAAGAGTTATTCTCTGATTGGGGTTTTCGATAAAACCCGCGCCGCGCACGCCTGTAGCCAGGCGTGCGGCCGCAAGCAGCTGGTTTAAACCCAGGCGATACCGGATAAGTTTATCCGGACTCACCCGGATCTGGAATTGTTTTACCCCTTCGCCAAAAATTTGCACCCCTGCAACCCCTGGGACCGCGAGCAAACTGGGCTTTACCGTCCAACGCACGATGGTGCGAAGATCGATAAGCGAGCGGGTATCGGAAGTAAAACCCAGCACCATCACCACACCGGTTGAGGAAGTAAGCGGGGTGAGCACCGGGGGTTGAGCCTCCAGAGGCAATTGGCCCTGAAGGGAAGCCAACCGCTCGGCCACGAGTTGGCGTGCCCGGTAGACGTTGGTTTTGGAAGAAAAGACGATTTTTACGGCCGAAAGCCCCTGGCTGGATGTTGATTGTTCGACGGCAATGCCTGAGGCGCCAAGGACCGCGGATTCAACGGGTCTTGTGACAAGGGCTTCGACCTGCTGTGGAGAAAGCCCCGGAGCTTCGGTTCGAATCGAGACCTGCGGGGAGGCAAATTCGGGAAAGACATCGTAGCTCACTCCGCTGATCGTATAGAAGCCATAGGCCAAAAGCAGCACGGCCAGGGCCGTAACGGCACCGCGCCGGCGAAGCGCGAAGTGGATAATCGCATTCAGAAGTCCTGATTTAGCCGATTGCGCGTCATTTTCCATTAATCGTCATCCCCGTCTCCATGGCCTGCCCCTGACTTCGATCCCGAAAGAAGAGCCTGGGACAGAAGCGTCTGCGCCCCTTCAACGACTATGCGATCGCCAAGTGAAAAGCCCTTGCCAACAAGGTATCCGCCGGCAACCGGAATGTTTGCGCCAATCGGCCGGGCCTCGAAACGCCTGGCGCCGGTTTGCACGAAAACAAAGGGCACCGCGTCCTGCCAGACAACGGCCGATGAAACTATGAGAAAGCCGCCTGTCGGGGGGCCTTCGGGCAGAAAGGCAGACACGTTCATCCCGGTTCTCACCTGGCCGCTTCGATTGGAAACGATGTAGAAATAGCTAAACCCCTGAATTTGCGGATCAGTCCGGGGCGAAGCCGAAACAAAGCGGGCTTTAAACCTTCCAAGGCCCGCCGGTTTTATCGTTATCTCCCCCGGCATCGCCGCGATCTTTTCGCCGGCGGGTAAAGTGACCAGTACCAGCGCATCCTGGCGATCACTCAGTTTGGAATAAGCCGCTGCGCCGGTAAAAACCCAGTCCGAGATCACTTTTCCCCACTGCTGCAAGGCCGCGCAGGCCAGGGCCGTCTGTTGGGTTTTCGCCGCACGCAGGTTCACCTTGTCCTGGTTCCATTTTGACTGCGCAAGCTGAAGCTCTTTTAGCGAACTGCTCTGGTTGCGCTCATAAAGATTCTTTAACCTGGCATATTCCCTCTGAGAGACATGAAGAGTTGTCTTTGCGTTTTCAACCTTCGCTGCGGCCACGGCATAGCTGCTTTCAAGGCTTGAAAGCCCCGCTGTCGAAATAACCGTACCGTAGGCCCTGATGTGGTTTGCACGAAATACGTGGATAAGCGGCGCGGTGGCAATACCTGCCCTTTTCTGGGCGGATGCATCCAAAACGACCGATAGCGCCGGGTCGACAAGGGAGGCCTTAGCCCCAGGGGTCTGGGCGCAGCCGGCTCGTATCGAGCTTAAAACCAGGCAAGCGGCAATCGCTACGCTCAAAGAGATGAACAGTGGCAAAGCGGCAGCTATGGGACCAAATGGTCGAAGGTTTTTCAAGGCAAATTTTCTCCATTTGCTGGACAAACGATTTTGTGAACATTTTGCATTTGGCAAAGCGGAAACTCGAGGGCATCTTCAAGGAGGCCCAGGGCCTGTTGGGCCTGATAGGAAGCCTGGATGTTCCGCAAAAGGTCTGTGGAGTAGACCAGTTGGGCCTCAAGGAGCGCAAGACGGCTTGTCTCGCCTTGTCTGAAGGCGTTTTTAGCAGAGTCCATTTGGGCTTTTGACAAGTCTTTGAGAGCCTGGGCGGTCTTTAGTTTGTCCCTCATGAGCCGGTATCCGGCAAAACCCCGGTCCAATTCCGCGATAACCTTGGCCTGAAAGGCGGTAAAGGCCGCAGCGGCTTCCTCTCGACGGGCCTTGGCCTGTGCTATCGGCCCCTGATTCTGATTTAGGACCGGAAGCGTCAAAGTCGGGCCGAATGTCCAATAATTTTCCGAATCCTGAAAACTGTAGCCCGGCCCCAGATTGACATCCGGGTACTGTTTGGCGATTTCAAGCTGCAGCGCGCTTTGCGCGGCCTCGTAGTCGGCCAGAAGCGATAAAATATCGGGGCGGTTCAAAAGGGCCTTACGCCTGAGTCGGCCCAGAGGAGGCGAAACGGGGAAACGCTTTAGAAACCGGCAGGAAATCTTAATCGGGCGAAGGGCTTCCACGGGTACGCCAAGCGAAGCAGCCAGCCGGGCCCGGCTATCGGCAATCTGTCTTTGCAGATCGGCCAATTTGAGGCGAGCGGCATCAAGAGAAATTTGGGCGCTGGCTAACTCGGGCCTTGGGATTTCCCCGTTTGCAAGCATAACAGAAAGCATTTGGACGAGTTGGCCTTGCACTTGGACCTGGCGCTTTAAAACGGCCGCGGTTTCCCTATTAAAGCAGAGGTCTGCCAAGCTCGCCCTGAGGCGACTTCTAACCTGCCAGGCGGCCGTTTCCATATCGAGCCGGGCGGCCCTGGCCAGGTGGCCGGCAACAGCCAGCCGATAGCCGCGCTTTCCCGCCGTTTCAATCGGGACGTTGGTTATCAGGGAAAAAATCCAGGGGGCGCGAGGAGGGTTGGTAATACCCCCGGGCAGAACCGATATTGTCGGGTTGGGACGCTCCCCCGCGGTAATTTTACCAGCGACGGCCACTTGCCGCTTGGCGCGGGCTACATCAAGGTCGGGAGAATAATAGAGGGCCGCAAGGGTCAGCATGGAGAAATCCCAGGACCTGGGGGGCCAGGGGCGAAGCTGCCTGTTCAGGTTTTGCTCCATAAATTTATGGAGGCCGGGGTTATCCAGACTGCGAGCTTCCAGGGCCGAAGCATTGGAAGCCGCGGAAATCGGCCTGGAATGAAACGTCGCACACCCGGCAATCGTAATAGCTACAACCCATATCGCGAAAAAGGAGAGCTTCATTTTTTTACTGAGGTTTCGTTAAAGGCCAAGACCACTGATCGCACTCAGAGCGAGTCCAATGCGACCACCTCGGGCCAGCCGGCCGGCACCGGGGCTTGAAGGTTTAAAACGTTGCCGGAAACCGGATGTTTAAGGGTAAGTCTCCAAGCGTGCAGGAACAAACGCTGGTCGGGTTTTGCGCCATAGGCGCGATCCCCCGCGATGGGATGTCCTCCCAGGGCAAGGTGAATTCTTATCTGGTGTGTCCTTCCGGTTAAAGGGACAGCTAGTACAAGAGAGCGGCCATCCTTTCGGCTAAGCACATTAAAAAGCGTCCGGGCCTCTTTTCCCTCCCCCTTTCCAACCGTTTTATATTTACCTCCGACTTTACCGATGTCGGCTTCGCAAGTCCAGAAATCTCTTTGCGGAAAGCCCTCCACCCACGCCAGATACTGTTTTTTTACCTTCCTTTCCCGAAAAGCCCTGGCCAGGGGCTCGTTTGCCTTTCGCTCGAGTGCAAAGAGCAACAACCCGCTTGTTTCCATGTCGAGCCGGTGATGGAGGCCCGCATATGGGACCGCCCCTTTTTTCCCGGACAGGAAGCGAAGCAGAGCCGCGAAAACGTTATTATAAGCATCGAAGGGGACCTGCTGACTTGCAATGTTGGCTTCCTTATCATAAGCGAGCAAAAATCGGTCTCGAAAAATCACGTGGGATGGATCGATTTCATAGAACCTTCGGATACCGCAAGAGGGAAAAGCGGCCCAGATCTCTTCGCCCCCGCAAAGCCTTAGCGTCGGGTCACGGGTCATTTGCCCCCGCACATAGACCGAACCGAAGCCGATGAGGTCGATAGCGTCCTCTTCCGACAGGAGAAGATAGTCGGAGACAACTTTTACCAGTGCCAGGCCCTTTTGCTCGAAACCAACCAGCCAACGGAATTGTTCGACTCCGGGGCTGTTTTTGAGACGCCCGGGCAATCGCGGCCCGCGACCACCTTCACTCATCATAGCCGCCGGCGCCCAAATCCGCGTCCGCGCGGCCTCCCGCGCCCATGCTGTCCTTCTCGGCCATCGCCTCGTCCACCATCTCGTCGACGTTGAAATCCTCGCCCATCTCGTCGCCCATTTCACTGCTCATGGACTTCATCCATCTGGCCATGCTTTTAGGATCGTTTTCATCGAGTCCCGACAACCGGGCCGGATCGGCCAGCCGCTCCATTCGGGTCTCCTCGGACATTCGGACCCTGACACGGGAAGGCACACGGCCGACATCCGCGCTGCCGCAGTGGTTACACCGGGCAGAAACGTCTTCGGAAACGCTAAAGGTTATGATCTCAGATTTTTTATTGCACTTTCGGCACAGATACTCGTAGATCGGCATTGTAGGAAAACCTCCCGGCGGTATTTTTCGCGCTAAAAGCCGATTGCCTCCAGACTCGAAAGATATTATCGAGCCGGGTGGAAGCGCGAGGGTTAGAGGATTACATACTTTTTGATCATATGCACGACCTCGTCGGGATCGTCTAGAAGCGTCACTATTTCGAGGTCCTCCGGCGAGATAAAACCACCGTCTATAAGGGTGGATCGAATCCAGTCCAAAAGCCCCCCCCAGTACTGCTTCCCAACCAGGATTACCGGAAAAGGCTTTATACGCTTAGTCTGGATGAGAGTTAGCGCCTCGGTTATTTCGTCCAGGGTGCCGAAGCCTCCCGGCATTCCAATATAAGCCTGAGCATATTTAACGAACATAACCTTACGAACAAAAAAATACTGAAAATTGAGCTTCGTTGTCGAAAACGGGTTTGGTTCCTGTTCGAGGGGCAGCTCAATATTTAGTCCCACCGATTTGGCTCCGCCATCTTTAGCGCCCTTATTGCCGGCCTCCATAACACCGGGGCCGCCTCCGGTTATAATGTGGTAGCCATGGGTGGCCAGTTTATTGGCGATCGTGTACGTTAGCTCATAGACCTCATCGCCCGGTTTCACCCTGGCCGACCCAAAAATGGAAACGGCCGGGTAGAGGCTATCGAGGGTTTCAAACCCTTCGACAAGTTCCGCCAAAATTTTAAAAAGACGCCAGGAGTTTCCCGCGTTTATCCCATCGACGACATACTGCTGCTTATCGGGCATAAAAAAATCTTCCTCTGTCAACGGATTCAAAAGTTGAAAATGAAAAGTTTTAATTAAGATTGCCTGTTATGGGAATCGTTTCATAATTATATTGAAGCGGCATGATTTGAACAAGGATAGAGTTCAATGGCCAATTTAGCCGCGATAGCATCGCCTGTGAATTATAAAGTTGAACGTATGAGGCTAATGAGCTATTCTATTCGGCTCCAACATTTTTTTTGAGGCTTTTCAACCGTTTGCTTTCCTGTGAGAACAGGCCTTTGTATAGAGGAGGGTATTCGATGGAGATGAAAGAGTTCGTCAGGGCAGCGCTTAAGAAGGTTGGCCAAAAAATTCGCGACGGCATCCTGGATAAGCACGAGCCGGGCTACAGCGACCAGGAGGAAATGCTTCTAGACTGGGTATGGATCGAATTAAAGGAAGAATCTCCCGATAAGGATGCCGTGGTAAATATGGAACTCGACGATCTCTATGAATTGATCGAGAGCTCGGCGGATACTCATGAGGACTATTACATCCTTCTCGATTCCCTGAAGGCCTAGGTAGAACCCTAAGAGGCGGATACGCACCGCCCGATAAGCGCTCTTTTTCGCCGAGCGCTTTTTTATTGCCGCCAAACCGGAGCAAAACCATGAGGACACTGACCCTTCACCCGGGCCGCGAACGCCGTATTTTGCGAGGACACCGTTGGGTGTTTGGAAACGAAGTCGCCGACCGACTCCACGACTTCGAGCCGGGAAGCTGGGTGGAAGTGGTCTCGGCTAAAGGCGTTGCGCTTGGAGCCGGCTACGTCAACCCTTCATCGCTTATTGCGGTTCGCATCGTGTGCCCGCCGGGTAAAAAACCCGAGGCTGATTTTTTCCGACAGACTCTTCAAGATGCAGCGAGTTTTCGTCAATTTCTCTACCCAGACTATAATAGCTGCTGCCGCCTGGTTTTTGGCGAATCCGACGGCCTTCCCGGTCTTGTGGTGGACCGGTATGCAGACGTTTTGGTCTACCAGGCCACAACTCTTGGCATGTCAAGGCTTGAAGACCTTATCGGGAACTTGCTCCAAGATCTTTTCAAACCGTCGGCTCTGGTTTTTCGAAATGACTCACCCTCGCGAGTGATCGAGGGACTCGGACTCGAAAAGGGCGTTGTCTCGGGCACCCTGGCAGGTCAAATCCCCGTTCAAATTGACGGGATTCAATATGTCGTTGATGTGCTGGCCGGGCAGAAAACCGGGATGTATCTCGATCAGAGGGACAACCGGGCTGCATCACGACGCTGGATGAAGGGCAAAAGGGTTCTCGATCTTTTCTGCTACAACGGGGCATGGAGCCTTTCGGCCCTGGCAGGCGGGGCGCAGGAGGTCCTGGGAATCGATCAATCGGCGGGCGCCATCGAGCAGGCGACCAAAAACGCCGAACTAAACGGCTTTGCCGACCGCTCCACCTTTATTGCATCAAACGTCTTCGAGTATCTAAAACAGGTTCCCAGGGGGACGTTCGACGTTATTGTGCTCGACCCGCCGGCTTTCGCCAAGACCCGATCGTCTCTATCCGAGGCTACCAGGGGCTATACGGATATAAACCGCAGGGCTCTTTTGGCTCTAAAGCCGGGCGGCATACTCATTACGTCCTCATGCTCTTACCACATGAACGAGGAACTCTTCCAGGAGGCGCTCCTTACCGCCGGCCAGGCAAGCGGGAAAAAACTTCGCCTCCTTCTGGCCCGAGGCCAGTCGCTTGACCACCCAGTCCTTTTAGCCATGCCCGAGACCAGATATTTGAAATGCTTCGTGGTGGAGGCAGGTTAAAAAAAATCGGGCAAAAAGAGTCTCTCAGCCTCAGGGTTACCCATCCGCTCTTTAGTGCTTTCCGGGTTGATCTTTTCTAATTAGCGCTTTTTTGTTTTAAATTGCGTATATATATTGTATAGAGCAAAATTAAACGGATACAGGAGCAGAAAATGCTAAAACTCCTTTGTGGGAAAGACCCCATGGAATTAGGGATGAAGACTTGCGAAGGATGGAACATTACTATGTTTCTGGACCACCTGGGCTCTTGCGAAAAATGCTCCAAGTCCCAGGGTCCCCTGATAGAAAAACTTAACAGCCTCATTGGCGGCCAGACCGAAGACGAAGACGGCTAAGAGACGATTGTCCTCACCGCCCCCCCTGCCCCTGTTTAAAAATTCCCAGGCCAAGCCTCGAAATAAACTGCCGGAGTTTTTTCCCGAAAGTGTTGCATAGGCTGCGCTATTGCCCTCTTATGCGCGGATGTTTACATTGGGCACAGCGCATTTTGAGCCAGCAGCATTTCCCAGGGAAAGGAACGACGAAATGGCCGAGAAGAAAATGCCTCATCCTCATCACGAAGAACACCTCTGCTATCTGCAAAATATCGGATTTATACAGTCGAATTTGGAGGAATATAAAAACCTGGTGAGAAATCCGGGATATGTTTGCAACAACTGCGGAAGGGCGGCAGCCCAGGAAAAGAATCTGTGCAAGCCTGAAAAATTATAAAATCCGGCCATGGCGGAAAGCGGGGAGCTGAGCGCTCTTCCCGCTTTCCGCTTTTTATCAGAGCAACCTCAAAGTGTTTAACCACCCGGGGCGCTCTGCCAGAGCCGATTCAATGGCGGTCTGCGAGCCCAAAACCTTGACTATGCCGTCATTTTTAACCTTATCGAGGGAATGGGCAAATTCTCTAAAATCCTTTACGGTAGTCGCCAGGACCTGTTCGCGCATCTGCTGGCGGATTTCATCGGTTTCGCCGATGAAGGCGCGCAGCAGCGACACATAGCCCTTTCTATCGGGCAGCATATAGGAATCGATCTCTCCAATGGCGCCGACTATGGATTTTGCCACCTCATCTTCGGAGATATCCGCATCGCGGAGAAATTGAGCGGCACCGTCAAAATTTTCCACGGTTTTCATTAAATTCGGATCGCGATAGGAAAGGAAGGTAAAGACCCCGGACATGCGGTCCAAAACGCAAAATCCGCCGTAAGCGCCACCCTGCACCCTCACCTTTTCCCAAAGCCAGGTACTGCCGAGATAGCCGGAAATGACCTTACCCGAACCGTTGGCCACATATCCCGCGCTGTAGAGGTTAGCGCCCTTTCCCACGAAGTTTACCTGCGAGGGCACAATGATGCCCTCAAATTCGGGAAACAGCGCGGGCTGCCACTCCGGGAGCGCAGGCGTAAAATCTGGAAGGGAGTCGAGAATAGTGCGCACGGCAGGTTCGATCGTTTGGAGATCATTTTTATCGGCAGTGAGATTAAATACCGTCGAGGAGCGGTTTACGAGCAACCCGCGGACTTTTTCCAAATCCGAGAGCACGCCTTTCCAGTCCTGATCGATTTTTTGAGCAAGATTTCCCAGGAAAAGAAAATAGCTTATCCCATCGGTTAGCTCCTTTACCCAATCGGCAAGATTGAAATGAGCTCGGATGCGCTGATTTATCACTTGATGGCCGCTTGGAACAAATTTTCTTTCCTGTCTCGCTTTTTCTTCGAGCACGATCTGCCGGAACCGCTCCTTGTCGTCGAGCTTTACGGCCCCAAGGATTTCGGCAAGAATTTGCGCCAGTTCAGGGGTCCGGGAGGCCATGCATTTACCCCTTAGAAAAAGCCAGGTCGCAGGCGCGCTATCGCCCATTACGGAGGAGGAGAAGAGTTCCGGGTGAATTCCACCGGTTTTTCGGCTTATTTTTTGAGACAGTGAGGCAAAATCCTGGAATTTGGTCCCCATCTCCAAAAGGAGGCGGCCAAAAAGGGGAGCGTAGGGCAGAAACTCACGAGGCAGCCCCCGAAGGTTGAACCCGACATCGAGATAGGTTATGGAGCTGGTGAAAAGATCGTGATAGAAGCCGGAAACACCGTCGAGCGGCCAGGATTCGATCGGAATCAGCTTGTTTTGCCTGTCCAGATCTCCAACCTTTAGAACCGGAATGGTTGCAAGGGCTTCGGCGGAATCGGGCGCGGATTGCATCTTTTCAAGGATTTGGGCGTTTTCGATCACGCCCCGAACCTCTTCGGCTGAAAACGAACGCTTAATCGCCTCGAGCCTTTTGGTTTCCTCTTCCTGTTCTCTTTGCGCCAGTCCGGCCTCCGGTTTTAGCAATACAAGGGTTCTTTGGGCATTTTCAAGGAAATAGCGGCGGATCAGATCTTCTAGAAAACCCGCCGATTTGAGATTTTCCTTAACCCTGCCAAGAACGGGCTCAAAAGCCGGCAGGGAAAGCGGATCCTCATCATGGAGCCAGGTTGCAAGGGAGCGCAGCATCAAAACGAGGCCCTGGGGAAAACTTCCGTAGTTGTTTTCGCGAAGCCTGAACTCGATGGTATTTAGCGCGGCTTCGATCAAAGAAGAGTCGATACCGTTTCGGGCAAGGTCGGAGAGGGTATCGAGGATCAAGCCTTCAATCTTTGCGGCATCCTCGGCCTGAATGCCCTTTAGTCCCGTGGAAAAGTAGAGGCGCCGCAAATCGGTTTCAAGGCCAACCCCGGCCAGATCTTCACCCAGCCTGGATTCGATTAGCGCGCGTCTAAGAGGCGAACCCGGCATTCCGATCAGCACGTATTCCAGGACCTGAAAGGCGAGATTGAGGTCTGCCCCGGTTGACTCGGGAAGAAGCCAGTTAAGCGTCATCATGGCCTTGGGACCATCGGCCGTGGCCTGCTCTCCGCTAACGCCAAAGGAGCGAACAATCCTTGAAGGCAAGGTCGCCGGCTCCTGCAAAACCACGGAGGATTGGACTTTCGCCCGGGTAAAATCCTTGAGATAGTCCTCGATAATTTCAAGCCTGCGCTCCGGATCGTCATTACCGTAGAAGAAAATCCTGGAGTTGGAGGGATGATAGAAATCATCGTAGAAAGATTTAAATTTTTCGTAGGTTAGAGTCGGAATCACCTTGGGGTCGCCACCGGAGTCGAGCCCGTAGGTGTTGCCCGGGAAAAGGGACTGCTGGGTAAGCTCAAGGAGCATGCTGTCGGCGGAGGAATAGACCCCTTTCATCTCGTTGTAGACAACCCCCTTAATTTCAAGCGGCGCTTCGGGTTGACTCAACTCGTAGTGCCAGCCCTCCTGCTGGAGGACGAAGGGATTAAGGCGCGGGTAAAAGACCGCGTCGAGGTAGACGTCCACGAGATTGTAGAAATCCTGGACATTTTGACTGGCAACCGGATAGCATGTCTTGTCCGGATAAGTGAAGGCATTTAGAAAAGTCTTGAGAGAACCCTTTACGAGTTGAACGAAAGGCTCCTTTAGCGGGTATTTTCGTGATCCGCACAAAACGGAGTGTTCAAGAATATGGGCGACCCCGGTCGAATCGGATGGGGGGGTGCGAAAACAGACGCCGAAAACTTTGTTCTCATCCTCGTTTATTACGGAAAGCACCTCGGCGCCGGTCGCTATATGCTTATAGAAGCGCACCAGACTTTTTATTTCACGGACTTGCCTTTCAAAAACCAGTTCGAATTTTTCTCTTGCCGCCATTAGTTTTCTCCACAATTTTATACATTGCCTGCAGGCACGAAGGACCCAATCACCCCAATTTTTAAAATAAACCCCTTTTGAGTTCGATCAATGCAGTAAGGTAAGCCATGACGTATTTTATTACAAATAAGTTTCCAAGGACTATCGAGAATGAAAATTAAATTCATCGGAGTTGGCGAAGCCGTCGACGAGAAACTTCCAAACACCTCAATACAAGTAGTTGTGGAAGAAAACAGCGATTGGCACTGCATCCTCCTAGACTGCGGCCCCACGGTGCCCCCTCCTTTTTTGCGAAGCTGCCCCGACCCGGAACGACTCGAGGCGATCTGGATATCTCATTTCCACGGCGACCATTTTTTTGGCCTCCCCGCTCTTCTATTGCGTTTCCAGGAAATGAAGCGCAAAAAACCTCTGGCTATCATCGGGCAGCAGGGGATTGCGGAAATAGTGCAAAAAACCGTCGGGCTGGCCTATCCTTCGCTATTGAGCAAGCTCTGCTTTGAACTTAACTTTATTTCGGTCGAGCCGGGGCAAGTTCTAAATTGTGCGGCAGTTAGCTGGAGATGCGCCTTAAACGCTCACTTGCGAAGAAATCTCGCGGTTCGTATCGAAAAAGCGGGAAAATCTCTTTTTTACAACGGCGACGGACCGCCAACCGAAGAGACGCTTTCCCTTGCCCGAGGAGCAGACCTGGCGATTCACGAAGCTTTTCGAATCGACAATGCAATACCAGGACATTCAACGATTTTGGAATGCATAGACTTTGGGAGAAAGGCACATGTTTCCCGTCTGGCCCTTGTTCACATGGAACGAAATGAAAGAAGGCTAAGGCGAGGGGAAATATCCCGGCTAATACACAGCGTTTGCGACACCGAGGTATTTTTGCCCGAACCGGGAGAGGAAACGCTCATCTGAAGGGTCATCTTTTTTGCGCTCGTGATGACTTTCTCTTGACATTAAGGCAGGCTTCTATTAGGTTTGACGCCCGCGTGGAAGGTCACTTTAGTTCCTTTTTCCTTTGTAAACAGGTTGGCTAAAAAAGGGTTTTAAACGGATATGTTTATAAGAAGGTGAGTCATTAATCCGCCTCATCTGCGCACCCACCAGACTAACCAGTTTTGGTCCGGTCCGCTCTACGGCCTTCTGCCGGAACGAGACGGAAAGACTCCAAGCGGCATGACCGTTTTTCGACGATTCCAATAGCTTTTTACGGGCTTTTTATTTCGATGTCCGTAGAGATAATCTTGCTGGAAGGAGGACCTAAGAAAATCAGGTTGAAGTTCGAGGGGCGCTAAGCCACTCAAGTTGTAATCATTTCATTTTCCATCAAATCAACACTTACAAGGAGGTCTAAATGAAAGCTAGTGTAATCGAAATGTTTGCCCTCGCTTGTGGTGGTCTCGGCGTGCTTTATGCGCTGGTGACCGCGGCGTGGGTATCCAAACAAAGCGCGGGTTCCGAGAAAATGCAGGCAATCTCGGACGCTATCCGCGAAGGGTCGCAGGCATTTCTCAGCAGAGAATACAAAACCGTTGCAGTCGTAGGCGTTGTCATCGCGGGACTTCTTAGCTATCTTGGTATCTGGACCGCAATCGGATTCGTTATTGGCGCATGCGGTTCGGCTCTGGCCGGCTACATCGGCATGACGGTATCGGTTAAGGCAAACGTACGTACGACCGAAGCCGCCAAAACCGGCCTGCAGAATGCCCTCTCAGTGGCCTTCAAGGGCGGTTCGGTTACCGGTATCATGGTCGTTGGCCTCGGCCTTCTCGGCCTTACCGGCTACTATCTTGTGGCAAAGTCGATGGCACCCACCGAGCAGGTTTTCCACGCTCTGGTAGGCCTTGGTTTCGGTTGTTCTCTCATGAGCGTTTTCGCTCGTATCGCCGGTGGTATCTATACCAAGGCCGCCGATGTTGGCGCCGACCTGGTTGGTAAAGTCGAAGCGGGCATTCCGGAAGACGATCCGAGAAACGCCGCCGTTATCGCCGACAACGTTGGCGACAACGTTGGCGACTGCGCAGGCATGGCTGCCGACCTCTACGAGACCTACACCGTTACGCTGGTGGCCGCAATGCTTCTGGCCAAAACGGTTTTTGGCGCCGACAGCCCCTGGGTCGAGTTCCCGCTCCTTATCGGCGGCATCTCGATCATAGCCTCGATCATCGGCACCTACTTCGTTCGCCTCGGCAAGAACGAATACATCATGGGCGCTCTCTACAAGGGGCTGGCAGTCTCCGGTCTTCTGGCCGCGGGCGCCTTCTATTTCGCATCGAAGTGGTTTCTGGCCATTCCCGGTCTTAAGACCGGCGGTTTCACCGCGATGAGCGTTTTCACAACGGCACTCATCGGTCTGGTATTGACCGGCGCTATCGTTATGATCACCGAGTACTTTACTTCCAAGAGCTTTAACCCCGTTAAGCACATTGCCGCAGCCAGCGTCACCGGCCACGGCACCAACGTTATCGCGGGTCTTGCAGTCAGCATGAAGTCAACCGCGGCTCCGGCACTGGTAATCTGCGGCGCTATCGTCTGGGCCTATCAGCTGGGCGGCGGTTTTGCCGGTAATCCCGGCGGCGGTCTTTTCGCAATCGCTCTTTCGGCTGTAGCCATGCTGTCGATGACCGGTATCGTAGTGGCAATCGACTCTTACGGCCCGATTACCGACAACGCGGGTGGCATCGCCGAAATGGCCGAGCTTCCCGAAAGTGTACGCGCCATCACCGATCCTCTGGATGCGGTTGGCAACACCACCAAGGCCGTTACCAAGGGTTATGCTATCGGTTCGGCAGCTCTTGCGGCGCTGGTGCTCTTTGCAGAATACTCAAGGTCGGTTCCCGGCATGACCTTTGACCTGTCGAGCCCGAAGGTCATCGTAGGTCTTTTCATCGGCGGTCTTCTGCCCTACTTCTTCGGTTCTCTTCTGATGGAAGCCGTCGGTAAGGCTGCAGGCGGCGTTGTTGAGGAAGTTCGCCGTCAGTTCCGCGAACTGCCCGGAATCATGGAAGGCACCACTAAGCCCGAATACGGCAAATGCGTCGACATCGTGACCAAGAGCGCTATCAAGGAAATGATGGTTCCGGCCCTCATTCCGGTTGCCGCTCCTATCGTTGTCGGTTTTCTTATCGGCAAGGAAGCCCTGGGCGGCTTGCTGATCGGCGCTATCGTCACGGGTCTTTTCCAGGCCATCGCGATGACCAGCGGCGGCGGCGCCTGGGATAACGCCAAGAAGTTCATCGAAGACGGCATGTACGGCGGCAAGGGTTCGGATGCCCACAAGGCGGCTGTCACCGGCGATACAGTTGGCGACCCGTACAAGGACACCGCAGGCCCGGCAATCAACCCGATGATCAAGGTCATCAACATTGTCGCGCTGCTTATCGTGCCTCTGTTGACCAAGTAATAACGAGCGGTCTGTTTTTCCCCGCTTGAGCAAAATAAAACCGGCGATCCCTGTGGCATCGCCGGTTTGTTTTAATTAGACTTAGAGCATGGAACTACAGATTTACCTCAAGACACTCTCCACAATCTGCTGAACCACCGTATAAGGGTCTGATTGCCTGTCGACGATCTTTGCAACCATATCATCCAGGCAGTCCCCCCGCTGCTCGATTTTTTCGAGCACGGCCTTAAGTGCCCGATCTCTTAGCGCGCCCATCAGTTGGATCCTCGTGCGCTTTTTCACGGTTTCGCGCCATCTTTGCGATCCCGTGGCCTTTAGATAAGCCTTGTGGTCTTCAATTGTCTGACAAAGCTTTTCGATACCACGGCCCTTAACGGCCTCGGTCTCAATTATCTGCGGCTCCCACTCATCGCCGTTACGCCTTCTTACGCCAATTTCCACCAGGTTCATGAGTTCGCGCACGGTCTTGCGGGAACCTTCGCGGTCGGCTTTGTTTACCACGAAAATATTTCCAATCTCCATGACGCCCGCCTTGATCGCCTGTATATCGTCTCCCATACCCGGAATCATAACCAGCACGGTCGTGTGGGCGCTGTTGGCGATTTCGACTTCGTCCTGCCCTACCCCGACCGTTTCAACCAGAACAAGGTCCTTGCCGGCCGCGTCGAGAACGTTGACCATATCGTTGGTGGATTTGGAAAGACCGCCAAACTGGCCACGGGTTGCAAGGCTGCGAATAAAAACGCCGGGGTCAAGGAAATGGCGCTGCATCCGAATGCGATCGCCAAGGATCGCCCCGCCGGTAAAAGGGCTGGTGGGGTCCACGGCGAGGATGCCGACCGTTTTGGATTGCTTGCGGTAAAAGGTAGCGATTTGGTCTACAAGCGAACTTTTGCCTACGCCCGGGGAGCCGGTGAAGCCAACAATATGCGCTTTGCCCGTGTGGGGATAAAGCCCTTGTAAGACACTCCTGGCGGAGGGAAGTTCATCGTCGATATCCCGCAGGATGCGAGCTATCGTTCGTACATCGCCTGAAACTATTTTTTGGATTATATCCATGAAACCAGCTCCTTTGTCGGAGCCAAAAAATATGGTCTCCGCCACTTCGTGAAGCACTTTAACGCCGCCTAAAACAGTTCCTTCAGGCCTCCGCGCGCGGGATGATGTTTTTGCCGACCCACTCTATAATATCGCTAAGTTTTGCCCCCGGCTCGAATAACTCCTTTATGCCGGCTTCCTTGAGCACGGGGACATCCTCCAGAGGAAAAATACCCCCGCCGATGACCGCAATATCTTCGGCATTGTTTTCCTTCAAAAGTTCGAGGACTCTTGGGAAGGAGTATCTGTGAGCCCCGGAGAGAATGGAGAGCCCGATGAGATCGACGTCTTCCTGGATAGCCGTGCTCACAATCTGCTCGGGCGTTTGATGACAACCTGTGTAGATGACTTCAAAGCCGGCGTCACGAAAGGCGCGGGCTACTATCCGGGCGCCGCGGTCATGACCGTCGAGCCCCGGTTTGGCAACCAATATACGAAGATTTCTCGCATTTGCCATGGAAACAATCCTTCCTATGAGGTAGAGGGGACCAGGGAGCAAGCAGCAGGATGAAAGCGCTTCTTGCCCGTCTTTTCCTGCTACCGCTTTTAAAATGACCCCGGGTCAGTGTAGGTACCAAAGACATTCCTGTAGAGATCGCAGCATTCCTGCTCGGTAGCTCCGGCGCGCACGGCCTCGATAAGGGCCGGCATGACGTTGTTATCCCAGCACGGGGGCCCTTCGCACCTGCGCCTGAGCTCATCCATGGCTTTTTGGAACCCGGCTTTGTCCCGATTTTCCTTAAACCGCTCGGTTCTCTCTATCTGGTCGCGCTCGATTTGGTCGTCGATTTTTAGAATAAATTCCAGATCGGGACGATCAGAGGCATATTTATTGACCCCTATGACGGTTTTTTCCCCCGCTTCCACCTGTTTTTGAAAATGGAAGGCCGCATCGGCGATTTCCATCTGAGGATAGTCGCGCTCAATGGCAGCGACCATTCCGCCCAGTTCATCGAGTTTGCGAATGTAGGCCAGGGCCTCCTGTTCCATTTTATCGGTAAGCGCCTCCACAAAATAGGAGCCTCCCAGCGGATCGATCACATTGGTAACACCGGTTTCCTCCGCGAGGATCTGCTGGGTTCGCAAGGCGATCAGCGCCGCTTGCTCGCTTGGAATCATGTAGACCTCATCCAGAGAATTCGTATGAAGCGACTGTGTGCCGCCTAGAACGGCGGCAAGAGCCTCTGTGGTGGTGCGAACCACATTATTGTAGGGCTCCTGAGCGGTAAGAGAGCAGCCCGCGGTCTGGGTGTGGAAACGCATAAGCATCGACTTTGGGTGTTTAGCCCCGAAACGCTCCTTCATTATCCTTGCCCACAAGCGCCTGCTTGCGCGCATCTTCGCGATTTCTTCAAAGAAATCTATGTGCGAGTTCCAGAAAAAGGAGAGCCTGGCGGCAAAATCGTCAACTTTCAGCCCTCTTTTGATCGCTTCCTCAACGTAGGTGATCCCATCATAGATCGTGAAGGCAAGTTCCTGAACCGCGGTCGCCCCCGCTTCCCTGATATGATAACCGCTTATGCTTATGGTATTCCACCGGGGAACCTCTTTTGTACCGAATTCGACCGTATCGGTAACCAGCCTCAGGCTGGCCTCGGGAGGCAGCATGAGCGTCTTCTGCGCGATGAATTCCTTAAGACAATCGTTTTGAATGGTGCCGCCCAGTTTTTTCCGCGAAAACCCCTGTTTTTCGGCATTGGCGATATACATGGCCCACAGGATGGAAGCGGGCGGGTTGATGGTCATCGAGGTGGTTACCTGCTCCAGGTTAATGTTTGCAAACAACCTCCCCATGTCTTCGAGCGTATCGATGGCAACGCCGCATTTGCCGCATTCACCGCGGGCAAGAGGCGAAGCCGAATCGTAGCCCATAAGGGTCGGAAAGTCGAAGGCGGTGCTTAGACCGGTTTCTCCGTGATTGATAAGGTAGTGGAAGCGATTGTTGGTATCGTCGGCGTTTCCCATCCCGGCAAACATCCGCATGGTCCAGGGGCGCCCCCGGTACATCGTGCTCTGAACGCCGCGGGTATAGGGGTATTGGCCCGGAAAACCGATGTGTTCTGAAAAATCCTTATCGTGCATGTCAAGCGGCGTATAAAGCTGCTTTACCTCAAGGTCCGAGACTGTTGAAAACCGTTCCTGCCTCTTGGGAACTTTTGTCAGCGCCTTGCGGTATTCCTCCAGCCATTCGGCGTGTTCCTTCTCGATACGATCGAGCGCCGATTCCGAGACAATTTCTTTTCCCATTCTGCTACCTCCTCGAAGCCGGCCCCAAGGGCTGAATGACTTCAGCCAAAAGCCTTTACGGACCGCCGTTATAGACTTCGAATTGAGAAATATTTATTTAGTTGTGACGGAGAATAAAGAAAATCCCCGGTGCCTTGCCCGGAAACCTTTGCCGGGCAAAAGGTGAGCTAAGCGGCAGATCGATCTGAAACGGGCCGGTTTGGCCTGGTTTATTGGCAGGCAAACCAACTTGAGAAAGAACGCACAACCAAGCCACGAAATTTTACTTAAACAAAGTGGCAAGGGGTTGTCAAATTAATTCAAACTTATAGGAGGGGAAAACTCCCTTGCCGGCTCCATGCGGATAAGCGTTTGGAAAGGCCGCGGCCACAGGCCGCCTGAAGACCAAACCGTTCTCAAGGCCGAAGCCTTGCTTGCATGAGATTGGTTGGTTTGCCCCTTTTAGAAAATGCGCCGGGCCGATTGGGTCATAAAACCTGGGGGCGATACGGTCAAAATGGTTCTAACCAGTTGAATTGATCATGGAAGTCTTGTACATAGATAGGATTTGGGCATTGCGTGGATTTCCGCATGAAGGGGCAGAGGCAATTAGAATGATACGGGTGCCTTTCGAAATAGAGATGATCGCCGTCCTGGCGCAGGCCATCGAAGTCTCGGAAGAGCTGATAAGCGATTTTTACAAAATTTCTACTTCCGAGTGGAAAAGATACCGCTACGACATTCAGAGCCTTAAGAGCCTCGACGTAGAAGAGATAACCGACCTTGCTTTCGCCCAGATCCGGCGCTATGTAAGACGTCCGGGGGACAAGACGCGCGGGAGCGAACCCGGGGATTTTTTCAAAATCTGTATTCAGGATCATGTGATCCGCAGGGCTGTCGAGCGCGACAAAGACATCCGCCTCTATCCCCTTACGGCTTACATTATTACCCATGAACTTATCCACGTCGTGCGGTTTGCCAAATTTGTTCAAAGATTTGATTCCACGGCCGCCGAACAGGACGCCGAAGAAAAGCGGGTGCATGCGCTTACCTACCAACTGCTGCAAAAGACCCGCATTCAGGGTTTGCCCGAGGTCCTGGCGGCATTCAAAGACTGCCGGACAATGGAAAACTTCCTATCGGATTAGATTTTCCACGAGAGGAAACACTATGGACTCCAAGATCACCAGGGATGAGGTCCGCCATGTGGCATTGCTCGCACGGCTGGAGCTTTCGCAAAGCGAAGAGGAACTTATGACCGGCCAGATGAATACCATTTTGGAATACATGGACAAGCTAAACCAACTCGACACCAAAGAGGTCGAAGCCACCACCCATGCAATAGAACTTAGAAACGTATTCCGCCAGGACAAAGTCGAACCTTCATTGGACCGCAAGGATTCGCTGGCAAACGCCCCCGGAGCCGACGGCGTAAATTTTGTTGTTCCCAGGGTCCTTTAGCACAGAAAAGGCAGTTTTCTATGGACATCCATGCTCTTCCAATGCACCGAATACACGACCTGCTCGAAAGCCGCCAGATAGGCGCGGTTGAAACGGTCTTAGCATTTCTTGAACGTATCAGCTCAATCGACCCTGAGGTGAACGCCTACCTTGCAACCTTTGGTGAAAAAGCCACCCAAGAGGCTAAGCTCTATGATTCGGGCGAGAGGCAGTACTCAGCCTCCCCAATTGCCGGGACCCCTGTCGCCATAAAAGACGTCATATGCATGCGGGGAACTCCGATTACGTGCGGTTCCCGGATTTTGCAAGGGTTTATTGCGCCCTATGATGCGACTGTAACCGAAAAGCTTAGGAGGGCGGGAGCGATTTTTCTCGGGAAAACCAATCTCGATGAGTTCGCGATGGGGTCTTCGACGGAAAATTCGGCCTTTGTAAAGACTCGCAATCCCTGGGATATCGAGCGAGTGCCGGGAGGGTCGAGCGGGGGGTCGGCCGCGGCGGTCGCAGCCGGTCTTTGCGCCGGGGCGCTCGGGACCGATACGGGCGGCTCGATTCGCCAGCCATCCTCTTTTTGCGGTGTTGTTGGGCTAAAACCCACCTATGGTCGCGTTTCGCGTTTTGGGCTGGTCGCTTTTGCCTCCTCGCTCGACCAGATAGGACCCATAACGAGGGATGTCGAGGACGCAGCGCTACTTCTCCAGGCGATCGCCGGCTACGACCCGGCCGATTCCACTTCCGTCGATCTGCCGGTCCCCGACTACAGGGCCGGCCTCAAGCAACCCATTGAGGGTTTGCGCCTTGGAATTCCCAGACAATATTTCATCGAGGGTACCCACCCCGAGGTGGAAAGGGCCGTTAGAGAAGCGATAGCCACCTGCAAAAACCTTGGGGCGAAAATCGTGGATATTTCCCTGCCCCATACCGAATACGGCATAGCAGCTTATTACATAATCGCCCCGGCCGAAGCCTCCTCAAATCTTGCCCGCTACGACGGGGTAAAATACGGCCATCGGGCTCAAAACTGCGCAGACCTTATGGATATGTACAGAAAGAGCCGCTCGGAGGGGTTCGGCTCCGAGGTAAAACGGCGCATAATGTTAGGCACCTATGTCTTATCGGCCGGCTATTACGAGGCCTACTACAAAAAAGCCTCCCAGGTACGAACTCTGATCGGGCGGGATTTTCTCGAGGCTTTCGAAAAATGCGACGCCATCTTGGCCCCCGTTTCCCCCATACCGGCATTCAGGCTCGGGGAAAAATCCGAGGATCCGCTTCAAATGTATTTAAGCGACGTGTTTACACTTCCGGCAAGTCTGGCTGGGATCCCGGGCATCTCCGTTCCCTGCGGGTTTACCTCGGAGAACCTGCCGATCGGGCTTCAGATTTTAGGTCCTCATTTCCGGGAGGAACTGGTCCTTCGCATAGCCAACCAGTTCGAACAGGCTACGGATTTTCATCTGAAAAGCCCCGAGGCAAGAGGCGGAGAGAAAAGTAAATAGCCAAAAGCTATTTGATTTTTTTTTGGGGGAACAGGTGGTTTCCGTTCCCCCTCCTTTTAAAAAAGACGCCCTTTATCGCCGCGGGCCTGAGGCCTGCGGGATTTGCCCAGGGTTTTCTCAAACAGCACTATTTTGAAAACGCCACCTCTATCATAAAGTCGCCATTGGCGGTTTGGAAAGGCACCGCAAGGCGTGGACCGTTTGCAATATGGGATATGACGTGATTTTTACCCGAAACTATAGTCGGTATTCCAGCCTGGAGGCTGAATCCGCCCTCGGCAAGACGCCTTCTGCCATCGCCGCAGATCATGTTCGTAAGCTCCCCGACGGCATCTCTAACCTGTTGATTTACCTCGGTAAACCTTTCGCCTAAAAGACTCGATACAATTGCCAGGATGCACTTTTCGGTAAACACCAGCGCCATCGATCCACTCGCCACCCCCGTGATGCCGATAATGGCGGAGACATCTCCGGATGCGCGGTCGTCGTTTTTAAGGAAAGGCTTTCCGGGCGTAACTTCAACAGCGGCCATAGTTTTTAACACGTGCATTGCCGAAGTAAGAAAGGGGTTAATGAGTCTTACGTCCATTGCTAATCTCCAAACTATCTCAGAGGGATAACCTTTGCTATTTTCTCAGCCAGCATATCCGGGGTAAAGGGTTTTACGACATAGTTGCTCACTTTGGCCTGGACGGCCTCCACAAGATCAGCGTGTTGAGCTTCGGCGGTAACCATGAGAAATGGGATCGCTTTATAGCGATCCTCAGCCCTCACCTGCCTGAGGAGTTCAATTCCGGTCATGACCGGCATATTCCAATCCGAAATTATAAGATCGACCTTGTTGGACTCCAGAAGCCGAAGAGCCTGAGAGCCGTTTTCCGCTTCAATAATCTGCTTGAATTCCATATCCAGCAAGACGCCCTTTACGATGCGCCTCATGGTTGAAAAATCGTCCACGACCATAACCACCAAGTCTTTAAAGGCCCTCAAATTCCATCCTTTCCAGCCTTCGGTTCAAGACGTCCTCAGGGTACACCAATCCAACTCCTTATTTTAAAGGCACGAAACTATTTTAAAAACCGAAAACAGTCTCCCTTGCCGCTAAAACAACGAAAGCTAAATTCTTTCGATTCTTATTATTGATCGGTTTTTAGCAGATTATTCTTTAAAAGAATTTTCTTGCAGCAAGATTTTAGCAGCAGCCATCATTTATCTCTTAAAAACAAGGCATTACAGGTTAGATGGAACGCTGTTCCCAAAATGGCCGCAACGATAGGCTCACACCTTCTCTTGCCTTCTTTTGCTTTCAATGAACGAACCCATCCCAAGATAGGGTTTTACGATCTCTTTAAGTTCCTGCCTGCGAGCAAGAAACTTATCTTTCATTCCTCTTAGCCAATCGGCATGACCCAGGGCATCGGCTTTGGTTAGAAAAATTGGATGCTCCCCCGGTTCGATATGGAAGACCATGGAACCATCTTTAAACTCCCAGGGACCGGAACCGGAGCAGAGCATGCACCTGGCCCGGACGGTGTCCACAAACCTGAATGTATCGCCCCCGCATAGGGGGCAAACAGGACCGGCGGAGCTTTGCCTCATGGCGGGATTAAGGATAGCGCCAGCAAGCTGTTTAGCTGTTTCCAGGTTTAAAGCAGACAGAAGGGTTTCGCCCGGCAGTGCCCCATAGACAACCGCGGACCCGCGCAAATCGCCCAGGCTAAGTTTTATAAAACTTTCCACATCGCGCTTGGCGCTACCCTCCTTGCCTTCAATCCCGGCTATGGCCACCGCCGCGCCAGGTTTTGCCCACAACCGGTCGATAAAACCATAGAATTGAAGCCCACGGTCCAAAAAAACTTTTAGACTGCTATTGGCCGAGAGAAAATAGGCCGGAGCGGCAACGACGTAGGCGTCGGCATCCGCCAGAGCACTTAGTACCGCAAGGAAATCGTCCTTAAGAGGGCACGGCTGGTCGAAAAGGCATTGGTAACAGGCTCTACACGGTTTAATGTCGAACTCGGGAAGGCGAACCATGCGAAGATCCCAGCCATCACCCATCCGTCTAAAAATTTCTTTTATAAAAAGTTCACAGTTTCCAAGTTTTCTGGGAGAGGCGCAAATACCAAGAAGAGTCTTGCCCATATCAGACATTCTCCTTAACAAAATTGGGGTAAAAAAAAGAGCTAACCGGAGGGGCTAGAACCGGTTAGCTCAAGAGGAGGAAAGAGTTGGTTTCTCTTTGTGCATTGAGTTTAGAGCAACATACGTGCCAGAGTATCCACTTTTTATTCTCGCTGTGTTTTCCAATAGTTAGCGTCAGTACGAAACAAAGACAATCACGCCGGTATCACGCCATATTCATGCCATATTGCGCCACTATCCCGCCATGGGTAGTTTTTCGCCTTTCAAAATCGCGCTCAATTCCGAGACGCTTTTAACGGGATTTTGACAACTAAACCCCTGGCACACGTATGCGAGCGCGGAGTCATCCCTTGGGGCCTCCGGTACGGAGGCGGTAAAAGGGGCGATTTTTGCCAGCTCGGCCCCGGCTCTACCGCTTTGTTTGAGCAGCAGCACACGGTTTGGGGAGTAGATGGGTTTAATGGCTTCCAACATTTTTCTTGTCGCCGGGAGGGAAAGATCCCCTGCTAAAAGTATTTCAAGGGATGGTCCGTGGGCAAAATCCAGGGCTTGCAGCAGATGGGTGAAAGCGGCGGGATTAGAGGCAACCTGCCGGGCAAGACCTCTTAGGAGCAAATCCGCCTGTTTTTCAAATTCAGCATTTCCCGTCATCCTTGCAAGCCGCAGCAAGTTCATGGCCGCGACGGAATTAGACGAAGGAAGAGCGCCGTCATAGAGGGGTTTTTCAGCCACGATCATCGGTTCCGCGTCATTTCCAACGAAATAGAAACCACCGTCGGGGGCGGAAAACAACCTGATCATCTCTTCCTGGAGATTGACGGCTTGAGCCAGCCAGGTCACGTCGAAAACGGTCTCGTAGAGTTCAATCAGGCCCCAAATGAAAAAGGCATAGTCGTCGGCGTAGGCGGCAACGGCGGCTTCGTTGCCGCGGTAGCGGCGGTAAAACCGTCCGTTATCGTTTCGCATCCGGGAGAGCAGAAAATGGGCCGCCCTTTGGGCGGCTTGAGCATAAAGGTTTTCGCCAAGCGCCTGAGCGCCCCTTGCAAGCGCGGCTATCATAAGGCCGTTCCATGCGGCAACGATTTTATCGTCTTTAAACGGGTGGACTCTTTTTTCGCGGGCATTAAAGAGGCGCAGACGCAAGGCTTCAAGGAGCTTTTCCAGCTCGGAAACGCTCATGGCAAGGCTATCGGCAAGTTTATCGAAAGGCTCGGCTATATGGAGTATACTCAAGCCATCGGCGAAATTGCCCCTGCCTGTAATTCCATAAGCCCGGCAGAAGATTGCGGCCTGGTCTTTACCCAGGACCTCACTCACCTGCTCAGGTCTCCAGGTATAGAAAGCCCCCTCGGACCCTTCGCTGTCGGCGTCCAGGGCGCTGTAGAAGCCGCCTTCCGGGCTTAGCATCTCGCGCATTACATATTCGAAAATTTCCCTTGTCACTTTGGCGTATCGCGCATCTCCGGTTACAAGGAAAGCATCGCTATAGGCAATCGCGAGCATCGCCTGGTCGTAGAGCATTTTTTCAAAATGGGGCTCGATCCATTTTTCGTCAACCGAATAGCGGTGAAAGCCAAAACCGACCTGGTCAAAAATCCCGCCGGAGCGCATGGACAAAAGGGTTTTTTCGACCATTGGCAGGGCATCGGAGTCGGGATCTCGCCAATTTCTTCGAAGAAGAAAACTTAGATTGTGAGGGCCCGGGAACTTGGGAGCTTTTCCAAAACCACCCCAGACGGGATCAAAGGATTGTGCAAGGCTTTTATGGGCCGTTTCCAGAAGACCGGGTCCCGGCAACTGATGGGAGAGAAGGGATTTACCCGGTTCGATGGCGCGCGACAAACGCTCGCTAATTTTTTCGAGCTCTTGTCGATCCTGCGCCCAGAGTTCGGAGATTTTTTGGGCCAGTTCCAAAAGGCCCACCATGCCCATCCGGCTTTTTCGAGGGAAATAGGTACCGGCGTAGAAAGGTTTTCTGTCCTGGCCCATAAAGATGGAAAGCGGCCAACCGCCGCGGCCCGTGGCGGCCTGGCAGACGTTCATGTATACCTGATCAATGTCGGGGCGCTCTTCCCGATCAACTTTTATGCACACGAAGGCCTTGTTTAGAATCGAGGCGACTTCCTCATCTTCGAAAGACTCATGCTCCATCACGTGACACCAGTGGCAGGTCGAATAGCCTATCGAAAGAAATATGGGCTTTTGCTCCAACCGTGCCTTCTCAAAAGGCTCTTCGCCCCAGGGATACCAGTCGACGGGGTTTTGAGCGTGCTGGAGCAGGTAAGGACTTTTTTCGCCTGCGAGATGGTTTGGCATTATAAAATCTCCTTTAAGACAGGCAAGCAGGAAGAAAGTCCTTCCTGCCGCATGCCTCTACATGCTCTGCGATGGTTTATTGGAGGGCTACATGCATATCCTCCCCCAGATCAAAGCAGGCAAAATCGGGGTAATCCTGGTCGAGAGCAACGATGAGGGGAACCTGTTTGCTGGTGGGTCCCCAATACTGGATGGGGCCGGGACTGCTAAAGCAGTCCTCGCCAGCCCATTTGTCCCTGTTTTGGGCAAATAATTTAAAGGAGGGAGACGAGAGTTCGACCAGCGATTTCTCAATTACGAACTCCTCCTTTCCCTTGCGCATTTCGGCGGTAACAAGCCCTGTGAGCGGCAGAGCCAGGACGCGGCCCCCCTTGTGAAAATCGGTAATGGCGGCCATATAGCCGGTTTTTGCGGAAAGCACGAGAGACCCCGCTGCCAGGCCCAGTTGAAAGGTGAAAGCCGCATCAAACCTTGTTGGTTTTGAGCTTCTGCCCTCATAGCCCATGAAATGAGACTGGGTCGAGAGGACGACCTTTTTAAAATCCTCGATCTGCTCGGGATCGGCCTTGATTTTCCCCTCTGCCTCGCCAAAGAAATTGTCGGTATGCCTTTTCATCTCTGAGAGGCGATAGCGGATTTTTTCGATTAAAAGCTTTTCGGTCTCAATTTGAGAGACCTTAACATTTCCATGGTCGTCGCGATCGAGGATGAGCATCTCCTGGAGATCCGGGGGAAGAGAGGCGAGCAACTGCGCAGACTGGGCAGTAAGATGGGGCAGGAGAAACTCCCTTTTGTTCTCGACCGAGGGCAGGTCGCTAATATCCTTTTCATATTCGGAAAGCACCTTGTTTAATTCGGCAATCAGCCGAGCCATTTCCGGAATGAATTCGACAAGTCCCTCGGGGACGAGAATGACTCCGTGGTTAATGCCATTAAGGCGTCTTAGGGTAATTATACGCGTTATATAATCGACAACCTGGCCAAGGGACATGTTTTTCTCCGCGATTTCCTCGGAGATAAGAGCTATTGCCGGTTTGGTCTGCAGGGCTACTTCCAGGGTGATCTTGCTGGCCGTGCGCCCCATGAGTTTTACCAGATGGTAGTATTTGACCGCCGAGGCGGCATCCTGGGTGAGATTTCCAACCATCACCGAGTATATCTTGGTAGCCGTGTCGAAGCCAAAGGAGATGGGCAGATACTTGCCTGCGGCCATATCGCCATCGATGGTTTTGGGGATGCCCACAACGCTGCACTCGATATTTTCCTTTGCCAGGTATTCGGCGATAAAGGCCGCGTTCGTGTTGGAATCGTCGCCGCCAACGATAACGAGCCCGTCAAGTCTGTTGTCTAAAACCGTCTTTTTCACTTTTTCAAATTGCTCGGCCGTCTTGATTTTGGTCCTGTCTGTGCCAAGGAAGTCAAAACCACCCAAATTCATTAGCGAGTTTACGCTTTTCCTATCAATTTCGAAGATGTCGCCTTTAACCAGTCCGCCCGGCCCCTTCCTTATCCCCAGAAGGGTGTTTTCTTTTCCCAGAACGGCAGCAAGGCCTGCAAGCACGTTGTGGCCGCCCGCGGCCGGACCGCCCGAGAAAAGCACGGCGACTCTTTTGCCCGAAACAGTGGCAGGGGTCTCGGATGCCACGGCCTCCAAAATGATGCTACCCCCTTTAGCGATCGTCTTAGGAAAAACCTCACTGATTCTATCGTGTCCTTTGCAAACCAAGGTCATATCGGTTTGCCGGAAAGCGGCCGGCCTGATCTTGCCGTCTTTTCCAAGAAAGACCGAACTGACGGGAACAGGGAGCTTTCGAATCTCTTCTTCCAGCAGGGAGTGTTTTCCGGCTGTGCGGCTTACTTTGGAAAATAAATCCATATTTTTCCCTTCGTTTGTTTATGGTTGGTTCCAACATGCGAGCTGGAAACAAAAATACAAAATTATAGGGTTCATAAAAACAATAATTACACCCTTGGCGAAGACAAGCTTAAAATAATTCTATAATGACCTGTTCAAGCCAGAAGATAATTTAGCATTCGGGAACGCGCGCTTTGATCCCGTCGGCCTGGAGTTGAGCGAATTGTCCAATCGCCTAAGGGCATAAGGGGAAGAAACCTGGGCAATTATCGGCTTTTGTCAGTGACAGGTGCATGTTTATGCCTCCGAGACAGCCATAAGAGCCTCTGGGCCGATGCGATTTTGTGTAACGAAAGGCACAATATGGCACGATACATGCTTAATTTTCTTCTTAGTGGGTCTGTTCTTCCGGACAACCCCCAAACCAGGGAAGGGATGAAATCAGATGAAGTGTGACAGCCATTGTCTTATAAGCCTGGAGATATGCCATGGCCAATGAGTCCGGACAGATACCGAGCTATTGTTTTCAAAGAGCCAGCCGTGCGCTTGAAACTCTTAGGGGTTGCCAACGGGCTCTTGTCCGGGCGGAGAATGAAGACGCATTGATGAAGGAAATATGCCGAACCATTGTGGAGACAGGCGGCTACAGGTTTGCCTGGGTAGGCCTTACCCAGCAGGACGGGGAAATGTTGATTCGACCCGCGGCGCAATGGGGCGTTGAAGACGGCTATCTGCAAAAGCTCGATGCTCTGTGGACGGATTCGGAGAGAAAATGCGGCCCAACCACCACGGCTCTACGCACTGGAGCGCCCAGCGTCATCCAGGATATCACGCAGCACGCGGGATGCAGTTACTGGCAAGAAGAAGCCCTCAGGCGCAATTTTGGTTCCACGGTCTCTCTTCCCCTTCTCGATGAAAACGCAACATCCTTTGCGGCTCTTGGGATTTACGCGGAGGAACCCGATGCCTTCGATACCGAGGAACTCGAACTGCTAAAGGACCTGGCCGAGGATCTTTCCTACGGCTTAAGGGCCTTGAGGCTCAAAGCCAGGCGAGAATGCGAAGAAAAGGAACGGATGCTGCTCGCCACGGCCTGCGAACAACTCGAAGAGGGCATAGCCATCTTCGATAGCCGGGGCGAAGTGCAATACATCAACTTGTCGCTTGAACGCATCAGCGGTTGCGACCGCCAGTGGGCGAGCGGAAAGACTATTTACGATCTGGGCAGAGAAGGCAAAAAGGGCTGGATTTTCAAGGTCATGACAGAAGCCATGGCGCGCGGGGGATCGTGGAACAGCCGTTTTGCGGCAAAAGGAGACAGCGGGGACCTGATTTTGGAAATCGATGCGCGTGTATCGCCTTTCCGGGACGATTCAGGGCAGGAGACAAGTTATATCTTTGTGTGCCGCGATGTTTCCCAGGAAGAACACCTTCAGAAGCAACTGCGCCAGTCCCAAAAAATGGAAGCGCTGGGAACTCTGGCCGGCGGCATAGCCCACGATTTCAATAATATCCTGGGGGCGATTCTATCCTGTGCGGAGTTTGCCCTGGAAGAGACCCCCGAGGGCAGCACGGCCCGCGAAGACCTCGAGCGTGTACTAAAAGCGGGCAACCGGGGCAAACTGCTGATAAAGCAGATTCTAACCTTCAGTCGGCACAGCGAACAGGAGCGGCGTCCCATTCACATTGAACCCCTTGTTAAAGAGTTTCTCAAATTCCTTCGAGCCTCCTTGCCTGCAAACGTAGAGATAAGACAGAACATTTCTGCCGGAGCGGCCACCATCCTGGCCGATCCCACCCAGATTATCCAGGTGGTGATGAATCTTTGCACCAATGCCGCTCACGCGATGCGCGAAAAGGAGGGCATACTACAGGTGAGCCTGTCGAGGATGAGTATCGACCCTTTGAAAGCCGCTCATGCCCCCAGGGGGCGCAATTCAAAACCCTGCCGGCTCTCCGAGGTAGTGGCCGAGCCTTCCAAAATCACTTCCCTTCAGAGCGTGGAGAGCGATTACTGCGTCAAACTCACAGTCAGCGATACGGGACATGGGATGGATCAAAATACCATCGAAAGGATTTTCGATCCTTTTTTTACGACCAAGAAACACGGGGAGGGCTCCGGGCTGGGACTTTCCGTGGCCCATGGGATCGTGATGAGTCATGGGGGAGATATCACCGTTTCCAGCCAACCGGGGAAGGGAACGACTTTCGAGGTGTTTTTGCCCGGCATCGAAGCTGCGGGGGAACCGGTCGAGGCGCCCAGGTGCAACGCTGTTCACAGGGGAAGCGAGAGGATAATGTTTGTCGATGACGAGGAAGACCTTGTTTACGCGGGCGAGAAGATGCTAAAGCGGCTGGGCTATCAGGCCGAGGTGTTTAGAAACGGCTTGGAAGCCTTGGAAGTCTTTCGCGCGCGGGCCGAGGAGTTCGATCTTATCATTACGGATCAGAGCATGCCGCGCATGACGGGTATCGAACTGGCGAGGGAAGCCCTGCGGATTCGGCCCGAAATTCCAATCGTGCTGTGCACCGGATTTAGCCCCGATTCGGCCGAGGGGATAGCTCCGAGGGAGGCAGCGCTCATAGGAATACGGGAGGTTAGGATGAAACCCCTTTGCAGCCTTGAACTGGCCGGGATAATACGCAAAATTCTTGACAATAATTGTGCTCGGGTGAGTGCGTAGTGGCAAACGTTCTCATTGTCGATGACGACGAGTCGATGTGTTATGCGCTTTCGCGGATGGTCACACGCGTGGAGCATAATCCGGTTTGCGCCTCTAGCCTTTCTGAAGGCCTGGAACTGGCGCGCTCAGCAGATATCGACGTGGTATTTCTCGATGTGCGCATGCCCGACGGCAACGGCCTGGAGGCCCTGCCCAAAATCCAGTCCGTGCCCTCCTGCCCCGAGGTTATCATCATCACCGGCTTTGGAGATCCGGACGGCGCGGAGATCGCCATTAAGAGCGGCGCGTGGGATTACATTGAAAAGGGCTCTTCCACCCGGGAGATGAGCCTGCCTTTGTTAAGAGCGCTCGAATATCGAAAGCAGAAAAAAAACGCGCGAACAGGGGCCAAGAGCATCATCGCGCTAAAGCGCGACGAAATAATCGGTACGAGCCCCAAGCTCATGGATTGCCTGGACCTTCTGGCCCAGGCTGCGGCAAGCGAGACAAGCGTGCTGATAACAGGCGAGACGGGCACAGGCAAGGAACTTTTCGCCCGGGCGATTCATACCAACAGTGCGAGGGCAAAAGGGCCTTTCGTTATAGTCGACTGCGCGGCGCTTCCCGAAACACTGGTTGAAAGCGTACTCTTCGGACATGAAAAGGGAGCCTTTACAGGTGCCGAAAAAGCTACAGACGGTCTCATTCGGCAAGCCGGAGGCGGAACGCTTTTCCTCGACGAAGTGGGCGAACTGCCCCCGGTAATTCAAAAATCTTTCCTGCGCGTGCTCCAGGAACACCGGTTTCGACCCGTGGGAAGCAAAAACGAGCTTGGAAGTGATTTCCGCGTGGTAGCGGCCACAAATCGAAACATGGACAAAATGGCGCAGGAAGGCCATTTTCGCGAAGATCTGCTTTTTCGCTTGAAATCCTTTGTGATCGAGCTGCCTCCTCTGCGGGAAAGATCCGTGGATATAAAGGAACTTGCACGGCATCACATAGACCGATTTTGCGAAAAGTACGGCCTCAGGGCCAAGGGGTGCTCGCCGGAATTTGTAGATACGCTCAAGGCCTATTCCTGGCCGGGAAACATTCGCGAACTGGTCAATACCCTGGATCGGGCTCTTGCGGCAGCTCATTTTGAACCCACACTTTTTCCCAAGCACCTTCCCGTGGATATCCGGGTGCAAAAAGCCAGGGCGGCGGTAAATCACAGCCTGCCCGCCGAGGCAGGCCAGGCTCGCAATGGGCCGCCTGCGCTTCCCAGCCTCCAGGAATTTCGAGAAGCGGCGTCTTTGCAGGCCGAAAAAAATTATCTAAACGAACTGCTGGGGCTTTGCGAAGGCGACATCAAAGAGGCTTGCCGTATCTCTGGTTTGTCTCAATCCCGACTCTACGCTCTTTTTCAAAAGCACAAGATCGCCAGATAGGACCAGTAGGGAAACATTTGGGCAGGGGCCGCAGAGCCGGCGCGCTGCCTGGCCGAACTCGGGCGCAGAACCAACAGTGGAAAGATTCCCGTTTAACAATAAAATTCCTGTCCGGCAGGAATTTTATTGTTAAACAAGAAAAGAAAGCGGGGCGAAAACGCGCCGCCTGCCCGCCTCAATAGCCTTCATCCCCCTGTAATTGCACAACAATAGGGTCCTTCTCGAGAGCCGCAAAAACCATGGCATGCTCGTTGCTCTAATAGCCTGTAACAGTAACAAAACACTTTAGACAAGGAGACAGTAAATGAAGGCAAGAACGATTATGACCATGTTGATGGCAATGGCGTTGGCGATAGCTCTGGTTCCGTGTGCTTTTGCGGCGACAGCGGTTCCGGTTAACCATACAAGCGGGGCCATGCTTCTGGCTGATTCGACCTATCAGGGCACGGGCGCTGCGGCCGCGGCCAATGAGGCCACCTCGACCGAGCTGGCAGTAGCCAACTATTCTTGTGTCTCTTCGCCGGCCTACACAGACTACCGAGGTGTTCATGCGGTCGACTGCCCCACCAATGGTAATCAGCTGCAAACTCCTGCGGTAATGGGTACCTGGTAATACAACGGGTTACAGGCTGCTAAAACGCCCGCCCCTTCGGGGTGGGCGTTTTTTTTGTCTTTTCGGCCGAGTGGCTGGGGGCCTGCAAACCGCTCCGGCTCGACCTTCCGGCTGGCTGTCGTTAACCATGCCGCCAAGGTTTAGATTTTTCCTCTAAGCTCTTTTATCCACGTCAGCCTGGTGCGGTTTAACGCCAAAATATCCCGCCCCTTCACATCCGATGCGGCTGTCTTAGCCTTGCGAAGTGCGCCGGCCTCTGCTATCAGTTAACAAGTAACTCTAATAAAACTGCGAGGAGAAAATTGTCATGTTCAACAACCAGAGCCTGGGGTTTATTGGCGGCGGGAACATGGGGGAAGCCTTAATGAGGGGCTTGATCTCAGCCTCTCTTATTCCTGCTGAAAAGGTTTGTGTCTTCGATGTGGTAGAAGCGCGGGTCAAATACCTTGAAAACGAACTTTCGATAAGGACATGCCGCGACATAGCCGAACTGGCTCAAACCAGCAGCATAATTTTGATTGCCGTAAAACCCCAAACCATCACAACCGTTTTGGACACCCTTTCGAGCCATCTTTCCCACAAACCCCTCGTGATATCGATTGCCGCGGGGATAGCTCTAAACGTTTTGGAACAACGTTTACCGCAAGATAGCGCGGTTGTGCGGGTAATGCCCAACGCGCCCGCACTCGTCGCGCAAGCCGCCTCGGCGCTTTCGCGCGGCAAGGCCGTCACCGACAAGCAAATGCAAATGTGCCTGACTCTTTTCGCCACCGTAGGTAAGGCGGTGGAAATAGAGGAAAAATTGATGGACGCTGTGACAGGGCTTAGCGGCAGCGGACCGGCCTATGTGCTTTTGATGATCGAGGCCATGATCGACGCAGGCGTGCTCATGGGGCTTCCCAGACAGGCCGCCAGAGATCTTGTGATCCAAACGGTCGTTGGAACATCCAGGCTGCTCGAAGCTACCGGAAAACACCCGGCGGAACTGCGCGATGTTATCACTTCCCCTGGCGGGACAACCATCCACGGATTGCAGGTACTGGAATCTTACTCGGTTAGAGCGGCCTTTCTAGAATGCGTGGAAGCGGCCACAAACCGATCGACCGAACTTGGAAAACATTAAGGCGAGAGCCGAAAGACCCATAGGAATTACCGGACCTAAAAAAAAAGCGACAGCAGATTTTAATCCCGGCTTATCCCTTCCCAAGGGGTTTTTCCTGTGAGATTTAAATCTTTGCCCGGCCCCATTGTTTGACCCAAATTCCTGTCCGGCACTGGCTACCCGGAGGGCGTGTGTTATCTTTTCTGGAAGATGACAGGCTCTTATTTTTGGGCATAAGGAGGTCTGGGGATGCGCTCTGTCGAATTGGACCATGAAATTGCAAACCATGTCCCAGCTTCTCAGCAATGGTCATTCAGGATGGCTTTTGAGACCTTGCAAACCGTACTGGGCAACGGGGTCCTGCCCTATTTCAGAGAGGAGAGGGACGTAAGCCTTGGCGATCTTATCGAACTACGCCGCGCGATTGTTTTTGGTAGACTCCAAGACGATGAAAACCGGATAGCCCTGCCCAGCCTGCTACTGTCGCAAAAACACGGCCCGTTAATCCTTATCCATGAAAAGCTTATCGACCGTTTAGCGAACATCCTATCGCTTCCCCCGGATGCACCTCTTTCCCGGACTAAGGGAGAGGAAACAAAAATAGTTAAGTTCTGCGAGTTTTTTTTGCGGCGTCATTTTGAGCACTTGTTATTTCCGCAAGCAAGCGAGCTTGAGGTGATAGGCACGGATATCGACTATGTTCTAGGCTGGGGCAGAAGGCATGCTTCCGACTACCGTGAGCTCATTGAAACTTTTGAAAATCCTCAATGGGGTGCGTTTGGGAAAAACTATGGGCAATTGCTGCGCCGGGCAGAACGGGGGCAAACGTGCGGATTCAGGACCGGCAGGGTGGTCGCGGCCTACGCCGCGGAGGCAGCCCAACTGCCGGGGGGCTATCTGGTCGACATATTTGCGGACCTGGACCTGGAAATGAAATCAAGGGTCCTTGGCAAGATTTACAGAAATAGCCTTATTCCCGGACAATCTATTTCCAAAAAAACCTCGGGGCTAACGAAAATTCTGCGATTGTTTGAAATCTGCGTTGTCAACAACTCCAACCAGGCGTTGCAACTGTTTACTCTCTTCAATAACCGGTTTGGGCTCGGGATGATTTTTGACCAGCTTGGCGTCTCCCCGCTTTTGGACCGGGAAATGGAGATTTCCAAACTCTTTGAAATTTTCAGGACACATTTGGAGGCGCCAGTGCAACCAGCAGATACCTTCAACACGAGACACGGGCAATGGAAAACGACCTCGCAACCGGGCACGGTACCGCCTCAGCAATCCAGGAGCTTAAAGGAGCGCATCGATGAGGCGCGCGCCGACCCGGACGTCCCGCATTCGGTAATCGAAGTTATAGAAAAAAACAGGATGAACGCAACGGGACAAAGCGGGGCCAAATATACGGAACTAATCGAAACCTTGCTTACGATTCCGTGGGGGAGGATAAAAAAGATATGGGTCTCCCCCGAAGAGTTCTACGAAGGGCTAAACCGCTCTCATTATGGCCTGAACAAGCCCAAGGAAATCATCTCCGATCTATTTGCCAATCTGATCTGGCGCTATCAGCATTTCAAGGAATCCGAGAGCAAATCGTGGCACAGGACCGGGAGCGCGCTTTTGTTCGTTGGCCCACCGGGGGTGGGCAAGACCTCGCTTGCCATTTCCATTGCGCGAAACCTTGGCATTCCCTATCACAAGATATCCCTTGGGGGCATGAAGGACGAGGCGGACATCCGAGGCTACGGGTTTACCTACGAGGGGTCAAAACCGGGTCTGATTGTTCAGGGGCTTATAAAGATGGGAGTAATGAACGGTATGTTCATTATGGATGAAGCCGACAAAACGGAAAAATTCGCAATCGCCACCCTTCTCGAGATCCTTGACCCGGAGCAAAATCATCTGTTCCATGACAAATATACCCAGAGCACCGTCGATATAGACCTGTCCAACTCCCATTTCATACTTACGGCCAATACGGTTGAAACCGTTCCTGAAGCCATAACCAACAGGTGTGAGGTCATCTTTCTGGACCGCTACAGCGTGGACGAAAAGATCGCCATAGCCAGAGAATTTCTAATCGAGCGCATCCGGGAGCGCTACATGATCGGCCGCGACGAGATAGTCTTCGACCCGGAGGAGGAAACCGAGATATTGAGGAGTCTCATCCGCGATTATACTTCCGAGGCCGGAGTGCGCGATCTTGAAAGAATAATGCGCACGCTATTTCTGAGGACCCAGAGAAAGGAGATCATGGTCAAGGGAAAAAACTCCGTCACTCTTGACCTTGCAAAGATTCGCAAATACCTCGACGCCCCAATCCGCCAGCGCCTCATAAACGAAGACGACCGGGTGGGAGAGATGATGGCGCTTGGGGTAAACCTCGAAATGGGAGTAGGCGCTCTTATCCCCATCCAGGTGACTCCGATTCGCGTGGGACTGGACAGACAAAACGGGGGCCAATCCTACTTGAGCATGCTCCATACCACGGGAAACATCGAACGGGTAATGGACGAAAGCCGCAAGGTGGCCTCCACGGCGATCCTTCACCTGTCAAGAGAGCTGGGAATAGATTCGGCCGACGTCTCTATTCCGGTTCACCTGCACTTCATGGGAGGCTCGACAAAAAAAGACGGCCCTTCGGCGGGCGCAGCGATCGCCCTTGCGCTTGCCTCGCTTTTTTCCATGAGAAAAATCCGCCGTGACGTCGCCGTAACGGGTGAAATCGATACTCAGGGCCGAGTCACCAGCATAGGCGGTATGGCGGTCAAACTTGAGACGGCCTACGCCGCAGGCTGCAAAACTCTAATCATCCCAAAGGAAAACCTGAGCGGAAACGAAGGGCTGGACCGGCTACCGGATGCTTTGAAAAAGGAACTCCAGATCCTGACCTTCGAGCAGTGGGAAAGCGGCGAGGAGACATTCGATTACTCACGCCACATGCTTCAGGTAGTGGCCGTGGACGATATCGTCCAGGCTGCAAAGGTCGCCTTCATAGAAGACGAGGAAATCGACTGCCTCCACGCTTACTTTGAAGAGCATGCGCAAAAGGTACTGGCCGAAACGAACACTGCAAGGCCTGCAGCCCTGCGGGTAGTATTTATAGACAACTTCGGAGCCGCCGCCCAGGAACTGCCCGGCACCCATCTCTGCTCAGACGAGGACAACTGCATCCTTTTGGTCCGACCGGATTTATTGGAAGATGTTTCCAAAAGATTAGGCGAACCGCCCGGTAAAAGCGTCCTCAGGGAATTTGCCCCCGGCAGACAACGGCTCCTGGCCGTAGTGCGCCAAATCCTTTCCGAACATGCAGGCTCTTCTTCCAAGCCTATAACAATGTCGGTCATAGCTCCCCTGGCTTTTCTTCGAAAAGAAGGCTTGCGTCCGGAGGACCTCGAAACTGAAACCGGTTTTGCTGGCCTAAGGATCTTTGCCGACTCCTGCTCGGCGGGAAATGTTCCCGTGAGAGACTGCAGCATAACACTTGCCAGGTCGCTGTCCAAACTCGTCGATCTGTCGGAGGAATTGCTTAAGAGCTGCCCTTTTCTTTATAAAACCGATGGAATTTATGCCCCAACAGTAGCGTTCATTCCGGAAAAATACAGGATAGATATTCGCCGGGCCCAGGAAATCCTTGACCACTGTCTCTTAAGGTGGCTGGAGATAACAGGGGGGAAATCCGTAGATGAGCCGCTGACCGTGATGAAGGCCGGCAGCGGGTAGTGCGCGGCCGGTCAAAACCTTTGTTTTGCCTGCCGCGATGCTCGCTTCTCGTTTCCCCTTTTTTTAGCTGCGAACGGGAGAAAAAGGTGGGCAACCAAGGACATCCGGGGCTGAGCCGTCGCCACAGCAGTTGGTTTGCAGGCTTACCCGAGCTTCAGGCTTATTGGCAGTCTGCAAACGATCCGGCATTCCGGCGCGGTCAAAACATTGGCGCGCCTTATCCACATATCCTCGCAGTTTGTATATGGCGCCCAGGCGGGCCCAGCTTACCGGTTCAATTTCGCCATAGCGAAGGGCGGTCTCCAAGGCTATGTGGGCAAGCCCTATGTTTTTGAAGGTGAAAGCCCTGGTGCCAATCCACTCCCAGCTTCTACACGGCCCGACCTTAGAGGAGTTTATCAGTTCCAGCGCAGCCTTCTGGTCATCTAGGCAATACAGGCTGTAGGCTATGTGCAGAAGCAGTTCCGCTTCGTTTGGCAAAGGCTGGGTTGGGTAGAGGTTGGGAATATACTTTTTCCCCAAAACATTTCCAAGGGCTTCCACGGCCTGACGATGCCTGCCCATCTGCTGATAGAGTAAACCCATCTGGTAGTTATGGAGGGGGTTGTCGGCAACGAGGCTTTTAACAACCGCAAGCTTTCGAACGCTTTGGTCATAGTCTCCCATTTCATAGGCGAGCTTGCCCAGAAAAAGGTAAGCCTCCGGAATGAGATGATGATTGTAGCTCTCTTTTTCAAAACGCTCCAGGGCTTGAGCCATACATTCAACAGCATCCTCTTTTCGCCCGAGCGGCGAATAGGTCAAGGCCAGGGAAAAGAGCAATCCTCCATCTTCCTCATTTTCAGCTCTTGATTTTTCCATCATGGTCATGTTGCGAATTGCCTTGGCAAGCCTCGCCTCATCGGTCATGTACCCCAGGTGCTGGATGACAATGTCTGCAAGCTCGGCCTGAAGGCCCGCGGCCATAACAGATTCAAATGCCTGCTCGTGGACACGCCTTTCGAATCGGATACCTTCTGCAAGCGGAAAACACCTCAATTGTCTGCATGAGGTGGGTGTATGGTCGCCCTGAAGATTTTTCAAGATGAACCAGAAGGCTTTTTTACCGTCAAAATCCGATTTCAAGGCCTGGATGAGGCTCTGATTTTCCGCATCGATCCTGTCGTCGGCATCAAGCCAGAGATGATAGCCCCTTGTGGCCTTGGACATGGCGAAATTCCTGGCAGCGGAAAAATCCTCTATCCACTCGAAATCATAGACCAGGGGAGTAAAGCCGGCGGCAATATCCCTGGTGTTGTCCGTGGAACCTGTATCGACAACGATCAATTCATCGGCAAAAGGGGTAAAAGAGGCCAGGGCGTCGGAAATATTGGCCTCCTCGTTTTTTACGATCATGCACACAGAAAGACCAGAGGATTTGGTCATGGAATCTCCTTCGACTTTTTGACAAAATTGGCGCGTTCTAAATTCAACCGTTTAGCCCCTCGTCGCCTTAGAAGAGGTTTTGGCGCATGAGCGAGCATTCGCTATGTGCGGGGTCGATCGTAAGCGCCCTGTCAAGAGCCCTGCCGGCCTCGGCCGTCTGCCCCAGGGCAGAGTGCAGGCAGGCAAGCAGGTAAAGAGAGTCCGGCGCATCGGACTTTATCCTCAGAGCTTTTTCAACGGCTTCCGCGGCCCCGGTCATGTCTCCCGCCTTCCAGAGTTCCTCGGCGGCGTGCCTGTAAATATCGGCAATTTCCTCAGACAACCCCTCAGGTTTCCAACTCGAACCCACACTCTGCCGGATAAGACCTTCAAATTGTTCCCATGCCTTGTCGTCACTTGGAAACCTTTGCAAATACGCCCGGTAGACCTCAATAGCGGCATCCACCTGGGCGGCCATTGCAAGACCACGGGCGCTGTTAAGCAGAATCTTTCCGTCTTCGGGTCTTAGCTCGATGGCCTTATGAAAATTTTTGAGGGCTTCGATGGTCTTTCCACTCTCAAGTTCAATAACGCCCAGGTTATTGTAGGCTTCGCCCAACAAGGGATTTTCCTCGATAGCCATCTCGAAGCAGGCCTTTGCGTGGGCAACATTTCCCCTTCCGTACTGGATTTCTCCCTGACGATTTAAAAACTCCGCCGTATCAGGCACTTGTCCCTCTACAGGAGCAGTAGAGACCGCATCGAGTCTGGAGCGAATCTCCGCGTCCTGGGGGTTTCTGCCCAGGTAGGCCTCCAAGACCTCTTTTGCAAAATCTTGTTTACCCAGAGCTGCAAACACACGCGCGCATTCCAGCACCGTTTCTCTGTCACCAGGCTCAAGTTCGAGAGCCTTAAGAAGGGCATTGAGACTATCCTCTTTTTTCCCCTGTGCCCAGAAGACCACGCTTAATTTGGTATAGGCCCTTGCATTGAAAGGATCTTCCAGGATAGCTCTATCGAAATACTCTTGCGCCGCGCAATGGTTTCCTTCGCGTTGCGCCTCTTCGCCTCTTCTTATCCAATCCTGACCGGCACCTTGTGGGAAACCGGTATTCCACAATGCCATTTCCATCGCCTACCCCCTTTAGACTGTCGTTATGACCTGGAATGTCGAAAACAGGCGCACCGAAGAGACAGTGTCAATTTTCAACCGGACCAAGAGCCAGAAGTTTTCGGATTCTCGCCACTTTTTTGACCTTACGCCAGGCACCGTCACAAAAACCCTTACAAACCCTGTTCGGTTTCACCTAAGCGATACCATGATTCTATGCGCTCCACAAAGACACGTACCCCGACCGTACAAAACCGGTCCCGGGGTTTTCCCATAGCATTATGCAAGATTTTAGCCATTAGAATAGACACAAAAATGCTTGTCTTGGCAAATTAGCGTAAAATTTCAAAAAAATCCATTCCCAGAGGGAAACAAATTTACATTTTCACGCACGTTGGCGCTGGATCCCTGGAAAAAGAATATCAAAAACCGGGGGAATACTATGCCGCAATAGGGGTAAAATGGCTCTGCAACGATTCCCGGGGCGAATTGACAAAGACTTGGGCAGGAGTTACCCTAACAATAAATATTGGATTTTTTTAAATCTTGCATTAAAGGAGCCTGAGATGGAAGGAAAGCACGAGCATAAGCATCTCCACGCCCATGAACACTTGCACACTCATGCCCATGAACACTCGCATAATGGAATGAAACACAGTCACGAGCACACCCACACCCATGCCCACGAACACCTCCATGAGCATATTCATGAACATACCCACGGCAAGGGCAGCGAAGTCCATGACCATGAACACACTGCAGAGCACGGACCCCACGATCACGACCATGCCGCACACGCGGCGGAAGTGCATGAACACACCCATTGATTTCAGGAAGTGGGGTGTTTTTTCTTCATCTCCAAAGCAGCCTGGTAGATAAGTCTGCGGGGAAGATCGAAGCCGTGCGCAATCGCCTGGACAGCTTCCTTCGAGGAAAGGCCCGCTGCCAGCAGGGCTGCAAGCTCTTCTTTCCAGGCGCGGACCCCGGGAGCGGATTTGGCATCAGCCAACTCGGCGTTCTCCGGGGCCGGCGACGATTGAGACCCGGCTAATTCATGGCTGGCCCCCTCGACAACAAGAACTATCTCTCCTCTAACTTCACCCGCAAAATGCAAAAGCGCTTCCGATATTCGACCTCGGAAGATTTCCTCGTGCATTTTTGTAAGCTCACGGGCGACCGCTGCTTTTCTGTCCCCCCAGTTTTGAGAAATATCCTTGAGGGTTTTAACGAGGCGTTTGGGAGATTCATAAAGGATGAGCGTCATTTGAAGGCCCGCGTTTGCTTGGAAAAATCGGCGTCTTTCCACGCCCTTTACGGGAGCAAACCCCAAAAAGGCAAAAGGCTGGGAGGCAAGCCCCGAGACGACCAGGGCGCAAATGAGGGCCGTGGGTCCCGGAATGACGACGGGCTCGATTCCACGCTCAAGGGCGGCTTGCACGAGAAGTTTTCCGGGGTCGGATACGCATGGGGTCCCGGCATCGGTTACAAGGGCAATGTTTCTGCCGGAGGCGATTTTTTCAAGCAGCTCATTCCCGCTCGCCCTCGCGTTGTGTTCGTGGTAGCTGACCAGGGGTTTATGGATATCGAAGTAAGACAGAAGCTTTCGGGTCCGGCGCGTGTCCTCGGCGGCAATTATATCTACGTTTCTAAGGGTTTCAAGCGCTCTAAGCGTTATGTCGCCAAGGTTTCCTATGGGGGTTGCCACAAGGAACAGCTGCCCGTTTCCTGGCTCATTACAATCATCGTGGTTGGAAGGCATTTACTATCCAGCTTATTTGGGGTTTTTCCCCAGTCCAGCTAATGGCGACGACGTCAAAGCGCATGAAGGAATCGGCAGTCCCCTGGCGTTTCAAATACCAGAGAGCGGCTTTGGTAATACGCCTGAATTTTGGAGCGGCAAGCGATTCTTCCGGGCTGCGAAAATCATCGGCCTTCCTGGATCTAACTTCGACAAATACGATGGTCCTGCCATCTTTTGCAATCAGATCGATTTCTCCCAAAGGACAGCGGAAGTTGCGATCAAGGATTTTGAGGCCGCATTCGCAAAGATAATCGGCAGCCACCGTCTCGCCCTCTTTTCCTTTGTCATAGCGGCTCTTCGTTGTCATTTGGCTCCAAACACCGGGAAACACCCCTAAAAGTGACCCTGTGAAGCGGACATGGCCCGAATTTTCGCAGGGCCTCATAGTGGCGCGCCGTTCCGTAGCCCTTGTGCGAGTTAAACCCATATTGAGGAAAGTCCTCGTGGAACCCGCACATCAACCTGTCGCGATGGACCTTGGCAATAATGGAAGCCGCGGCGATGGAAATGGAGAGCGCATCCCCGTGTGGAATTCCCTTTTGAGCAAGGGGCAAGGGGAGTTTGTAGGGACCGTCGATAAGGAGCAAATCCGGCGCGACGGACAACTGCGCAACCGCCGCGATCATGGCCCGAAAGGTTGCCTGTAGAATGTTTATCCGGTCAATTTCGCAGTTGTCAACAACTCCTAGTCCCACGGCAGTGGCCCGCGTCATAATTTTTTCAAAAAAACCTTCTCTTTGTTCAGATGTGAGCTTTTTGGAATCGTTAATGCCGGGAAGGCAAACATTCCTTGGCAAAATCACCGCCGCGGCAACGACGGGACCAGCCAGAGGTCCGCGACCGGCTTCATCAATCCCGCAAACTAAGCTAAACCCCTTCCGGGCGGCCTCCCTTTCATGGAGATGCATATCCACCGCGAGGTTTTCGAACATACGCCTCTGCATAGTTTGCCTTTGTAAGGAACAAGGGGTCATAACGATTATTTAAAGGGCCTTCCAGGCGATCTGCTCAAGGCAAAACCATCGAAGGCGAAAATGCCGTTTTTTAAAAATATATACCCGTTTGGATAGGGCGCGCAACCCGTTTTGCTCTACCGCGAAGGAGGTTGCGACCATCAAAGCTGGAAAAATTAATCTTCCCCCCTCATCCTTTTTCCCAATGGGCAAATAGACCTGGGACTCTCCAGGCGGCCGAGGGGGCCGGAGCTCATTTTACCCAGCTCTAGCCGAACTTGCCGGTTATGTAATCCTCGGTTTCCTTTCGCGCGGGGCGCGTAAAGATGAGTTCGGTTCCGGCAAATTCGATCAACTCTCCAAGGTACATGTAGGCTGTGAAGTCCGAGACTCTGGCTGCCTGCTGCATGTTGTGGGTAACGATAACGATGGTATACTCTTTTTTTAGTTCGGTTACGAGGTTTTCTATGCGCGCAGTGGAGATAGGGTCCAGGGCGGAGGCCGGTTCATCGAGAAGCAGGACCTCGGGTTTTACGGCTATGGCCCGCGCAATGCACAAGCGCTGCTGCTGGCCTCCGGAAAGTCCGTAGCCGCTGCGGTGAAGAACATCTTTAACCTCATCCCAGAGCGCGGCCTTGTGCAGTGCCCATTCCACTCTTTCATCCATACCGCTTTTGCTTAGTTTTTCGTAGAGCTTTACGCCAAAAGCTATGTTGTTATAGATCGACATGGGGAAAGGCGTGGGCTGCTGAAAAACCATTCCGACCCTGGCTCGAAGCCTATTTAGATCGCTATCGTCTTCGAGGATGTCAACCCCGTCGACAACGATCCGGCCGGTTGCCCTTTGATGGGGATAGATTTTATAGATCTTGTTGAAGGTGCGAATCAAAGTGGATTTTCCGCAGCCTGAAGGGCCGATGAAAGCCGTTACGTGAAATTCCGGGATATCGAGGGAGATATTTTTTAACGCCTGGGTTTCACCGTAGAAAAAATCGAGGTTGCGAACTTCAATTTTTGGTTTTGGCAGCTTTGCCGTCATATCTTCACACACCTTTGCAAAAGTTTTAACGGCCCAAAGGCTTTTGTTTAAAAAAGGATCTGGCCAGGATATTCAACCCCAGAACGCCCATGGTTATAAGCAGGGCTCCGGCCCATGCGAGAGTATGCCAGTCTTTGTAAGGACTCATCGCGTAATCGAAGATCATCACGGGAAGATTTGCGGTAGGCTGGGTAAGTTTGCTCCAGAACATGTTGTTTAAAGCGGTAAAAAGCAAGGGCGCGGTTTCTCCGCTAATTCTGGCGACCGCGAGCAGAATGCCCGTAATTATGCCCGCGCGCGAGGCTCTAAGCGTAATCATCGTTACAATCTTCCACTGCGGGGTTCCCAGAGCAGCCGCGGCTTCGCGCAAACGATTGGGCACCATCTTGAGCATGTTTTCCGTAGTCCTTACGACCACGGGAATCACCAGAAGACCCAAGGCCAGTGAACCGGCAATGCCTGAAAAATGGCCGACCCAGATAACGTACGTTTCATAAACGAACAGCCCCAGCACAATGGAGGGAGCGCTTAGCAAGATGTCGTTAACAAAGCCCGTAACGGGAGAAAGCCAGCCTGTTTGTCCGTATTCGGCCATATAGACGCCGGCGAGGATTCCTACGGGAGTGCCTAAAAGGGTGGCAAGCATTACGATCAAGAAGGTCCCCACGATCGCATTTATAATCCCCCCGGGACTTCCCGGCGGCGGGGTAAGCTCGGTAAACAGTTTGAGGCTGATTCCCGGTAGACCATGCTGCAACAGTGTCATAAGTATCCAGCCAAGCCAGAAGAGGCCAAAAAAAACGGTCAGCAGCGCTGCGATCTGAGCAAGAGAGTTTACGGCGCGCCGTCGGCTCTGGATGGAAATCAATACCACTTTGTTCTCCTTCAAGCTCTCTTACCCTCCATTCTAGAAAGCCTTATCAGCAGCAGCTTTGCCAGAGCCAGCACGATGAAGGTAATGATAAAGAGAAACAAGCCTAACTCTATAAGCGATGAGATATAGATTTTTCCTACCGCTTCGGTGAATTCGTTGGCAAGAGTTGAGGCAATGGAGTTGCCCGGCATGAGAAGGGAGACATGCAGACTGTGAGAGTTGCCTATCACGAAGGTTACGGCCATGGTTTCCCCTATTGCGCGTCCAAGCCCCAGCATTATGCCGCCCACCACACCGACCCTGGCGTAAGGCAAAGTGATGTTTCTTACCACCTCCCACGTAGTGGCTCCAAGCCCGTAGGCCGATTCCTTGAGCATGTGGGGGACAACCTCGAAGACATCCCTCATTACGGCCGCGATAAAGGGAATTACCATTATCGAAAGGATCAGCCCCGCGGTCAAGACTCCTATGCCGATGGGAGGGCCGGAAAAAAAGGGGCCGATAAGAGGCAGGCGGCCAAGATGGGAATCAATCCAGGGTTCTGCGTGGCGGCTGAAAACAGGCGCGAATACGAACAGGCCCCACATGCCGTAAATAATGCTCGGAATGCCGGCGAGCAGTTCAATGGTGGTGCCCAGGGGCCTTCTAAGCCGTGCGGGACACATTTCCGTAAGAAACATGGCAATACCAAAGCTTACGGGCACGGCGATAAGAAGGGCGATGGCCGAGGTTGCGAGCGTTCCAACGATCGGTACGAGTCCGCCAAAGACGTTGGTAACCGGATTCCAGGCCGTGGAACCGATAAAGCCGAGGCCGAATTTCTTTAGCGCGGGCAGGGCTCCGATAAATAGCGAGACGATTATCGCGGCCATAAGAAGAAGCACCAAAAAGGCGAAGAACCTGGTGATGCTTTTAAAAATTTGATCCGCCATGGAGTATGAGCGCTTAGATCTGGAAATACGGCGTGGCGCCACCGTTATTTCCTCGGTTAGGACCTTTCCCCCGTTGGCCATAAGTCGAAAAAACCTCTTTAAGCGGCAACGGGGGGCACAATGATCCCCCCTTGCCCAAAAGCAATTATATCCGCGTCCCTGCCAAGAGCAGGCAAAAGTGTAATCAAGCTTCTTATTTGCCCGCAGCGTTAGCTTTCCACACTGGGGTTCCCTCTTTGGACTTAATCGTTGCCCATGAGTCCTCGATGATTTTTACCACGCCAGGGGGGAAAGGTACATATGCGAGTTGTTCAGCCATTTGGCCACCATGGGCGTAATCCCAGGCAAAGAATTTAAGCACTTCCAGGGCGCGGGCAGGATTATCCTGGACTTTATGCATCAAGATGAAAGTGGCCCCGGTAATGGGCCAGCTATCGGCGCCCGGTTCATCGGTGAGAATCACGCGAAATCCCGGGGCGCTTTTCCAGTCAGCTCCCGCGGCCGCGGCCTGAAAGTTCTTGCTGGAAGGTTCGACGACTTTTCCGTCGTGGTTATAGAGCAAGGCGTAGGCTATATTATTGTTAAGGGCGTAGGCATACTCGACATAGCCGATGGAGCCCGGCACCTGCTGAACATAGCTTGCTACGCCGGCATTTCCTTTGCCACCCATACCCGCAGGCCATTGAACCGATACGGAGTTTCCGACCTTACTTTTCCATTGGGGGCTCACTTTGCAAAGATAGTTGGTAAATATAAAGGTTGTGCCGGAGCCATCGGAACGGTGGATGACGGTAATGCGCTCATCGGGCAGCTTTAAGCCGGGGTTGAGTTTAGCGATGGCCGGATCGCTCCACTTTTTGATCTTGCCAAGATAGATATCGGCAATGAGCGGGCCGTTTAGTTTCAACTGCCCTTTTTTGATCCCATCGACGTTTATCGCCAGGACTTCTCCTCCCATAACGGTTGGGAACTGCTGAAGACCGTTTTTTTCAAGCACATCCTTTGTAAGAGGCATGTCGGAGGCACCGAAATCGATGGTTTTGGCTTCTATCTGCTTAATGCCAGCACCGGAGCCGATCGACTGGTAATTTAGACCGATGCCGGTTTTATCCCGGTAGGCCTGGGCCCATTTGGAATAAATCGGATAAGGGAAAGTCGCCCCTGCCCCGGTAATGTCCATGGCAAAAGCCGGCATTGCGGTAAAGACACAGAGCAGCATGGCAGTGGAAATACACAGAGTACGCGCGAGAGCAACTCTTTTCATCGTTTTCCGTCCTCCTTTAAGGTAGATATTTCAGAATATCCTTCTTATTGAAACTATCCACAGTAACGAGCAATCCAGTTACCTAATGATAGAGAAAGAATGTTACAGGTTTGTGACATTGAGGTGACCGGTGCGTGGAAATCCGGGGGGCAGCATTTCGATCAAAACCCGAATTTAGAGCTCATTCAGGCCGCAGGATATCTCCCTCCGATAAATAGTGGCCTTCGATCTTAACCCAAGCGTAACAAGGTCGTAACAGCAGAGTAACTCTCAGGTGCTAGAAACCGGATCAACTCTTGAGCGGCTAATTACTATTTCCAAAAAGTCCAAATCACATCAAAATGGAGGAGCTAAACGTGTCATTTTTCAAAAAAGCAATTTCTATCCGCAAGCACAAGGCGATCTTGACAGCCGGAGTGCTGGCTCTTGGCCTCGCGGCGGGCTCTTTTATGGGCGCGCCCCAGGCAGGGGCGGCAGAAAAGACGGTAAGTCTTCTGGAAACCGGCTCGAGCCTGGTTTACCCGCTCTTTAACATCTGGATTCCCCAATACGCACAAATCGATCCCAACGTTAAGATCACCACCCAATCGACGGGAAGCGGCACCGGCATTTCACAGTCGGTTGCCGGCCTGGCCCAGATCGGCGCCTCTGATGCTTATATGAGCAATGCGCTCATGAAACAGCACCCCATGCTAAACATACCGCTTTGCATTTCGATGCAAATGGCAAACTACAATTTACCGGGCCTAAACGATAAGAACATCAAGCTAAGCGGCCCGGTGCTGGCAGGCATTTACAGCGGCAAGATTCGCTTCTGGGACGACCCGACGCTAAAGAAGCTAAACCCCGGCGTGGATCTGCCTCATCACGAGATAATCCCCGTACACAGAACGGACGGAAGCGGCGACACCTTCATTTTCACCCAGTACCTGACATTTAGCACGCCTGAGTGGTCCAAGGGCACCGGATACGGCACGACCGTCAGCTGGCCTCCGGTTCCCGGCGGTCTTGGGGCCGAGGGAAATCCCGGCATGGTAACCGCGACAAAAGACAACCCCTATACGGTTTCCTACATCGGCACCAGCTACCAGGATGCGATTAAAAAGGATAAGCTTGGCATAGCGATGCTCGAAAACCACGATGGGAAATTTTTACTGCCCACGGAAAAAACCGCCAAGGCCGCCGCTGCGGCACTGGTTTCAAAGACACCGGCAAACGAGTGCATCAGCCTTATCTTCGCGCCCGGTCCCGACTCCTACCCCATTATCAATTACGAGTATGTGATGATAAAGGCGAGACAGGACTCCCCGCAAACCGCCGCGGCCTTACGCAAGTTTTTGACCTGGGCGATCAGTCCAACGGGGGGCAATGCTCCAAAATTCATGCAGCAAGTACATTTCATTGCGCTTCCCGCGCCGATTGTAGAGCTTAGTTCAAAACAGATTGCGAAGATAAAGTAACATGGACGAGACTCGTCCAGACACTTGTGAAGCGCTTGCCGGCAGCCTGAGCGCCGGCAAGCGGCCTTTTTCCACTCCGGGCAAGGCTTGGAGCAAAGGCGCCTGGTCGATGCTGCGAGCGCTTGCCCGCTTTGGCGGGGGCGCGTTTAATTTTCGCCGCATTACCGCCATGCTAGGCAGCATAGTTGCGGCAAGCCTTGTAGCAATCGTTATCTTTCTCACCGTCTATGCCTGGCCGGCCTTGCGACTAAACGGTTTAGGTTTTCTGGTTCACAATAGCTGGAACCTTGGAAGCCTCTACGGCAATCCCGTGAGCGTAGACGGCCAACAGATCCTGCCCGGCGCCCAATACGGGATATTGTTCCTCATCGTCGGAACTTTGCTAAGCACTCTCATTGCGATCTCCATCGCCGTACCGGTAGGAGTTGGGGCTGCTGTGTTTCTGGCCGAGGGCGCTCCCCCCTTTCTACGGCCCTGGCTTTCTTTTTTTGTCGAACTGCTTGCCGCAATTCCAAGCGTTGTCTATGGGCTTTGGGGCTACGTGGTCGTGATCCCCTTTTTGGGGCATAATCTTTTCCCTTTCCTGGCGAAAAGGTTGGGCTTCCTGCCGTTTTTCGGCGGTGCTTCGGGCAGCGGCTATGGGTTGCTTACCGCCGGCCTGGTGCTCACCCTGATGATAGTGCCACTGATAACGGCCACCCTGCGCGATGCGCTCGTTAGCCAGCCTGCCAAACTGCGCGAGAGCGCCATGGCGCTTGGAGCAAGCAGATTCGAGACCGTGCGCATGGTCCTGCTGCCGGGTGTGCGGCGGGTTTTGGCAGGTTCGAGCATACTGGCGACAGGACGGGCGCTGGGCGAGACAATGGCGGTTCTCATGGTCAGCGGCAACGCCCTTAACTATTTGCCGGGCAACATCTACGCGCCGATTTCCACCATGGCTTCCTTTATAGTCTCGCAGCTCGACAGCGCTCTCCAGGACCCGACCGGCATGGCCGTCCGCTCCCTTGCCGAGGTGGCCCTGGTGCTTTGCGTGATTTCACTTATTGTCAACGGGTTGGCCCTAGTCCTTCTTTATTACGATGGAAAGCTAAGCGTGAGGGCAAAATGAGCGCAACTTTGACCAACACTACAGTCAAGCCCGGAGGCTCGCGTCATGATATGGACTCTCGACTCCTGCGCCGTCGCACATTAGACGTTTTAGGGTGGGGCCTTTGCACGCTTGCCTTTCTTCTGCTTGGAAGCGCGATGTTGTCGATCCTTCTTACCGTTTTCCTGAGAGGCATCGGCGCTCTTAGCCTTCATGTGATTACACACGTAACCTCAGGAACGAGCGGAGGTCTTCTAAACGCTATCGAAGGCACGCTGGTGCTCGCCATGGGGGGGGTCCTTCTCGCTGTTCCCCCTGGTCTTGCGGCGGGCATCTATCTAGCGATGTTCGATACCGGCCCTCTTGCCCCGACAATCCGGTTTTTAAGCGATGTGCTTGTCGGAGTCCCTTCGATTGTGATCGGCTATTTTGGCTATATTACGATGGTTGTCACCCTTGGGTGGCAGTTTTCGACGGCAGCGGGAAGCATTGCGCTTGCCATTATCTGCATGCCCTATATTTGCCGAACGAGCGAGATGGCGATCAACCAGGTATCGCGCGGAGTGCGCGAGTCCGCCTATGCACTGGGAGCCGGCGACGGCCGGGTGGCCTTCAGCATCTGCGTGCGCATGGCGCTTCCATCCATTGTGACAGGTGTTCTGCTTGCATTGGCAATCGCGGTAGGCGAGACCGCACCCCTTCTCTATACTGCCGGGTGGTCAAATTACATGTGGAACGGCCGCCTGATCCGGGAGCCGATAGGATATCTCACCTACGCTATCTGGGCCTTTATCACAGAGCCGTTTTCGAGCGCCCACGCGCTGGCCTACGCCGCTGCCCTGTTCGTGATCTTATTTGTTCTTGCCATCAGCATACTCTCCCGAATGGCTATAGCTGGAAGCCGCAGCGGCGTCTTTGGCGCCAAAAAAGCCTGAGCGCTTTGGCCTGTAGCCCGGTTACCAAGGCTCAGGGTATGTCCTCCTCTTGAAGACGAATACCTGAGAGCTTCCTTCTCTTTTGAGTGATACTGCGGTTTTCCCCAGCCTCTACCCTCTTCGTCATTTTTCTGACAGAATCCCGCGAGGGCTAAACGACCAAAGGATCTAAGGGAGGCGCCCGGCAGCCGGATTTATCTTCAAATCCGTTTCCCCTAGGAGTTTGGTGATCCTGTAGTTCCAGAAAAGTCCAGGTGGCAAGCTTGTTGCTAATCTTTTCCTATGCTGTCTTTTGGGAGTGTATGGAAGGCTGTGGCGTCCTTTCCCCGGTGCAAGGGACTTAAAAATTTCACCTGCGGCATAGAAAGAACCCGTGAGCGAAGTAGTAAAGACTATACAACTGGTCCAGATTCTCTTAGACGAGGATTTCCTCGGCTGGGACGGGTTTTCACGGCAATCCATAACGCAGTTCCAGGATATGGATGGATTTTTGCGCTCACAAATCCAGCCTGACGCAATCATTATCGGCAGCCACGAGGCCGAATCCGCCGAACGGGTGATCCGGCAACTGAGGTCGATTCCGGCCTTTTGCTGCATACCCGTGTTCCTTCTTACAGACTTGGGGCCGACTCCGGCGATGATGGCCGATGCTCAGACAACCGACCTTAATACCATCGTTAATCAGACGATAACCCTTACACGTCGGCTAAAAGATCTACCCGACGAAATTCTGACGCAGGGCCAGGACCTCCGCCTGCTTGCCTACCTCTACTGCCGTCAGGCCGCTGTTTTGAGCGCCGTTGCACATTGGAGCCATCAAAAGGTTTACTCCTTCCCCGTTGCCGAGCTTCTGGCCGACTCCACCACCGATATTCAAACGTGGCTAAATAATCTGGTCGAGCGCCGCTATCTCGAGCGAGTCGAACTTCTAGATAGAATTCGGCTTTGTCCTAAATGCGGAGGGTGTCATCATAATTTTGTCGACGTCTGTCCCCAGAACCGCAGCATCGACATCGTGCAAAAGCCTTTCCTGCACTGTTTTACCTGCGGCCATGTAGCCCCCGAGGAAACCTTCCTTAGCAGCGGAGCCCTGGTGTGTCCAAACTGTATGACTCGTCTTCGCCATATTGGTTCCGATTATGACCGCCCGCTTGAAAACTATGTTTGTAACGACTGTGGCCACAGCTTCATCGAACCTTTGATTGTTTCCCGGTGTCTTAGCTGCGGAAGCCAAAATTCGACGGAATCGCTCATCCCCAGACAAATCTATTCACTTCGCCTTACCGAACGGGGGCGCATGGCCGCACAGACGGGCAATATGGAGGACCTCTTCGCCCTTTTCGATAACCTCAACTACGTTGCACCGCCCTTTTTCCATACCATTTTGGACTGGATGCTCGCCCTTTGCCGCCGCCACGCGGAGGAACGCTTCAGCCTGATAGGTATCCGGGTGGTCAATATCTTAGAGCTAATTGAGCGCATCGGACGACACCGCATGGGCGAACTGCTCGATGAATTCGCATTGCGTCTTAGGGAAGCCATCCGCACAACCGATTTAACCACACGGACAAGCCAGTGGGTGCTGTGGTTGCTGCTGCCCAAAACCGATACTGCCGGCTGCGAGGTCTTGGTCCAAAGGCTCAGGGATATTGCCAAAAACTCGCAGCAACCCGAAGGGGTTGGAATTGAAATCGGTATGGTATCCTTTAGCGCCCCTTCGGACATCATAAACGAGGAACCCGCCGCGCTTTTGCTGCAAAGGCTCATGGCCGCCATGGAGTAGACGTGACTACACTGACTCAGTTTCTCGTTACCTTTTCCAATCTCCTGGAGAGCCCGTTTAATAACGGCTTTCCCATCTTCCTTTTGAAGTTTGTTCCCTATATGATTTTTCTTGAAGCACCGGTCTATGTATTGGTTTTCCTGGGCATTGTTCGTCATGTCATGCGCAGCCATGTCAACATCCCCAACGCAGCGCCCTATTACCCGCAGGTGTCATGCATGGTGACGGCCTACGGCGAAGGCAAAGATGTTCAGGTCACCATTCGCTCCCTGGTCGAGCAAATATATCCCGGCTTTATAGAAGTTATCTGTGTGGTGGACGGAGCCCTCAAGAATAAAGACACCTACGAGGCCGCAAGGCAAATGGAGGCCTTTGTCCACCAGTTGCCCCGGCGCGCGCTCTCAGTGGTACCCAAATGGCAGCGCGGAGGCCGGGTCTCAAGCCTTAATACCGCCCTTGAGCTCGCCCGGGGGGAGATTGTAATGGCCCTTGACGGTGATACCTCTTTTGACAATAACATGATCGCCGATGCGACCTTGAACTTCCTGGACCCAAACGTTGTCGGGGTAGCCGGATGTCTTCGCGTCCGAAATATTACCCAGTCTTTGTGGACCCGTCTCCAGGCGATCGAATACCTCTTGTCCATCCATGCCAGCAAGACCGGTCTAAGCGCCTTCAACATCGTAAACAACATTTCGGGGGCCTTCGGTGTTTTTAGAAAATCTTTTGTCCAGGCCATCGGAGGCTGGGATAGCGGCACCGCGGAAGATCTGGATATAACTCTGCGGATGAAAAACTATTTTGGCCGACACCCGGACCTCAAAATTATTTTCGAGCCCAAAGCCATGGGACACACCGACGTCCCGGTTTCCTTTAAAGGCTTTTTGATGCAGCGACTGCGTTGGGACGGAGACCTTTTCTATCTCTATGTGAGAAAACACCGTTTGAGTCTCCAACCGGGCATCCTTGGCTGGCGCAATTTGATTATGACCCTTTGGACAGGCCTTTTTTTTCAGCTCGTACTTCCTTTCATAATCCTGCTCTATTCGACCTGGACTCTGATTGTGCTTCCCCTGGGCTACGCTCTGGCCGTATGGGCGGTAGTTTATCTGTTCTACCTGCTGGTCACCCTGGCCTTCTATGTGGTATTTGTACTTTTTTTATCCGAACGTCCGAGACAGGATCTCAAACTCGCTCCCTTCCTGCCCCTTGTGCCGTGTTTTACCTTTCTTACCCGCCTGTGGGGAGGCGTATCGACTCTGTGGGAGTTCCTGTTTAAGTCGCACCTGGACAGTTCGATGGCGCCCTGGTATGTGCTGCGGAAGACCAAATTCTGAACCGCGGACCGGCGAGGCCCCAGGGGGAAGGTTTTTGCTCTGAATAAACGAAGCCACATTATGCAACGAAACTTCTCTTTTTTTGTAAGGGCCTTAACGCTTGCCGCCCTAATTTTCATGACTCTGGGCACCTGGCGTGTTAACGCCTGGTCCCAAACCGTAACGCTCCAGCAGTTGGAAGAAAAAATCCAAGCCGCTCCTCAGGTGCTCTCCGCCGTTGCCGAACTCGAGCAGAGCCTCCACAGGCTCGCTGCCCGGAAGGCGGCAAGCGGGCTCAAAATGCAGGCAGGTCTTAGCACGGGCACTTTTGAAGAACCCCTGGACGCATACACCCTGTCAAATTTCAATGAGGCTACAGCCACTATCGGCCTGAGCTATCCGCTGCTGGGGACCAGGCAAAAAGAACAGATCAACATACTCGACGCCCGTGCCAAGACATGGACCAACAGAGAAAAGATGGAGCTCGCCCGCAGGGTTGCTCTTAATACCCTGCGAAGCTATTACGCTCTCTATTGGGCGGGCCGGCGCAAGATCGAACTCAGCAAGGCCTTCCTCGCGGGCAAAAATGTTCTAGAACAGATTTTGAAACAAAGAACATCTCGGGGCCTGCTCCTTGACGCCGACCGCGAAGAGTTCCTTACCGCCTTCCACCTGGCCGCGCGAAATATTGCAAACGCCAGGGTCGACCAGATAAAGGCCCTTGGGATCATCAATCTGCTCACGCATTCCAATTTCAGCGACCTTTCATGCACTTATCCCAGTTTGGCCCAGCCATGCACCATCCCTTCGCGTCTAAGGACACAGATATTAAACGATCACCCGGAAGTATTGCTTCGAAGAAGTCTTGTGCAGGAGCAAAGGCGCTTGCTCGGCCTCAAAACCTATGACGATGTGGATGCCAACGTACAGCTCGCCGGGACAGCCACCACCGTATATCCTTCGGGGATAACCGGCTACGGCGTGGCTATATCCTTTAGCATGCAACTGCCTGCCAGGGAATTGACTGCAGCGGACTGCCGACAGCAAGCTTCTCAGGCAAGTTTGGAAAAGTCCCGATACGATTTGGACCAGGCGGTGGGCCAACTGCAAACAGACGCTCTGGCGGCTCTGGCAAAATACCGCGCCGCCCGTGAGGATCTGCAATATCAGAGTCAGCGCCTCAAGGCATCCCTGGAATCATTGCGGGAAAACAAGCTGCGCAAAGGTTACATGGCCGGCGACACCATCGAAAAACTCCAGAAAAGCCGATTTGAATACTACAAGGCGGGAATTGACTTGATTTCGGCGAAAACCTCACTTTTTCAGGCCCAGGCCGACTTGTTGCAGCTCGCGCCCCAAGGTTGCGGCGGCGACCAGCCGGAGATTTCGGATACGGCAAGCGAGGTCGAGGTTTCAAATGCTCCGCTTCGCACCGACCTGCCCTCGGCAATGAACCCGCCACCCGGCCTGGCCCCCACGGACAAAGTGGTAAAGGCCCCGGAGCGCAAAAACGCTGTCTACGTCTGGGATAGCGCCCCCCTCCTTAATGGCGGCGGCTCCGAAAAGTCCGCCTGGGAAAGCTTTAACGCCTTCGCTATCGACCGCGTCCTGCTCTCCCTGGACCGTCAGCAGATCCAGGCCGCGGCAACCGCTCAAGGCGCAAGGCGGCTTAGACTCAGCCTGGAAACGGCCCATCGCGACGGCTTGCGGGTCGATCTGCTGCTTGGCGAACCACTCTGGATTCTCCCCGATCATCGACAGGACCTGCTTGACATCGTAAAACAATTAAAGGGCTTTGCTTTTGATGGCCTGCACCTCGATCTCGAGCCCGATTCGCTCGATACCAGGCAATATTCGCGCAAATATCTGCTCGCCCAACTGGTAAAAACCCTCGAAGCTGTCCATGACCTAAGTCCATGGCCCCTGTCGCTGAGCATTCATCCGCGCTATTTCGATCAAAAAGAGTTTAAAGATTATCTGGGCGAAGCTTTTTCAAAAATTCCCATCTCTGAAGTGACCCTCATGGTTTATATTGCCAATCCGGAAAAGGTAGCCCGCCGGGTCGCCCCCATTTTAGAGGCCAACCCGAAGCTGCGCTTTTCCATCGCCCTCAGCGTGGAACCGGAGTTGAGTCCTGGGGAAAGTTATAACAGCAAAGGCTGGTCCGCGCTCAAGGAAGCCATCGAGGCCCTTAAAAGCCGACTGGACCACAGCAACTTCTCGGCCGTTATAATTCAATCATGGAGCTATCTTAAGCAGTTAAAGCGATGAAAATAACCTTCCGATCTCCCAAAAGCGTTGCTCCGGACCGTGAACACGGAATGAGCCTGCCCTATGCCGCCGGTAAGCGAGCCACCTCCCGCTGGCGCTGGTACCTGCTTGTACTGCTCGTAACCGCGCCCCTTCTCTTCCTGATCGCAAAGATCTTCTACGCCGCCCTTATCGTGACCGCGCCGGGATTCGTAAGACTGGAAAGAATAGAGGTAAACACGCAGATGGCCGGCTGGGTTAAACGCGTGATGGTAAAACCGGGGGAAACGGTGGTCCGGGGCCAACTACTGGCAGTCTTGGCAAACCAGGATCTCGATCAACGCCAGAGTCTCCTTCAAACCGAATTAAAGGCCATGACTACGACTTCAGCCGGTGCCTTTCCCGAATACGCAAAGGTGCTGAACGCACTGGAAAGCAGCCAGAATCTGGCCCAAAAGCAGCTCGCCTATTATGCCGACCAGTTTAAAAACATAAACTTTTTATTTCACAAGGGCGCGGCCACCATCGCCGAACGCAATGCTGCAAGAGCCCAACTCTACCAGGCCCAGATGAATCTGCAACAGATACAAAGTTCCCTTGCCGCTCGGCAATTGGAAGAACAGCGCCTTTGTAAACCCGACCGGGCAAGTGAAATTAAAAGCAGGGTTATCCGGGCTGAACTCGATGAAATAGAGCTTCAAAAGGCGCGTTTGGTCTATACGAGTCCCGTGCGCGGGCGCGTACTGGAACTGCGGGCCCGGCCCGGCCAGTCGCTTTCCCAGGGAGAGCTTCTCCTCACTCTGGGAAATCTGGACGATATATGCATCCAGGCATTTCTAGACCCCAAATACCTGAGCTACGCCCGGCCGGGACACAGCGTAACGGTAACACTGGACGATGGAAGTAAGTTTAGCGCCGTGGTGCGTCAAAAACCGCAGATGACGGCCCGGCTTCCCCAGGCGGCAGCCACCTCCCTTTCGGACCGCCAATATATGCTCCTGGTAACGTGCGACATGCCGCAAACACTGCCCCGCAATGACTGGGTGGACAACCTGCCCGTTACCGTGCGCTTTCCCTTCGGATTCTGAAATTTCCCGCACGCCGCTCTATGGCCGTACAAAAAAAAACCGGCTTTCAAGAAAGCATAGTCAACTCCGCCAATTGTTGGTTTACGACGAGATCTTTCAACCTTTCCGGGATGTTTTGTCAGGACAGAAGGCGGCGACACATTGCTTTAAGGCCGCCGTGTCAAAGGGTTTAAAAATAATGGTGCTAACACCTGCTGCCCTGGCCGCTTCATGGTCCTGAACATCGCTTTGCGTTGTAACCATAATAACGGGAAGCTCCTGAACGGAGTAAATTTTACGAATCTCGCGAGTCAAATCGATTCCGGTCATCTCGGGCATGTTTAAATCGGTGAAAACGATATCGGGTTTTTCCTTTTTGAGCCACTCAAGAGCGCTTGCGGGAAACTCGAATACTACAGGCTCGATTCCCAGTTGATGAAGAGAGTGCTTATAAATGCCAAGGATCATCCGTGAATCGTCTACAGCACACGCGCGCGGTCTTCGGGTTTGCCCGGCTTGCTCGGGCATAATTTTTCCGGCCAGTTCCTTAAATCCCCTGGCTGCCAGAAGCGCGACATAATGATCTCTGAGGTCCTTGTGAACCTTGCTCAGCAACTCGACGGCCGTTTGCTGGAAAACCGTCTCATCGATGAGATCAAGGAAAATTTTGTCGGCCTGGGCGAGGAGGATAGTGGAAATGATGCGCTGGGAATCCTCGTTTTTCATTTGGACCATATTGCGCATTCCCAGCCCCAGGACCTCGTTATAATTTCTGTCTACCGCCCGGGCGGCCGCAATGCGCACGTGCTCGACCGGATCGAGCAGTCCCGCGGCCAAAACGTAGGCCCCCTGAACCTCGGGCATAAACGAAAGCGCTTCGTAGGCCGCAAAACGAACGTTGGCGTTTTTGGCCCCCGACTGGAGCAATTTGCGGATTGGGGCTGAAGCGCTCATGTCGCCAATGTCTCCCAGCACATTTAGCGAATTGATCTGCAGGTCCACATCATCGCAGCGAAGATTTTCAATGATAAAGGGAACCGACTTGGCTCCAATGCGAACGAGCAGCTTTTTAGCCAGACTGCGCATATGCGCGTGATGGGAGGCAATGGTTTCACTCAGTTTCTTAAGAGCCGTGTTGTCCTGGACTTCGGAGAAAACCTCGAGGATGAGCTTGTCCAGATCATGATCTCCCCCTACCCTTTCGGCAAGCCGGAACATGGCGGAGGGCGCAGCGATTTTTCCAAGAGCCCTGACGGCGGCAACCACAAGCTCCCTGTTATCGACGTAGAGAAAGTCGCTTATAAGGCTAACGGCATCCGAGATCCCAATAAGCCCCAGGGTATCAATAACCGCTTTAAAAAGTTCGGGCTCCCCGGCCGAGGTCAGCATTTCCAGAAGGTGCGGTACGGCCTGTTCGGACCTGATTTCGCCCAGGATTTCAATACAGAAAATTTTATTTTTAGTTTCCAGCGCGCTCATGCTTTTGATCAACAGATCGGGATAATCGATGGCCTTTGAAAGAAGCATCCCGCGAAGCATCGGTTGTTGTTCATAGATTTGGGGGTGAGCGCCGGCAAAAGTTATCAGCAGGGGCAAAACGAAATCGGCATCTCCCCGGCTCAAGTCCAGCAATACCAATTTTTGCCGGCCTCCATCGAGCTGTTCGAAATGGGAGAGAACGATAACGGCCTTTCTCCAGTCTTTTGTCTCAAGGTCGTTGCGAAGTTCCTCGCGCAACGCTTCGAAATCTTTTTGGATCATTATGTCCCTTTCGGAGGTGGGCGGTTTCAGGGTAATTGATCGGCAAACGGGCTGACCGGCTTTAATAAAACTTTCTGCCGAAACTGCCGGCTAATCGGCTACCAGAAACCTATGGGCCTCATCGGGGCTCTCGTAGATATGCGGGGCAACGGTTCGCTGCTCCAATGCCCTGCCCATTTTCAGGCGAAGAAAGGCACTGGTGGTAAAGCGGCTGACTTTAGAAAAATAGCGGCCGGTAAGATATTGTTGCATTTGCGCATAGGCGTCCATGAGTTCCGAATCGATTGTGAAGCGGTCGTAATTGCCCACGGCATAAACCTTTTTATCAAGAGGTTTTACCACCTTTTCAACCGCTTCCTTAACAGCCTCGATATCGTCTCTATTTTTTACGGTGTAGCCGGCTAGATTTGCAAACAACATATTGTTTCCGGCGTCGTAGACGATCCGGTCTTCGAGACTAATGGCGAGCAGTTCCTCTTTGAGTCCCATGGAAGGAGTTTTAAAGATCCGTTCGTCCATAAGCTTTGGAGGACGTCGCATGAGGGGTTTGAAATCGATCAGGTCAAGGATATCCTTTTGCAGGTCAATGCCTGGAGCAATTTCGATTAGCTCCAACCCTCGGGCGCTCAACCCAAACACACATCTTTCCGTAACGTAGAAAATCGTTTGTGCTGATTTCACACTATAGGACCCACTGAAAGTAATCTGTTCGACTTCTTCTACAAATTTGCCCACCCTGCCCTCTTCTACGATTTTAAGACAAGAGTTGCGGATTTCGCATTTGAGCCCCCCGGCCGTAAAGGTCCCCATAAAAATTACTTTTTTCGAATTTTGACTAATATTGATGAAGCCTCCGGCACCGGGCAGTTTTGAACCAAACCTGCTCACATTGACGTTTCCCCGCCGATCGACCTGGGCCATTCCAAGAAAGGCTACGTCAATGCCGCCCCCGTTGTAAAAATCGAACTGATAGGGCTGATCGATAATGGCCGCGGCGTTTATCGCGGCGCCGAAATTAAGTCCTCCGGCAGGCAAACCTCCTATGACTCCGGGTTCGGCGGTAAGGGTCATCAAATCAAGAATGTTTTCTTCGTATGCAACATTGGCAACCCCTTCGGGCATGCCTATTCCAAGGTTTACCACGCAATTGGGCTTAAGCTCACAGGCGGCGCGCCTGGCTATGATTTTTCTAACATCCAAAGCCACGGGAGATACCGATTTCAGAGGGCTCCTTGTCTCACCGCTAAAAGCGGGATTATAGGGTTCGCTCATGGTTTGCCAGTGGTTTTCAGGGCGAGCGACAACAACGCAATCGACAAGAATGCCGGGGATTTTCACCTGCCGGCAATTGAGGCTTCCAGCCTGGGCGATTCGTTCCACCTGCACAATGACAAGTCCGCCGCAATTCCTCGTTGCCGTTGCAATCGAGAGGGACTCCAGGGTAAGGGCTTCCCTTTCCATCGTAATATTGCCCTCGGTATCGGCGGTTGTTCCGCGAATGACCGCGACATTTACAGGAAAGGATTTATAATAGAGATACTCTTCCCCCTCGAGTTCAATCAGGCGTACGAGTTCTTCGCTGGTTTTAGCATTCACCTTGCCCCCGCCTAGTCTGGGATCTACAAAAGTGCCCAACCCGACCTTGGAAAACATCCCCCCCTTTCCTGAGGCGATGTTTCGGTAGAGGTGGCTGATAACGCCAAGAGGCAGGTTATAGGCCTCGACCTTATTTTCGACGGCAAGTTTTTGCAGCCTGGGCGCCAGGGCCCAGTGGCCTCCGATAATACGGCGGACTAAGCCCTCATGGGCCAGGTGGTTTAGCCCTTTGTTTCGCTCATCGCCAGGGCCGGTGGCCACGGCGAAAAGAAGCGTCAGATTGTTGGGCTTGCCGGTGGCAAGGAAACGCTGCTCGAGGGCCAGGGCGATCTCCTCGCAAACCCCCACGCCCGCAAATCCACCGAAGGCAACCGTGTCTCCATCAAGGATTATGGAGACAGCCTCCTGCGAGGTTACGATTTTATTTTTAGCCAGGCTTGTCTGATACTGGCTAAGATCCGTCCAACCCTTTTGATCGTCTCGAACGTTTGGTTCCGCTTCCATTGCAAACCCTTCCCTCCGTGGATGCCGGTGCTCGCTAAGTTATATTCCACTACTTCAATAATAGGCAACGCAAAGTGGCCGAGTCTACTATCTTATAAATCCAATATTAATATCGACTCTTGTTGACAAGATAATCTGGCGGATTAATTTATAACGACATTTTTTGAAGTTTTTAAAGAATCGACCTGCCCGGAAACGGGGCCATGAGCCAGGTTTACAATTCTGTAAACCTGGCTTTTATTTTTTAGGAGCGCCTGAGGACCAAAATTACACTCCCTTGCCCGGACGCTTGAAAACAGGAGCCAGACCATGAAGACGGATTTAAAGAATTTTATCGACATAGAGTTTGCTCTGCAATGGCAAAGCCGTCACGGCAAACATTGCGATCTCTATTTTGCGAGGAGGGCAAATCTTTGGCGCGATCTCTTCCACAAACGCTTACTCGACGAACTCATGGATAAAAGTGTCGGTGATAGTATTGAGTTGGAATTTAGCGACGGTGAACTTGTCCCTAAACCAGAGACACCCAAACTGTTTACAATCAGGGACAATCAATTCGACAAGACATTCAGGTCCGGCGAATCGATTGAACCCCGAAACGGCAGATTTTATCCCAAGGGAATTCTAAAAGGCATCCACAACGTGTTTAGAGCCAATAGGGAACCGTTTCGATGCGCAAGGGTCGCAGACTCATCCATCCTCGTAGATTTTAATCACCCCCTGGCGGGAACCAGACTCCATCTTAAAGCTACCATCGGCAATATTGAAACAAAGCACTCCAAAAGAGCAGGCGGATTGAGCAACGACTGGATGGAAATAGTGACTGCTGGGCCGGGAATTCAAGCTCGATGGAACGGGGAGCCAACCGACTTTCTATCCGACAATCCCTTTGCAAGAACCGACCAGACACCTGATAGTCGCTTCTACGGCAGCCCCAGGATGGTCGACCATATTGACGCTGCCGCGATCGAGGGGATTTCCCGCTTGTATGGAGAACTGATCCCAAAGGGCGGCAAGGTTTTGGATTTGATGAGCAGTTGGAAATCCCACATCCCGACAAGTCTTGAGCTCGATAAAGTTACAGGGCTGGGGATGAACGAGGAGGAATTAAAGGAAAATACACGGCTAAGTGATTTTGTGATTCACGATCTTAATCAAAATCCCACTCTGCCCTTTGAAGATGACTCTTTCGATGCACTAATCTGCACCGTGTCGGTGGAATACATGACAAACCCCGTGCCGGTTTTTAAAGAGGCTGCCAGAGTCCTTAAAACTGGAAGCCCCTTTATAGTGACTTTTTCAAATCGCTGGTTTCCACCCAAGGTCGTTACTATCTGGTCGCAGATACTCGAATTTGAGCGGATGGGACTTGTAGCGGAATATTTTGAGCTCTCCGAAAAATTTAGAGATTTAAACACACTTTCCACACGCGGGCTTCCAAGACCAGCCGAAGATAAATATTTCGGACAACTACAGGTTTCCGATCCGGTTTACGCCGTTTGGGCCTACAGGACCTGAGAGAAACGAAAGGACTCAAGACACATTTTGCGCTTGTACCCATAGTTTAATGGTAACTTCAAGTAAGATTAGGGGCCAAAATCTGTAAAGCAAAGGCCCCTTTTCCCATTTCAGGGGGGAAATAGAAGTAGGGACAGCCGCCTTGAATATACCTGCTTATACCTATTGTTCACGCCCTTACAGATTCCTATCAAAAACAGTATTAATCGAACCGGCTCGAAAAGCTCTTAACTTCGATCCGGGAAAAGCACCGGAGGGTAAGCGCGCCACTTAAACAGAGTGGGCAAAGTTAAAGCAGATCACTTTTAGAAAAGAAAGGAATACTAAGATGATACGACGCATGTTACTGGTATCGCTTTTTGTGGCGGGAATCGTCCTTACCGGGACAGGCCTTGTTCATGCCATGGCGAATATGCTCGGAAAACAGGATAAAAATTTTTTAATGAAGGCGGCAAGCGGAGGCATGTTCGAAGTCAAGATGGGGGAAGTCGCTCTAAAACAGGCCGCAAATGAACAAGTAAAAACTTTCGGGCAACGAATGGTTACAGACCATACCAAAGCCAATCAGCAATTGATGGAAACTGCAAAAAGGGTTGATTTTACTCCGCCCTCCGTAATCAACAAGAAAGATCAGAAGATGCACGATAAACTCTCGAAATTGCAAGGTGCCGATTTTGATGCCAAATATATGGACGAAATGGTAAGCGACCACGAGAAGGACATCGATTTGTTCAAAAAAGAGGCAGACGAAGGCAAAAACGACACTGTGAAAGAATTTGCAAAAAATACGCTTCCTGTTCTCCAAGAACATCTTGCAATGGCAAAAGATGTCCAGGCTGAGCTTAAAAAAGAGGCAAAATAGTTGAACCGGGGCCAGGAAAGCATTTCCAGCCGCAATTAAAAAGGGGGGAGCGGGGAAGTCGCAATATCGAAAGTCACACTTTCCATTTCCAGCTTCCTCCCCTTAAAGTACCTAAAGGATTGCCCCGGCAGCCCCCTTGCGATCAGAGCCGGCCATTGCCGTCCACCCGGTTTTCAAGAAAACCTTTTTGGCTAAAAAGCGGTCGCGGATAGCGGTAAAAACCCTCACCGCTTTTTTTGCCAAGTTTTCCCTGGTCAAGGAAGGATTTCAAAAAGTCGGCATTCGCCTTAAGCTGCTTTTCCTTGGTTGCCCTGGCCCGAAAGTCCGTGACCCTCCAAAATGTATCCAACCCTATGCTGTCCATGATTCCAAAAGGGCCCGTGGGCGAATGCATTACCCCCATCCATGCGCGATCCACGTCTTCGAGGCAGGCGACATTCTTGCTCACAAGCGTAATAGCCGAGTCTAAGAGAGCACCCAGCATGGCATTAAAAACATAGCCGGCGCTTTCCTTTTTAACCGTGATGACAACCTGGCCAAGCTTTCGAGCGAAAGCATCCACAACCTCGATGGTCTCCGGGGCCGTACCCGGGTGCGCCATGATATCCACCACCCTGGTTAGGAGGATGTCGTGGAAGTGAAAGGCCACAAACTTCTCGGGCCTTCCCGTAGCTGCGGCATACATGGAAGGAACAAGCGAGGAGGTATTGGTCGTAAAAATAGTTCGCTCCGGACACAGGGCATTAAAGGTTCCAAATACCTGGGCTTTAATTCTTGGGTCTTCAGGGACCGATTCGCTCACCAAATCGACCTCACTGGCTGCTTGCTCGGGACTGCTGCTAAAGGTGATCCGCCCTATAACCTCCCCTTTTCTAGCGGGAGTCAAAATTCCCAGACCGCAAAAGTCGTCGGCAAGCTTATCCAGCCGCAGCCTTACCTTCTCAAAGATATCCGGGTAGCTGTCATAAATAACGACCTCACAGCCGTGGACAGCGCATAAGAAACCGATCTGGTGTCCCATGGTGCCCGCACCCAGGATCAATACCCGCTTTATATCGTCGACATTCATAACCAGCTCCTTAACTCATAGTCTTTGGATTTTAAAAAAATCCCTCCGAAATCACCCGATGACAAACTTTTTCCAGAAGCGCCACCACGAAGCGAAACATTTTAAAACGTTCATCCCGAGTTTGCCCATGGAAATAACGGTAGTATATCTGCTGCACGATCACTGCCAAACGGAAGAGCCCAAAGCAGTAATAGAACTCGAAGCCTTCGATGCGGGAGCCGGAAAACTGCTCATAAATACGAACCATTTCCTTGCGGGTGGGCATGCCTGGTTCCTGGGTGGGAAGAGTTCGCATAACACTGAACTCCGCCGGGTCATCCCGATTGATCCAGTAGGCCAGCGAAGCGCCAAGATCCATCAGTGGATGGCCCAAAGTGGCCATCTCCCAGTCTACAACACCGATAATTTCAAGCGGGTTGGAGGGATTCAATATCACGTTGTCAAATTTGAAATCGTTATGGATAACGCTCGCGCGGAAATCATCGGCCACCATGTGAGCTTGGAGCCAGGCCATGACTTCTTCCAAGTCGGGAACATCTTCGGTGCGGGCGTCGCGGTAGCGATTGGACCAGCCGCTGATCTGGCGCTTTACGTAATCTTGGGGTTTTCCAAAACCCTCCAGCCCGCAATCATGAACATCCAGGCTGTGAAGTTCGCAAAAAACCGACATGAGGTTTTCGCTCAACCGGCGAGCCCCCTTTTCATCGATTGCCGGTTCTTTTGGAAAATCCTTCCTTAAAATGATACCTGGGATCCGTTCCATAACATAGAAGGGCGAGTCCATGACCTCCGGGTCCTCACAGTAGGCGATCGGCTGCGGGACGTAGCGAAAATAGGGTCTGAGCGCCTTTAGGATCGTATATTCGCGCTTCATGTCGTGAGCCGTTTTTGCTTTTTTGCCAAGCGGCGGACGCCTCAGGATGAACTCTTTGTGACCTGAACAGATAAGATAGGTCAAATTCGAATATCCGCTCGGAAACTGCCGGACTTCGATGGCGCCGTCCAGACCCGGTAAAACGTCTCGAAGATAGCTCGCGAGTTTTACAACATCCAATTCCTCACCGGGCCTTACTTGCCTTGGCATATCGATTTGCGTCATAAAATCCTCCTCGCTTTCTGTCTACTGTTTTACCGTTTCACCACCGCTTTTCTGCCTTGAAAAACCGCACCCCAGATACGCCCTGGTCCATCCGATCACGTGCTCGGCGTAGTCTTCAACCGAAACATTTCGGCCGGCATACTTCCATCTTTTCAAATACCAGTCCTGAAGCATGGCCTTTATCACCGATGCGGCCAAAACGGTATCGGCGACGGTAAAAACACCCTCCCTACACCCCTCTTCCATGATCCTGCTAAACATTTGCTCGGTTTTAAGCTCACCCTCGATGGCCGCCCGGCGATCATTTTTGCTAAGAAAACGGGCCTCCATGTAGGAAAAGAAAAACCAGTCTCGCATGATCTCGCTAAGATATAGGTGCACTTTTATAGCGGTCTCAAGCTTTCGCTGCGGGTCGCTCTCTTGGGCCGTGTGCTTTAGCAGAAGCTCCATGAGCACCTGGCGGCCGTAGTCCTGAATTATTCGCAGCAACTCGTCCTTGCCGTCGAAATAGGCGTAGAGGCCGCCCATGCTAAGCCCGCTTTCCTTGGAAAGCGCTCTTAGCCCCATGGCATGAAACCCCATCCGGTTACTTAGCCTTAGTGCCGTATCGATGATTTTAGTGAGGTTTCTGACCGCGAATTTTTGCTTCTTTACCTTGATCGAATCCGTGTTCCTTTTGAAAATCTCCTCGCAGATCGTTTCCATGGAAAGGAGGTATTCATTTTTAAACGCTTCAAATTCCATTGCCTTATCCCTGACTTATCCTAAGACTTTCATCCCTTCGCCCCGCCGGCCAACCAGGCCGCTGACGCCACCGGTGAGGCAGGTCGGAGTCCAATACCGTTGACTTAAGGTCTTTTTATCTCACGCGAAGCCGCTAAGACGCAAAAAGTGAACCCGTAAAAAGCGCCATTTCGGACTGGCCTTCGAGGGTTAATTCAAGCCTGGAGCCCTCAGGTGAATTCGGACACATTTCGTATTGTGTTTCTTTCATCTCTTTTTTCGCGCCTTCGCGTCTTCGCGTGAGCCTAAATCAACAACATTGAGGTCGGGGCCTGGCAGTCGGTCAGTTCCGTCATGCCGCTTCGTAGCTTTTAAGGATCTGCTTTGCAACCGAACTCTTGTGCACTTCATCGGCCCCATCATAGATACGCGCCGCTCGCTCATGTCTGAAAAAGTAGGCAAGGACCGTGTCGTCGGTCATCCCCAGCCCCCCATGGACCTGCAGAGCGCGGTCGACCACCATCTGAAGGACGTTGGCCACTTTGAACTTTATGAGTGAAATGTCCTGCCTTGCGGCTTTAGCGCCCTCGTTTTCGATTCTCCAGGCGGCATGAAGCACCATGAGACGCGCTGCCTGAATCTCGGCCGCGCATTCGGCGATCCAGGCCTGGACGATCTGCTTTGAAGCAAGCGTCTGCCCGTTTGGCGATATAACCCGGTCGCGGGCCCTTCGGCACATCAGGTCGAAAGCTCGCCGGCATATACCCAACCAGCGCATGCAGTGGTGGATCCTGCCCGGTCCAAGCCTTTCCTGCGCCAAAACGAATCCGTCACCTTCGCCGCCAAGCAGATTGTTTCTGGGAACACGGCAGTTTTGATAGTAAATTTCGGCATGGCTGAAATAACCGCTGCCGGTATGTCCCATTACGGGAATGTTTCTAACGAGATTAAACCCTTCCGTTTCACAGGGGACAAGGATCATGCTTGCCTGGTGATAAGCATCGGCTTGAGGATTGGTCTTGGCCATGACGATGGCGAAAGCCGCTCCGTCGGCTGAGGACGTATACCATTTGCGGCCGTTTATAACGTAGTCGTCCCCCTCCTTTACCGCCGTTGTATCCATCATGACCGGATTGGAACCCGCAAGGCTTACCTCCGTCATGGAAAAGCAACTGCGGATGTTGCCCGCAACCAGAGGGCGAAGGTATTTTTCCTTTTGTTCCCCGGTCCCGAACTGGTGAAGGAGCTCAATATTACCAACATCGGGGGCCTGGCACCAAAACACAAAATGACCCATCGGTGTGCGCCCCAATACCTCGGAAACAAGCGCGTGCTCCATGAGGCTTAGTCCCATCCCGCCGTATTCGACTGGGTGGCATGGGCCCCAGAGCTCCATCTGCTTTACCATCCTCTGTCTTTGCTCCAGCTCGACCAAAACCTCGGATTCGCGCCCCGCAAGAAATGCCGGCTCAAGGGGGATGAGCTCCCGGTCGACAAATTCATTGATCATTTCAAGAATTACCTGCATTTTTTCCGAAACTGTAAAATCCATGGCTTTCTCCTTCGATCCCTGTTGCACTCGGTCGGCCTTACCGATAAGTAATCAGACGATCCGGGTCATCCAATTCCAGGTGTGTGATATCATTAAATCCAAACAGCATCACCGCTTCCCCGTTATACTTGAAGCGGCTAACGGAACTGTTTACAATTTGCGAGGCAATACGTATCGTGCTTTGGTTAGATAGCCCCAGGGCCTTTTGGACAACCGCCGAAATAGGCCCTCCCGAGGTAAAGACAGCAACCCGTTTTCCCGAACCCTCCCGGTCCATGATTTGCCTGATTCCACGTTGCACGCGAGAGGTAAAGCTCGCCCAGCTTTCAAAATTGTGCGCCTCGCCTTCGTGATCGAACCAGCGCTGCAAAACCTTTTCGAAGACCTTTTCAAACGAGCGGTTGCTGGTCGTCATCTGTGCGACTTGAGCTTCAAAACCAGGTTCTTCACGAATCAAAATGGGAACAAAGGTCCTTAGTATCGAGCCTGCGTCGTACTCGTTGAAAAAGTCGCTTTTGCACACCGGGGGCAGACCGTTTCCCTTCTGGGAACAAACCCTTCTGTAGGCTTCAAGCGTCTGATCGTGGCGAAGCTGGCTGCCCAGGTAGATCGCATCGAAGCCGGCTCCGGTACGGTCTAAATGAACGGCCAGAAGACGTGCCTGTTCATGGCCAAGCTCTGAGAGACGGTCGTAGTCGGCCTGTCCGAAAGAGGCCTGTGCGTGGCGGATCAAATAGAGCAAACTCAAGGACTTTCCTCCGTTACTTCTAAGAGTAGAGCGAGAATAGCGGGTGGTTTGGTCGGCGTCAATAAAAATAATGCGAGCGCTCGCTTTTTTTATTGCTTCTCGCCAGGCCCTGCTGTATTGGAAACAAAAGACCATGAATTTAGGAGAATCCCGGCCGTGAAAATTCTTGTGTGCATTAAGCAGGTCCCGGATCTGGAAAGTATGCCCTGCCTCGATAAGCAAAAGGGGTGGGTCAAAAACAGTGTTCCTCTTAAGTACCGCATGAATCCCTTCGATGAATACGCTGTGGAAGAAACCCTTCGCATAAAGGAAACCATCGCCGGGACCTGTGTGGATGCATTAAGCCTTGGCCCCCCACGGGTCTGCGAAGCCCTTAGAAGAGCTCTCGCCATGGGGGCCGATCGGGCCTTTCATATAGATTATCCGGTAGAGGGCTTTATTCCAGCACAAACAACGGCAAAACTACTCGCCGGCTTTGCGCGCTCTGAAGGCTACGACCTGATTGTAGCCGGCGCTATGGCCGAAGACGACATGCAGGCGCTCGTGGGCCCCATGATCGCGGAAACCCTTGGCGTTTCCTGCGCGGTTTCCGTCGTTAAGAGCGATCCCGACCCGTTAGGCAAAACCGTAAGGCTCCTCTGCGAGATGCAAAGCTCCCGGCGCAGGGAAATCCTTTTGTCCATGCCCGCCTTGATAACCATCCAAAGTGGCGTAAACCGGCCCCGTTACCCCTCGGTTCGCAATATGCTAAGATCCAGGACTCAGGAAATAAAGAAGGTCATTGCCGCCGAACCCGTTAAAGATTGCGAAAAATATACGCAAACGGTCACGCTTCCCAAAAGATCGGAAAAAACCCAGTTCATTGAAGGTTCCTTGGTCGAAAAGGCCGAAAAGTTGCTCGCCGTTCTCGCCAAAAAATCTTTTCTAAGATAACCAGGATAAAGGAAGCTTTAAATGGATTCAAATATTCTTTTGGTAGGGCAATTGGACGGCGAACGGCTTAGCCCTTCTTCTGAAGATCTGGTGGGGTTTGCAAACAGCATTTCAAAGGATTTGGGATTTAGCCGGATCATGTTCGTACTCCCCGCAACCGGCGACCTGGGCAAAGAAACGGTGGGAAAAATCGCCGAATCCCTTTCAAAAGCCAGCCGCAACCCGGTCGAATTGCTGTTTATGGAAAATCCGGCCTTCGAGCATCCTCACCCGCTTTTGCTCGCAGATGCGCTGGAAGCTCTCGCCTTGGAGCACACCCCGCAAATCATAACTTTTCCCCATTCCATGCTCTCCTGCCAGGTTGCGGCAAGCCTTTCCACAAGGCTTGCCGCTCCAGTTGTTACCGGTGTGGAAGCCTTTAGCTACAAAAACGCTCAGCTTGTGTTCGAGCGCTCCCTCATGAACGGAAGATGGAAGGCGATGGTAAGTCCCACAGCTTCGCCATGGGTTGTTACGCTAAATTCGGGCGCCTTTGCCGTCCAAAATGTGCAAAACTCACAGGTAAATGTCCTAAGGCGTAACTTTCTAAAAACTAACGATCACTACGTTCACCTCGGTATGGAGCCATTGACGGCCCAGAACAGCTCCCTTGAAAAAGCCGAAGTGATCGTGTCCGCCGGCCGGGGCATGATAGCCGGGTCTCAATGGCTCGACTTGGTCCACGAGGTGATCGAAATTTTAAAAAATGCTGCCCTCGGGGCCTCCCGGCCTCTTTGCGATTCGCAAATTTTACCTTACAGTTGCCAGATTGGTGAAACCGGCCGCCAGGTTGCCCCCCGGCTCTATCTAGCCCTGGGCATTTCCGGCGCCCCTCAGCATCTTGCCGGTATGCGCGGGGCGCAATGCGTGATAGCGGTAAACTCCGACCCAGACGCCCCAATCTTTAACCGCGCCGATTATGCCGTCATAGCCGATGCCTCAGAGTTCTTGCCGCTGCTTGTGAAAAAGTACCATGAGACAATGTCCGAGAGGAAAAATTAGACGGTACGGCTTCACAGAAGAGATCAACTTCTAGGGCTGGAGCGGCTTAAAACGCTAACCAAAGCCGCTCTAGCCTGAGGCGATTTTGCAAAGCTAGCTCGCACTCAATTTTTCCGCGGTTTTTTGCAGCTCCTGGGCGGTTTTGGGTACTTTCACCGTACCTGCTGTAATAGTCTTTGCCGTAGCTTTTTTATCTCCGTAGAAAGTTGCATTCGATTTCTGCTCGACCGATATTTCCACGCCCTCCGCGGCAGCGCCGATAAATCCGCCGCTGGTGTCGACATAGGTACTTACTTGTGAAGCATTGGTGTTGGGCTGCGATTTTTCGCCCGGTTTAACGGCTGTTGTAGCGCTTGGGCTCAGCCGGAATTTTCCGTTCATGATCTTATCGACATCCCTTTTGTCTTTAAAGAACATGATCATGTCGCCTGAGACAAAACCGACCTGTGCTCCCAGGCTGCCGCCGCTGGCCGATATGAAGACAGGGTCGCTCCATGTGTTATTGCCCGTTTTTACCATGAGCACCCCGACCCCATGCTGCCACCCTCCAACCAGTGCAGCCTTCCAGTAAGAGGGAATGATCGCCAGTCCGTAAGACTGCTGTAATTCCTGTGAAGAGATGCTTTTGGAGTGCACTGCGGTTTTCAGATCCTTTACCGCGCTGCCCACAATCGATGATTCATCGCCGGCAAGAACCAATGTGGCCGATAAACCGCAAAGAAACAATGTCAAAAAGGCTAAAGAGGGCCATAAAAGTTGTTTCTTCATTTTTTGCTCCTTTTCTTTATCAAGTCCCTTTAAAAGAGAAAAATTTTCCATTCCTTCCGGCGTTATTCAGCCTAAGCAACAGCTCGGATAGTGCTAGTTCCTTCATTTTGCGGGTGTAACGGCAGGGACGCCCAGTGCGATCTCCTTTGCGGCAGTTTTGGCTCGATTGTGGTCCGAGACGGTTTTTTGCGCATCCATCTAAAATTTGGAGGCAGTGATATGCTTTCGCAAAACAAAGATAGTTCCATAAGCATGGACAATAATGAAGTTGCATGGAAGACGAAATGGGGATGAAAGTGTAAAAGGAGGGATAAATTAAGGTACTAACAAATGCATAAATAACCGAACATTCCGAGAAGGGTGGGTAAAAGCCGGAGCGTTGCCCACCAATGATGTGTGGACACGGAATATGTTCGGTAATCAATGACGGTCTTAGTAATTGTTAATGGGACGCAAGTCGCGTTAAGCAGTGTCGGCCCGGCACACCTCTAAAAAATTCAAAGTACTACAAAAACGCAACTCACTGTTCGTGCTTTTTTTTGGTGAATCCATAACGATGCTGCAACCGACGCGTGAAAATATCAGCAAAGAGAGTCTCCAAGACCGCTCAGCCATCCCTGCAAGACGATGTGGCAACACACGAAGAGACCTTGGAGATCGCAGAGCAGCAAATTGGACTTCCTTGCCGACTCTGCCGGCCATGCGGATCACAACAGAATACCCTTGATTTCTTTTATCCTTGCAACATTAAATTCATGTATTATAGAGGGCGACCACAAAAGGAGGTACTCACAATGGGCGACAAAAACGCGGTTTTTCTTGAAATAATAGAATGGTTCGACGAATCGGGCGAAGAAATAGTACATAGAATACCCCAATCGGGTTCAGCGGACATAAAGCATGGCGCGCAGCTGATAGTGCGTGAAAGCCAGGCCGCCGTCCTTTTTTACGAAGGAAAGGCTTATGACGTTTACGGCCCCGGGCGTCACACCCTGACTACGGGCAATATCCCCGTTCTTACCAGGGCGCTTAGCGCGCCGTGGGGCTTCACCAGCCCCCTTAGGGCCGAGGTCTACATGGTCAATATGAAGGAGTTTCCCAACCTGAAGTGGGGGACGCGCGATCCGGTCGCGTTCCGCGACTCCCAGCTTGGCCTGGTTCGCCTGCGCGCTTTCGGTATTCTCAATATGAGGGTGCTCCAGCCTGTTTTGCTTATCAACTCCCTTACAGGCACACAGGGGATCGAAACCAGCGAAGACCTCGGCCTCTACCTTGACCGGGTGATCGGTTCGCGGTTTAACGATTATATGGGCCAGCACCTCGACTCGATCCTTAATCTTCCCGGTAAATACGAGTCGATGTCAACTGAGTTGGAAGGGATGCTAAAGGAAGATTTCAGCCATTTCGGCCTCGCGCTGACCAATATATACATAAATTCGATCACTCCTCCCCCGGAAGTCCAAAAGGCCATAGACGACAGGAGCAGTCTTTCGCTTTTCGACAATTTGGATAACCTGGTCAAGATGAAAACGGCAATGGCTATTGAAAAGTCGGCCGAATCCAGGTCCGAGGCGGGGGCCGGAGTGGGTATGGGTATGGCCATGATGATGCCGGGGATCTTTTCTGAATCCATGAAGAAAGCCGACTCTGCCCCCGCCCCCATCCAGGCTGGCGTTGAGTGTCCGCAATGCAAGAAAAATATTCCTTCAGATTCGAATTTTTGTCCCTACTGCGGTTATCATGCGGTGGTCTTCGATCAGTGCCAAAAGTGCCGGGCCAACCTGCCGCCCCATTCCAAGTTCTGCCCGATGTGCGGCGCTGCCGTATCTACCGAAAATCAGGCGAAAAAGTGCTCCCGGTGCGGTGCTCAAAATCTTCCGGGTTCCATATTCTGTGACGCATGTGGTGAGAAACTGGCATGAGCTGGAAAATCGAGCACCCTTGCCCTCAATGTGGCGCCCCGGTGGAAATGGAGGAGACCGACCGTATTTTAAAATGCGAGTTTTGCCGCACCCGCCTCTATATTTGTCCAAAGGACAGCTTCCAGTTTTTCCTTGCCCCGCCCCAGCCCAGAACTGAGCTTTTCTTCCTGCCTTACTGGAGATTTAAGGGGATGGCCTTTAGTTGCGATGAACTCCAGGTTTCGGGAAAAATTGCCGATTCCAATATACTTGCCATGAAGATGGCGGAACTGCCGCTTTCACTTGGTGTAAGGCCTCAGGTATTAAAGCTTCGCTACGTCGTCCCGGATGTCCCGGGCCGATTCCTAAAACCTCAGCTTCCATTCAGGACCACCTCCGGTTGCGGGGGCTCCTCCAATGGCCCGGGACATGTGGCCGACATGTTTATTGGAGAGATAAAAAGCCTCATATACTCTCCGGTTTATGTGGCGGGCGGATGGCTCTATGACGCGATACTGGATCGCAAGATTTGCCAGGCCCAGGAGCAAGCCCTGGCAGGCCCAGATGGCGAAAATACCTTGCAGCCCGAAGATCAAATCTTTTTTCTTCCAACACTTTGCCCCCAGTGCGGGTTCGATCTCGATGGGGAAAAAGACAGCCTCGTTCTGCTTTGTCCTAACTGCTCCACGGCCTGGCAGGCCCGCAATTTCGCCTTCGAAAGCGTCCCCTTCGCATTCATCGCTCCCAGTGGTGGTGATAAACCCGACGTCTACCTTCCTTTCTGGCGCATCGCAGCCGATGTCTCAGGTCTGCAAATCAAGTCCTATGCAGACTTGGTGCGCCTGGCAAACCTTCCCCGGGTGGTCCTCAGTGAGTGGGAAAAGGAAGCCGCCCATTTCGCGGTGCCGGCCTTTAAAATTTACCCAGGTCTTTTTTTGCGGTTGGCAAAGACAATGACTTTTTTACAAAAAGAGGTCGAGGACCGGGCAGAGGTCCATAAAACGAACCTATACCCTGTCACCCTGCCTCTAAATGATGCCTTGGAGGCCCTAAGGGTGTTCATCGCCTCCATTGCTCGCCCCCAAAAAAATGTGATACCCCACCTCAACGCAATGTCTTTCTCACTCACGGATTTCCGCCTTGTCTTTGTGCCGTTTACTTTGCGCGGGGAAGAACTCATCCAGAATCAGATCGGAATCAGCATTGAAAAGGCTGCGCTTTCCTGGGGCAAGTTGCTCTGAATCCAGCTTGCAAGAAAATCGCGACTGTTTCTTATTGAGCCGGCAGGTCAATGGGATTGATTCGTTTATCTTCTTGGCCCAAAGCGTATAAACAAGATCGGAAACCAGATCTTAGCGCGATGCGCAAAAACCAAGAAGGTCAAATAATACGAGATGCGGTCCACGCCCCGCAAAAAGGGTGAGCCAGGTCCGCATCCACGATCAGCGGATCGACAGTCTATGCGTTCTTTGACAGAGGCCCCAAGCCGAGGCCGTCAAGAGCGAGCGGTTTGATTGGAGTTACCTGGCGATGGATTGAACTTTTGGTTTGGGATTGTTAGTTTTACTGCATGGTTCATCTCACCGAAAATCCTTCCCCGAAAGTCAAATTGAAGGAGAATTCCATGAAATTTAAAACCAGGATGAAAAAACTTGTTGCAGCAGCAGCGGCTATTCTGGCCCTTACCATCATGCCGGCCGCAGCCTTTGCCCAGGCTGGCTCGGGTGGAGGACCCGGAAGTCCTGGAGCAGGCACATCCAGCTCTCCGGGCTATGGAGGTTCACAAAGCAACATGCCCGCGGATAACGGCATGAACACTCAAAACCCGAACAATCCCGGCGAAAACGGCGGGATGAACAATTATAATTCTCAACCCCAGTCCCCCAGCACCTCGCCCGGGCAATAAGCCCGGTACAATTGAGGCATTTAGACCGGCTTCTTCGTAGAGGGAAAACTGCCGCGAGATCACAGGGATGGTTTCCTCGCGGCTGTTTTTCCCTCTCAGAGAAGACCTCAGTCACCCTTATTAGCCGCTCTCCCTCCCAGGAGCAGATCCGCCAAAAAACGATACAAAGATCACCATGTGTGATCCCGAGGTTGCTTTTTATTTAAGGAAGCGTTATTATCCATAATCAAATATCAAATGCCGTTTTGTTCGTTGAGTTTCTGAGTCGGGCTTTCGTCAAAAGCGATTCTTGATCAGCTCCAAAGCGGGTATTGAAAAATCAAACACAGTAAAGGATCCAAAAATGGCGGAAGGTCGAGTGAAGTGGTTTAATGAGAGCAAGGGTTTTGGTTTTATTGAAAGAGACGGCGGAAATGACTTGTTTGTTCATTTTTCGGCCATTGAGGGCAGCGGTTTCAAGTCCCTTACTGAGGGCGACAAGGTAAGCTTTGTCGAAGAAAAAGGCACAAAGGGTCCTCAAGCTACCCAGGTAAGAAAACTTTAGCCAGTAGCTCCATTTCCAAACTTAAGGAACAAGCCGGGGTAAAACTCCGGCTTTTCCTTTTTTGGAGAAATGCCTGGAAATCTTACCAAAATATATTCCCCTAAAGTAGAGGAGACTGAATGAATATCTATGTGGGAAATTTAGCATACGATGTCACTGAAATTGACTTAAGAGACCTTTTCTCCGGTTTTGGCGAAGTGGGGGCGGTCAGCATTATAAAAGAAAGACCTTCGGGCCAGTCAAAAGGTTTTGGATTCGTGGATATGCCTAACAATTCAGATGCCGACAAAGCTATGAAGGCACTGAATGGGACCCGGTTAAAAGAGAACCTCATAAAGCTCAGCCAGGCGAAGCCCCCTGCCAAGCGTCCATTTCGCGGGCCAAGGTATTAGTTATAGCGACATCAAAGTCTGTGGAGTTATGTGATGGCTCAAAGATCAAGAGATACTTTCCAAAAACGGGAAAAAGAAAAAGATAGGCAGCAGAAAAACAGGGATAAGGAAGCGCGTCGTCTGGAAGCCAGAAAAATCCGCGCCGAACGTGTCCCCAATGATAGTGGTGAAGATCCGGATATTGCCGGGATCAAGCCGGGGCCTCAACCTCTGCCCGAGCAATGGCAAGCGGCCGTAAGGAATGACTCCAAGTAGGCTCTAAGCTTTCCTAGCCTGGTGGGATTGCCGCTTTTTTTTAAACAGATACGGTCAAGACCCCGCGGTTCTGGTAGACGTTAAAATCAAAAAGCCCTGTGCTTTGGGGAATGTTTTTTCGGACTCTATTCTCCACTTGATGCGGATAGCTTTCCGCAGCAGCCTGCATCCAGGCCAGGAACCTCAAGGATCGCCTCGCGTCCCTTCTTACACCCTACGTGGATCAAGGCAGTTTGGCAGGTACCTGCGGAATTCTGCGTCTGTCGGCAAATCGTTAGAGCCGGTAAAAACGACTTTGGGGGCGTGGTTTGTCCAAGGCGTTTTCGACAAATACCCCGATACATTTAAGTCCATTCTCCTTGCCGTTACCGGCAAACAAAGATTCTGCCGCTTCTTTGAAGTCTTCGAGTCTACCGGCCATGGACCTGAACCCGTGAGTTGAAATTGCGCTGGACGATTGTCTTTTTTCTCTTGACCTTAACGACGTTTTCTACTAATTTTACGGAACTCCACGCGGGAATAACTCAGCGGTAGAGTGCAACCTTGCCAAGGTTGAAGTCGCGGGTTCAAATCCCGTTTCCCGCTCCAACGGAAAATCCAGGGTGGTCCATAAAGACCACCCTTTTTTTCGTTAACCTCTTCAGGGTATATTCTCATGTTATGAATCACATCTCGGCGGCTCCCTCAATTCATGCACTCAAGGCTGCAACCTGGAAACCCCAGCTTGATGAATTCTATTCATGCTTTGCCTCCAAAGATTCCGTTGTTATTACAATCGACCCGGACCCTGATGCAATCGGTGCCGCACTTGCCGTAAAAAGACTGCTGTGGCACAAGGTGGCCGCCGTATCGATAGGAATCATCAGACAGATAAGAAGATTGAACAACCTCACAATGGCCAGGTTGCTGCGCCTGCCGCTTATTTCTTTGCAAAGCCCCGATTCGATCAAAGCCGATAAGTTTGTGCTCGTAGACGGCCAACCCTCGCATAACGCATTCTTCAGTGGACTTAATTTCACCGCGGTTATCGACCACCATCCTCAAACACAGGACCTGCAAGCGGCCTTCTGCGATATTCGTCCAGATTACGGAGCCACCTCCACCATAATGACTCAATATTTGCGAACTGCGGGCGTTTCGCCTTCCCAAACCATCGCCACAGCTCTGCTTTATGGGATAAAGACCGATACGCGCAACTTCGAACGCCACACACTGCTCGAAGACATAGATGCATTTAGGTACCTGTTCGAATTTGCCGACCACAATATCCTAAGGAAAATCGAGATTTCCGACCTTTCCCTGAGCGATACCAAGTTTTTCAATAGGGCTTTCAGCCGAAAACACGTTGTAAAGGACCGCCTTTTCGCTCACTTAGATGAGGTCCCCTCATCGGATATCCTGGTCGAAGTAGCCGAATTCATGCTGAAAATCCATGATATTAATTGGACTATCGTCTCAGGACTCTATCAAGGCAACCTCATTGTAATCGTGCGAAACGGCGGCTATCGCAAGGACGCCGGCAGGCTCATCAGGCGGGCCTTCGGCTCTCTTGGCTGTGCGGGCGGCCATCAGGCCATGGCGCGAGCCGAGGTTCCCGTTAACCGCCTGATCGGCATTATTGGCGATTTATCCTCCACTTCGATCGAGCGTTTCGTGCGTCGAAGGCTTTCACCTTTCAGGAAATATTGATGACCAGCGCTAAAACTTCTGACTTCAATCCTCATGTGGACAATGGAAAGGCAAACGGCCTGGACCAGCCGGGCAAAATCGTGGAAATCTTTAGCGACGGCGCCTGCCGCGGCAATCCTGGACCTGGCGGATGGGCCGCCATCATGCGCTTTAAGGAAACCGAGAAGGTCGTCTCAGGTTTTGAAAAATATACGACCAACAATAAGATGGAGATGCTTGCTGTCATCGAGGCCCTGAGGCTTTTAAAAGAACCGTGCACCGTTAGGGCCCACGTAGACTCGCAGTATCTTAAAAACGGAATCACGACCTGGATACACGGGTGGAAGCGAAACGGATGGATGACCAAAGACAGACAGCCCGTTAAAAACCGGGAGCTATGGGAAGCCCTCGACTCCCTTGCGCACAAACATCAAATCGAGTGGGTGTGGGTGCGCGGGCATTCAGGACACCCCGAAAACGAGCGCTGCGACGAGCTTGCCCGCTCTCAAATCGACACAAACACCTAAAAGAGGCCCTCTTGCAAACTCAGATGAAATCATGAGCTGATTTTAAATGAGCAAGCAACCGGCAACCGCGTCTTCCCGCGACTTCAGCTTTGTACATACCGGCAAGCCCTGCCCTTTCCAATCCTTAGAAGTCTGCCCGATTCGACCAACTCACTGAGTTCCCGCAGCGCCTGGCGCTCGGAAATTTCGGCAAGCTTCGAATAATATTTATTGGTAATAAACCCGTTTATCTTTATGAATTCAATCGCCCTCATCTGCCGGACCTTAAGACCTGATTCGGTCAAACGCTCCCCGGCGCTAAGCTCGAGTTCCAAGTTAGCCCCGGGCATTTGTTTTTGCTCCCCTGCATTTGCAGGCGGCCTTAAATCCCTTACTTCGCCAGGCAGGTCTTTGACCTCGATTTCCTTGCCGCTTGAAAGGATGATGGCCCTTTCAATGGCATTTTCCAACTCTCTAACGTTTCCCGGCCAATCATAGTCGAGAATGCGCCCCAGTGCCTCAGACGACATGACGATCGATTCGCGCATGGCCTCCTTGGCGTACTTGGCAAGAAAATGATTTACCAGTAAAGGCAGGTCGTCTTTTCTTTCTTTAAGCGAGGGCAGGTGAACGTGGACTACATTCAACCGGTAATAGAGATCGCTTCGAAATCTTCCACTGGCCGCCTCTTCTTTCAGATTTCGGTTGGAAGCGGCCACCATCCGGACATCCACTTTTAACGTATGGCTGCCTCCTACCCTTTCAAACTCCATTTCCTGCAAAATCCTAAGCAGCTTTACCTGGAGGGGGAAGGACATCTCGCTTATTTCATCAAGAAAAAGAGTGCCTTCGTGGGCAAGCTCGAACCTGCCCTTCCTCTGATTTACCGCACCGCTAAAGGCGCCCTTTTCATGCCCGAAAAGCTCGCTTTCCAGCAAGTTTTCCGGTAGAGCTCCGCAGTTTACCGATATGAAGGGTTGCTCGTTTCTTGGGCTGTTGTAGTGGATCGCCCTTGCAATTAACTCCTTGCCTGTGCCCGAATCTCCCGTTATCAAAACGGTTGCCTTTGTAGGCGCCACTTTTTCGATCAGTTCGAAGATGCGTTGCATTTTCAAACTCTTGCCGATTATATTGCCAAAGTGGTACTTGCCTTGTAGTTCCCGGGCCATCTGGCGGTTTTGCCTGACAAGGTGGTAATGATCTATGGCCTTTAGTATGGTTAGCTTTAATTCCTCATTTTTGAAAGGCTTGAGGATATAGTCGAAAGCGCCTTTGCGCATAGCTTCCACGGCCTTTTCCACACTGCCAAAAGCGGTCATCATAACAACGGGAGTGTCGGGCAACCGGAGCTTGAGACGTTCCAGAAACTCCATCCCATCCATTCCCGGCATTTTCATATCCGTAATAACAACGTCGAAGTCGCTTTCCTCGATGCACTCCAGGCCGCGCAGTCCGCCTTCAGCGGTTACGACCTCGTAGCCCTCTTCCGAGAGCAACTCCGATAGCACCAACAGATAATTCCTTTCGTCATCGACGATCAGCACCGTGTTCATTCTATTGCGAAACCTCCCATTCAGGTTTGAAGTCGGGTTGAGTAAACGGAAGCCGTATAATAATGGCCGCGCCCTGTCCTTTTTCGCTAACTACCTCAATTTCTCCGCCGTGGTGATCGATAATTGTCCTTACTATCGCAAGTCCCAGTCCCGTTCCGTTTTCACGGGTAGTAAAAAATGGGTTAAAAATCTTTTTTAGCGTTTCCCCAGCAATACCGCACCCTGTATCCCGCACCTGAACTTCAACCCGAGGCTCGCCCGTTTTACCGTTTAAAATCGCAGTCTCAACGCTAAGGAGTCCTCCTTCGGGCATGGCCTGCACCGCATTGGCAAAGACATTTACAAAGGCGCGGTAGAGCATATCCACGTCCGCCTCGATGCAATAATCGTCCGTTTGATAATGCTTTAGAACATCAATTCCCGACTTCTGACATTCGGCCTCCAAAACAAAGAGGTTTCTGTCCAGAATGTCCTCGATCCTGCATTTGACCGGGTGAGGGGTCTGCGGTCTTGCAAAATCGAGAAATTCGGTCAGAATATCGTTTAACCGTGTCGATTCTTCGACAATAATCGAAGAAAATCTTTTTAGCCTCTCGCCCTCAACACGGGAATCGAGCAGTTCCGCGGTGCTTCTTATGATTCCAAGCGGATTGCGAATTTCATGGGAGACCCCCGCAATCATTTCTCCAAGCGAAGCCAGTCGCTCGGACTGGTGGAGCTTTTCTTCAAGCTTGTCCTTTTCGATACTCCTGGCCGTGATTATTCGCTCAGCGCGTCTTGCGATAAAAAGGATCGTAGAAAAAAGAATGCCCACAAACAAAAGAAAACTTAGCCCCACGATCCACTGGAACCGCCTGGTGGTTTTGTAATCCGTGGTTACATCCTGGGTGATTTCAAAGACGCCCAGGACCCTGCCCTTCTTCCAGCTAAGAGGTCTTTCCACCCACATCGGCAAATAGGTCGTAAGCATCCGTTTGCCGCCCTTGGGGGCGAAACCGAAAAAGCGGCTCTTTCCAGGCGAGAGCATCGAAACAGGCTGTTCGGCCATAGCGGATTGAAAAGCCGGCCCAATTTTTCCCTTGCTCCCGATCTTTCCCTTTCCTGTGCTGTAGACAAGTACTTCCTTGTTATCGTAGATGTTTACATTTTTCACGGACAGCCCGTGAATCGTATTTTTTACGACCGTGTCCAGTCTTTGATGCTGCTCGGGATCGCTCAGGCGGATCTCTCCTTCGGTAACCAGCGTTGGCAGGGTAAAGAGGTAGAAGACCTGATGGTTAAGATTTTCAGCGACCAGCAGTGCATATTGTTCGCTTTTTTTAAGCAGCAACTCCTTGGCCTTTTGCGATATAAACCCCGATAAAACCACGGTACAGGCAAGGATCACCACGAGGGTAGATATCGCTATGTACTTTACAAGCTTAAAGGGTTTGACACTTTCCAAAACCTGTTTTTCGGCCTGAATCGATCTCATTTTTCTGGGCCTTTTTTTCTTGTGGCCAAATCACTCACCCTGGCGCGCCTTTCATGGAGCTGGTCGCTAAATCGGGCTTCCCATCCGGCTTTGGGTTCATAGAAAACCGTGCCTCTCAGTTCCCCTGGCAGGTAGACCTCAGGGACCCATCCGCCTTCAAAATCATGGGCGTATTTATATTTTTCCTCGTAGCCAAGATTTTTCATAAGTTCGGTCGGCGCATTGCGAAGATGAGCAGGCACACCTAAGGCTCCGCTGTTTGCCGCCGTTTTTCTGGCGCTGCCCATGGCTGTGTAGAGCGAGTTGCTTTTGGGCGCAAGGCAAAGATACACGACAGCCTGCGCAAGGGCAAGCTCACCCTCCGGGCTTCCCAGAAAATGATAGGCGTGCAAAGCATTTACAGCTTGCACCATACCCGCGGGATCGGCAAGCCCGATATCTTCGCAAGCCATCCTCAGGATCCGTCGGCCAATGTAGAGTTGGTCCTCACCGCCCTCGAGCATCCGGGCCAGCCAGTAGAGCGCCGCATCCGGATCGCTTCCCCTTACACTTTTGTGGAGCGCGGAAATAAGATTGAAGTGTTCCTCTCCTGCCTTGTCATAATGAACGGCTTTGCGTTGCAAAGCTTCCCTGGCCGTTTCCAAATCCACAGTTCTAACGCCCTGGCAATCAGGGGCAGTCGTAAGGACCGCGATTTCCAATCCGTTGAGCATTACCCGCGCATCCCCTCCAGAGCCTGCGATAAGGTAGTCGAGGGCATCCTCGCTAAGATGGGCCGCAAACCTTCCAAGCCCCCTTGGCTCATCGCCAAGGGCGCGAGCGATTATCTTCTTTAAATCGGCTTCATCCAAAGGCTCTAAAACCACCACCCTGGCACGGGAGAGCAACGGCCGTATAATCTCAAAGGAGGGGTTTTCCGTCGTAGCCCCCAAAAGCAGCAGGGTCCCGTCCTCGACGTGGGGTAAAAGCGTGTCCTGCTGTGCCTTATTGAGCCTGTGGATTTCGTCCATCAGCAGCCACGTTCGCATTTTGCCCTTTAAGAAAACCTCTTTTGCCTCCCTTGCCGCCTCCCGTATCTCGCGCGCTCCGGCCATCACCGCAGACAAAAAAATAGTGTAGCCTTCGGTGTGATTGGCTATAATTTTTGCCAGAGTCGTTTTACCGCACCCGGGAGGTCCCCAGAGAATAAGGGACTGAAGTTGGCGGTTTTTAAGCAAACGATCAAGTATTTTGCCCTCACCGAGCAAATGCGACTGGCCGACAAATTCCTCCGGACCCCCGGGGCGCATTCGTTCGGCAAGCGGAGCTTGTCCACCTAACCCATTGCCTTCGACCCGCGGTTTTTCAAACATATTCAACTGCTCGGTTGCTGTTCTCTTGTGCCGATCCGCTCTCATGAATAAAGCCGCTCTCCGCAGAGGGCCAAACCACCCCCGGGCCCCTGCAAATTTATATGGCGCAAACTGAGACTAACTCACTTTTAGTGAAAAATAACGAACATAACTTAAAAAAACGATGAAAATCCGGAAAGTCGGTTTGTCTAAAAACCTCAATGAATGACACAACAGAGGACTGTACGGCAAAACCGGCAAAATTTTATCACACAACCCAGACAGTTCTGTCCTTGGCCAGGTGGATCACCCTTCTACTGACGCTTCCCATTGTAAATTCCTGAACTTTGGAAAGCCCTTTTCTGCCCATAAGAATAGTGTCGTAGCCGCCCTCTTCGGCTTCCTGAACAATGGCATGGGCCGAGTGTGCCACGTCGCGCGCTATCTTTTCATGAATTCTTGCGGGGTCTATTCCTCCGGAGACAAGAATCTGCCTTGCCCTGTCAAAGGAAGGATGCATTAGCGAGGCGGCCTCATCCAACTGGCTTTGGGCTTTTTCGATCGCATGCCTGTCGGTTTCCGAGGAAAGTACCTCGCGTACAAAATTTCTGAAACTGTGAAAACCGCGAACCGCATGGAATAGATTTATTTCGATAGAACCGCCCGGTTGCAAAACGTTTGTGAGATGAGCCAGCGGGAGCATGGACTCCTCGGAGCCATCCAGGCATGCGAGCACTTTGCGCGGTATGGTGCCGGCCCCAACGACCCACATGGGGATCGGCACCAGCCCCAGAAGGTGCTCTGCGACCGAGCCCAGCATAAAATCCTTTAGATTGCTTAGACCTCGTCTTCCCAAAACAAGAGCCTTGTAGCCGTTTTGGGACTCCGCCACGATGTCACGGGCAATTCCGTTCTTTCTGTCCTCGATTTTTACCGTTACCGCCTCTTGGGCAAAGCCGGCATTAAAAAGAAGGGAGCTTGCTTTTTGCATAAAGGACTCGATAGCCTTCTGCTGTTTTTGTTCCCATTCTTCAACGCTCACCAACCCATAAGGATAAGCGGAGGGCTTTTCCCCAAACTCGATAAACGATTCAGGAACCCGGGTAACGACATGGTAGAGGACCACCTCGAATCGGCTTCGGTCAAGAATCGAAGATACATATTCGACCATCCTGAGAGCGTGTTGCGACCCGTCGTTTGCAATCAGTATCTTTTCTTTAGCTGCACTGTTAGTCATAGGAGATGCTTTCCACTCGATGGATTAAAAGATTTTGAAACGCAAAAGCTGCCCACACGAATAGTTATTATACATCAACATATCGATCTGGCGAGTTTGGTTTTACCGGGTTGAGCCAAGCGGTGGCCTTTTTTAACAAATTTGTCGGCAATAGTGCCGATCTTGACTCGGGATTGGGGACTCAAGCAGGGGAAAAAGCCCAATGAGCTCAAACAAAAAAACCCCTGAAAACAATACGGTTTTCGACATCACTTTTTGCCCTTCCAACTCTTAGGGGCACACTCAAAGGTCGGAGCCGCTTTTTTTAGCAGCGACTGAAACCTAACCGGGACAACATGAAACCACGAGAAGACACCGCCTATCGGCTCATTTCCCTGAAAAGTCGTCTATCAGCTTGCGCAGGGCGCAAACCATAACAGGCTTTATAAAATAGCCTGCGGCACCCTTTCCCATGGCTGTCCTTATGCTTTTTTGGTCGTTTACATACCCATTGGCAATGACCTTTGTACCTGTAGCCAGCCCCTGGATTGAATTAAGCAGAAAAAAGTGATCTTTTTGCAGCATTGAAATATCGGCGATAAGGAAGCTGAAAGGAATCTCGCAAAGTAGGCTCCTGGCCTGTTGAGGGTCGCTCACCCAATAGCACTTGTAGCCCTCATGGTAGTTTTCGAGCGCTCTGGAAAAAAGTTCAGCCGTGTCTCTTTCCGGATCGAGTATAAGGATATTCTTTCGGTTTTTCCCGGCCATCTTGAACACCTGGAGCTAAGCTCAGTAAGTATCTTAGGCAAAAGAGCCGGATCGGCAACGCTTCACGTTCCCATCCCTGCCTCCAGATTTAATTCAAGCTTTATGCCAGGCTTGCTTCATCAATCGCAGGCGGGCAGAACTATCTCGAAGATCGTTCCAGATGCCCCGGACGCCTCTTCTTGAGTAACGCTTCGGCATTTAATCTGGCCTCCGTACCTCGTGATTATTCCATAGCTCACAGAGAGGCCCAACCCCGTTCCCTGACCCACTTTTTTGGTAGTAAAAAACGGGTCGAAGATCTTATCGAGGTTCTCCTTGCTTATCCCGCACCCGGTGTCGGAGACTACGGCTTCAACCACTTTGGCGCCCGCAACCGGACGGGTTTCAATTTTCAGCAATCCCTCCGGGCCCATAGCCTGCATGGCATTGTTTATAAGGTTTAAAAAGACCTGCTGGAGACCTGTCGAATCGGCTCGAACGTAGGGAAGCCCCGGGGAAAGCGAGAGCGCCAGTTCCACCCTGTTCATTTCCAGGTTGTGTCTGACAATGGAGACTATGGACTCAATGCTTGCGTTTAGATCGCAGCACTCTTCGGGTTCATCTCCCATCCTCGCAAAACTCAGCAGTCTTTCGACTATGCTCTTGCAGTGCAGGCCGTGCCTTTCAATTGTCTTGAGATCGTTATATTCCATTGAGCCTGGGTCCATTTTCTCCAGGAGCAGATCGCAAAAACCAAGCATTATACCGATTGGATTATTTATTTCGTGAGCCACACCGGCAGCCATCGTCCCCAAAGAGGCCAACTTCTCGGTATTGATGAGCTGCTCTTCGATTTCCTTGCCTTCCGTAATGTCTCTTCCAACAGCTAGAACATATTCTTCGCTCTCCTCGCCCGATACCGGAATGAACTTAAAATCAAACCACAAATTTCCCGTTGGCAGATCGAGCCTGCTTTCCACCTTCCTCCCCTTTCCCGAACCCAGGACCTCCCGAATAGAGCCAACGATATCATCAACCTGCCTGGCCGGAAGAAACCGGTAGAGACTCTGGCCGGTAACGTCGCCTTCCCCTACGCCGAAAACTATGCACATGTGCCGGTTGGCCGTCCTGATCTGCCCCTGTCGATCTATGGAGCAGATGAGGTCTTCAGCATTTTCCACAAGAGATCGGTATTTGGCCTCCGAAATTTCGAGCTCATCGGTATACTTTCGTATATCTTCGGTCTTGGCCTCGACTTCATGCTCGAGCATGAGAGACCACCTGCGTTCGTAGAGCACAAAGAAAAGACAGCAAAGCCCAATGGCAAACACTATCAGCACCTGGAGCAAAAACTGCCTCATATACATCGAATAGACCATGGATTCGACTTCTTTTGCCGGCGCGGTAACGGCTACCGACCAGGAATAATTCATAAAGGGTCCTTCGATCTGCACCGGAGCGAAGGCCACAAGTTTTTCCATAGGCTCTGAAATTCCGCGATGCCACCCCGAAACATAGGCCCCTGTGCCTTCTTTTCCCTGCATCATTTTGTCCTTTTGAATCGAATCGATCTTTGAGAACTGCAGGTAAGGGGCCCTGTTATGACGGGCGGAAATGGCGCTTTGTCCGATAAAGGGTTTGTGGGGATGCCATATAAACCTGCCGTGCGAATCGATAGCCCATGCGTAGCCGCTCTTGCCCGAGCGGATGTCCTTCATTATTTCGCCCACCAGATAGGAACCATCCACGGTTAGCCTGATATAGCCCGCAAAAGCACCGGAGGGCGACAGGTGAGTGGAATCGGAGGCATTGTCGTACGTTGGAGCAATAAGGTCGAAGACGAGATCGCCCCTGTCTTTTCCTCCTCCTTTTAAACGCAAAGAGGTACCCAGGATTTTACGCCGGTTTGCAACCTCTTTTGCCCAGGCAAGATACTCCGCTGGCTCGCGCTCTGCCGGCCCTAGCTTGCCGGTTACGATTCCCTGCTCGCTGGCGCGAAAAATGAACTTGCCTTGAGAATCTATACGATAAATCGCCACAATGGAGTTTTCGCTAAAAACCGGGAGTATGGACAGCAGCAAAGTATCGTAGCGTACGGGGTCGAAATACTGAATCGCGGGAAGAGAGTTGAGCAGCCCCAGATCGCCGACAGCGTCGTCGAGATGGGCCTCGATTCTCTGCGCGCACAGCTTCGCCAGAGTCAATTGCTGCTCATTGAACTCGCTTCTTACGGTGTTTTTCATATAGGCGGCCGTCGAGAGCGCAAGCCATGAAGCGGCCGCAATGAGCAAAACGGCCGATGCAATGAGAACCTCCAAAATTTTAAAGCGGTTATTCCTGGGCTTAGGTTTCATGGTCTTTTTCCGTAAACCGGGTTTAATTTAGTCTATACAAAACTGAGTGTAACCTGTTATTGACATTTTATTTGACTCTTCTACACAAGTGGAGCGAAAATTCCAGATGAATTATACAAAAGGCTCCTGGACGGGCATTTGGCTAAATTAAGACCCACGTTGTAAAAAAGGCTATCATTATGTCCTCAATTCTTGCTTTGGACGACGAACAAGACATGCTCGCTCTTTTGAACAGGATCATCTCCGAGAAGACCTCTCACGAATTGACCACCCTTGCCGATTCCCAACAGTTGTCCCACCTGCTCGAACAAAAAAGCTTCGACGTAGTGCTGACGGATTTAAAGATGCCGGGCAAAAGCGGCCTTGAGGCTCTAGAGGAGATAAAGAAAAAAAGCCCTCGAACCGCAGTCATCATCATGACCGCCTACGGCACGATTGAATCGGCCCTTCAAGCCACCCGCAAGGGGGCCTTCGACTACATCACCAAGCCTTTCCGCAAAGAGAGGATTCTTCACGTCATAGAGCAGGCCCTTAATTGGCAGCAACTCCAACAGGAAAATATCTTTCTTCGTCAAAAGCTGGAAGAAAAAACGACGCTGCCCGAGCTTGTAGGTTCAACGCCCATAATGCAGGCCCTCTTGGATCAAATCCACAAGGTGGCCGGAACTTCGGCAACCGTTCTTATCACCGGCCAAAGCGGAACGGGCAAGGAGCTCGTAGCCCGCGCGCTTCACTCTCAAAGCGCAAGGAGCGCTCAGCAGTTCATTCCGATAGACTGCAGCACAATTCCCGAATCTATCATTGAAAGCGAGTTATTCGGCCACGTAAAGGGTTCTTTTACCGGCGCGATTCGCAACAAAAAAGGCATGGTGGAGGAAGCCAACCACGGGACCCTTTTCCTCGACGAGATCGCGGAACTAAATCCCACCATGCAGGTAAAACTTCTGCGGTTGCTTCAGGAGGGCGAGTATAAGGTAGTGGGATCAAATTCCATATCCAAGGCGGATATACGCTTTATTGCCGCTACCAATCGCAACTTGCCCGAAAAGATCAGAAGCGGGGAATTTAGAGAGGACCTTTTCTACAGGCTGAACGTGATAAATATCCGACTTCCGAGCCTGGCTGAGAGAAAAGAGGACATCCCGGTCCTCGCCGCGCATTTTCTCGATAAGTACAATAGACTTTACTGCAAGAACGTAAAGAGGATGTCGGAGGATCTTATGCGGAACATGGTTGCCAGGGACTGGCCCGGAAATATCCGCGAGCTCATCAACCGCGTACGTCGGGCCATGGTCATGTGCGACAAGTTTCTCATCACCGCCGCCGACCTTGGCCTCGAACGGCGCCGCAACTCGCGCATTCGCGTCTCCCTCAACCAGGCGCGCGACCTGGC